>NZ_JAXCHX010000016.1:0-82837 GCF_035984855.1 Arthrobacter sp. MP_M4
CAACTACAAATCGCGTATCCTCTTGAGAAGTGCAGCCCGGATGGCAGCATGAGCAATCATCTCAGCAGACCATTCCCCGGGAACCTCGAAGAGCCACTAAGCCCCCGCTGGAGGGCCGTCCGTGGCTGCGGTGTCACGGACAGCGGGCTCTTGGCCCGGCGGAGAACCCGCGGCGGCGGAATGCGCGCGGCCGGCCCGCGGCGCTTTTTGCGGCGAAACGTTCCGGTGGGTCGCGGCGGGGTGGGCAGCCCGGGCTCAGGGTCAGTAGTTCAGCAGCGGGGTGATGTTGACGGTGTCGCCGTCAATGTCCAGGCGGGTGGTGAAACTGAAATCGTGCACCGTGTTCAAGTCCGTTATGGCCCCGGTGAAAAGGTCGATCTGCCGGGCCGTGATCCGGGCTTTGCCGTCCAAGGGCGCGACTACCCAGCGTCCACCGAAGGGCTCGATCTTGACGGCGGGGTATTCGGTGATGCTCCAGTCAATGGTGCCGTCCATCACGCGGTTGTCGGTGGTGTGGTAGAACGGGCAGTCCGGCTGGAGCTTTTGCTCCTTGTCGGCCGTGTCGGCGCAGGTGTCGAGGAATTCCTTGACCTTGCCGCCCACGGCGTTCTTCAGCCCGTCGGTGGCCTCGGTCAGCAGATTCAGTGGCGCCACCGGGATGTCCCGGCCCGACAGAGTGGCCCTGGTGGGCGCCGCTGCGAAGTATTCACCGGACAGCGAGGCCTCGTACTCTCCCGGGTAAAAGACGGCGAAGGAGTTACGGCCGTTGGGCATGTTCACCGGCACACCGTTCAATCTGGCCTCGCTCGCGTTGACCACGGTGACGTTCAGGACGGGAAGGGCGGCGGGAACGATGGTCCATTGGTGGAAGAACAGCCAGTCCGTCCCGGATCTTTCCAGCAGGAACTCGGTCCGCAGCTGGCTGCCGTCAATGGTGTACTCAATCGGCACCATCACCTGGTTCCCGCCACGGTCCTCGGCCGGGCCGTACTCCACTCCGCTGATCCGGGCAGCGGCCGTCTGCAGCGCGGTTCCGTCCAGCATGGCGGCGTTGCTTGGCGGCACGGACGCGTGCAACAGACCGAGGGCCTTTCCGCCCTCGCCCTTCTGCAGGGCATCGATATACTCACGGACAGGCTGCTGCGGGCTCGCCACGGAATTGTTCACGACATTGATCGCGACGACGCCGCCAGCCACGGCCAGCATCAGGGCAAGCAGCCACCCGGCTGCGATCCTGACGAACGCCTGAGACATTTGCACGCACCTTACGTTACCTGCACCCCACAGGAATCCCCGTGTCGCACGCTGCCCGGAAGGCTTCGTCAGCCCGCCGGGCCGCTCCTAACGCCGGCGGCGCTTGGGGGCAGTGCCGAAGACTCCGCGCAGCAGTTCGCGGCCGAGCTGGGTGCCGAGCGAGCGCGCCATGCTCTTGAGTCCGCCGCCGAGGGCGCCGCCCAGGGCCCCGGCGAGATCCCCACCCATGCCGCCGTCTTCGGCGGGCTGGCGTTCCTGCCGGGCCTCCCGGCGGGGTTCCCGGGGAGGAGCCGGGGCAGGTCGGCTGCTGGGGCGGCCCAGGATGTCCTCCTCGATCCGCCGGGCTTCGGCGTCGACGTCGGAGCCTCCACCGGGGGCCGGAGCGGAGTCCGCGGCGGGCGTGCCCGGGGCTTTCCCGGAGAGCTTCTCATAAGCGGAGGCGTTGTCGACGGCGGTACCGTACTTGGGCAGCAGTGATGAGGCGGCCACGGTGCTGGCGAGCAGGGCGTCGGCGCTGGGGCCCATGAGGGATTCCGGTGCGCGCAGGCGGGTGAGGGCCACCGGCGTCGGGGCGCCCTTTTCATTCATAACGGTGATGACCGCCTCCCCGATCCCGGCGGACGTGAGGGTTTCGGCGAGGTCGTAGTCGCTCATTGGAAAGGTGGAGACGGTGGCTTTGAGCGCCTTGGCATCCTCCGGAGTGTAGGCCCGGAGGGCATGCTGCACGCGGTTGGCGAGCTGCCCGAGGACCTCGGCGGGGACATCCTTCGGGGTCTGGGTGACAAAGAAGATGCCGACGCCCTTGGACCGGATCAGCCGTACAGTGGTGGTGATCGCATCCAGGAACGCCTTCGAGGCGCCATTGAACAGCAGGTGGGCCTCGTCGAGGAAAAACACCAGTTTGGGTTTGTCCAGGTCGCCGGCTTCGGGCAGGTCTTCGAACAAGTCAGCCAACAGCCACATCAAGAAGGTGGAGAACAGCATCGGCTTGCTCTGCAGGGTGGGCAGCTCCAGGCAGGTGATAACGCCGCGGCCGTCCGGGGCGGTGCGCATCAATTCGGCGGTGTCGAATTCGGGCTCGCCGAAGAACTTTTCCAGGCCTTGCGCTTCGAGGGTGATGAGTTCGCGGAGGATCACACCGGCGGTCGACTTCGACAGCCCGCCGAGGTCCTCGAGCTCGTCCTTGCCGTCAGCGGAAGTCAGGAACTGGATGACAGCCCGCAGGTCCTTCAAGTCGATCAGTTCGAGGTTGTTTTTGTCCGCGAAGTGGAAGACCAGCTGCAGGCTGGATTCCTGGGTGTCGTTGAGCTCCATGATCCGGGACAGCAGGATGGGGCCGAAGGAAGTGACGGTGGCACGGACCGGAATGCCGTGGCCGTCACCGCCGAGGGCCAGGAACTCCACGGGGAACGTCTTGCCGGACCACGTCTGGCCGATCCCTGCCGTGCGGGCCATCAGCTTCTCACTGCTGGTAGCGGCAGTGGCAAGCCCGGAGAGGTCTCCCTTGATATCCGCCAGAAAGACCGGGACCCCGGCGGCGGAAAGCTGTTCAGCCATCATGTGCAAGGTGACAGTCTTGCCTGTGCCGGTGGCCCCGGCCACCAGCCCGTGGCGGTTCATCATGGACAGCGGCAGCCGGACGGGGGCTTCCTTGCGAACCTCGCCGTCGATGATTACGGCGCCCAACTCAATGGTGGGCCCGTCCAGGGTGTACCCCTTTTGGATGGTGGCGATTTTCTCGGCAGTGGATTTGATGGCCATGCCGCCAGCTTAGCCGGGCCCGGCTGTCCGGACCCGGCGGGTGCTGTGCGTTTCGGCGGTTGCTATTCGGCGAGGGCCTTGAGGACTTCCTTCGCCACGTCCTCGCTGGACTGCGGGTTCTGGCCGCTGATCAGGTTGCCGTCGCGGACCACGTGGGAGCTCCAGGGGGCGGCGTTTTCAATCACGGCGCCTTTGGCCTTCAACTCATCCTCCACGAACCACGGGGTGTTGGGGCCCGTGCCGCCGTTGAGCTCCTCCTCGTTGGTGAAGACAGTGAGGCGGCGGCCCGCGAATTCGAACTCGCCGGCGTCGTTCGTGGCACTCAACAGGCCGGCCGGGCCGTGGCAGAACGGCGCGATGACCTTGCCGGCCGTGTTCGCCGCGACCAGAAGCGTCCCGAGGTCGGCGTCCTGGTAAAGATCGCTCATGGGCCCGTGACCGCCGGGCATCACAATTGCGTCATAGCCGGAGAGCCCGACGTCGGCCAGCACCAGCGGCGCGGACAGCTCGGCGTCGATCCCGGCGAGATAGCTGCGGAAACCGTCGGCGCGGTCTTCGCCGCCGGCGGCTTCGGCGGCGAGGCTCACTTCGTCCACAGTGGGCTTCGCGCCGCCGGGGGTGGCGAGGTGGACGGTGTGTCCGGCGTCGAGCAGGGTCTGGTGCGAAACCACCAGCTCCTCGGCCCAGTAGCCGGTGGGGTGTTCGCTGCCGTCGCGCATGGTGAGCGAATCGGCGGCGGAGACAACCATCAGGATGTTAGCCATGTCTGGCTCCTGTTCTGCCGGCCACGGGGCCGGCGGTAGAAAGTAAAAAGCAGGCATAAAAAAGCAAAAGGGGTCAGCGCGCGGCTTCGAGTTCGGCGAAGGTGGCGTCGTCCAGGACGACGCCGGCTGCGGCCAGGTTCTCTTCGAGGTGCTGGACCGAACCGGTGCCAGGGATCGGCATCATAACGGGGGAGCGGCGCAACAGCCAGGCCAGGGCCACCTGGGAGGTGGTGGCGCCGAGCCGCCTGGCGGCTTCGTCCACCGGACCTCCCGGCTGCGCCAGTTCGCCGGCTGAAATGGGGGCCCAGGGGATAAAACCGATCCCGTTCTTTTCCGCGTAGTCAAGGACGTCCTCGGAGCTGCGGTCAGTCAGGTTGTAGCGGTTCTGCACGGTGGAAACGGTGAAGTACTTCCCCGCCTCTTCGAGTTCGGCAACACTTACCTGGGACAGGCCCAGCGCCTTAACCTTGCCCTCCTTTTGCAGGTCACGGAGCACGGAAAACTGCTCTTCCGGATCCACTTTGGGGTCGATCCGGTGCAACTGGAGCAGGTCCAGCTCGTCAACCTTGAGCTTGCGCAGGCTCAACTCCGTCTGCTGCCGAAGATATTCTGCCCGGCCCAGCGGCACCCACACGTCGGGACCGGTGCGGGTGAACCCGACCTTGGTGGCAATCAGCAGTCCCTCCCGGTAAGGGTGCAGGGCCTCAGCCAGGATCTCCTCGCTGATGTTCGGCCCGTAAGAATCGGCGGTGTCAATAAAATCGACGCCGAGTTCCACCGCGCGGCGGACGACGGCGATGGCGGCCTTGCGGTCGGCAGGCTCGCCCCAGACCCCGTCCCCGACAATGCGCATGGCGCCGAACCCGAGGCGGCGGACAGTGCCCAGGTCCCTGAGATCGATCGTGGCGGACGTTTGCGGTTGCTGTGCGGTGTCATGGCTCATAGCGGCGGCAACTCCCTCAGCCAGCTGAGTATTCCGTCTGCCGGCTCATGTGGCGGGGCGATAACTATTCATGCCCGTGAGCCGCGGCCTGGAACCGGCATGGGGTGCGCCACACCTGAGGCCGAAATATCCCGGGGCCCCGCGTCGTTGTCCACAGTGTGTCCGTCCCGGAATCCGGCGCGGCACCTGACCAAACCCCGCTACGAAAGGCCGGCTTTTCCGTGACTGTTCCGCTTTCCATCCTTGACCTCGCAACCATCGGCAAGGGCCAGACGGCGGCGGAAAGCTTCGCGGGCAGCGTTGCCATGGCGCAGCTCGCCGAGCAGCGCGGGTACCGCCGGGTCTGGTACGCCGAGCACCACAACATGTCAGCCATTGCGTCCTCGGCGACCAGCGTGCTGATCGCCCACGTTGCCGCGCAGACTGAGCGCATCCGTCTCGGCGCCGGCGGTGTGATGTTGCCCAACCACTCCCCGTTGACCATCGCCGAGCAGTTCGGCACCCTGGAAACCTTGCACCCGGGGCGGATCGACCTTGGCCTGGGCCGCGCACCCGGCAGCGACCAGAACACCCTGCGGGCCCTGCGCCGCGACCCGATGTCCGCGGACAGCTTCCCGCAGGACGTGCTGGAGCTCCAGGGTTACCTGACCGGCCCCACCCGGATCCAGGGCGTCGAGGCCACCCCGGGAAAGGGAACCAATGTACCCCTGTACATCCTGGGATCCTCGCTGTTCGGCGCCAAGCTCGCGGCGCAGTTGGGCCTGCCCTATGCCTTCGCCTCGCACTTCGCTCCAAATGCGCTCCGGGACGCCGTGGCCATCTACCGCCGCGACTTCCAGCCCTCCGCCCAGCTCGACGCCCCGCACGTGATCGCCGCGGTCAATGTCATCGCGGCGGATTCCGCGGCCGAGGCGCAAGAAATGTTCCAGGCCACCAAACGCGCCCGGGTCTCGCTGTTCTTCGGCAACGGCCGCGAGTTCAGTGATGATGAGGCGGACATGATCCTGGACTCACCGAAGGGCCAGCACGTGGCCCAGATGATGAAGTACTCCGCCGTGGGCACCCCGGACGCGGTGCTGGAATACTTGGACGGGTTCACCGCCCACGCCGACGCCGACGAGCTCATCGTCGCGCACCAGAGCACCGGCACTGAAGCGCGGCTCCGGTCCGTGGAGCTGCTGGCCGACGTCGCCGAACTTGTGCGCGCCTAGCCCGGCCCGACGGCCTCCCGGAGGCGGGCGGCCGCGGTTTCCGGCGCGATGTCGGCAATGAACGCCCCCATCGCGGCCTCCGAACCGGCAAGGTACTTGAGCTTGTTTTCTTCCCGCCGGGGCGAGGTCAGCTGGAGCATCAGACGGATATCGTCCCGGTGCGCCCGGACGGGGGCCTGATGCCATGCCGAGATGTAGGGAGTCGGCGTCGAATACAGGGCGTCGACACCGCGCAGCAGCCGGCCGTACAGCAGGGCGAACTCGTCACGTTCCTCCCGGCGGGTAGCGGCGAGGTCGGGAATCTGGCGGTGCGGCAAAACATGGAGTTCCAGGGGCCAGCGCGCCGCGAAAGGCACGAACGCCGTCCAGTGTTCGCCGTGGAGCACCACCCGCTCGGATGTACGTTCGAAGTCGAGGACGTCCTCAAAAAGCGAACTGCCGTAGCGCTCCACGGAGCGGATCAGTTGCTGGGTGCGCGGCGTGATGAAGGGGTAGGCGTAGATCTGCCCGTGTGGGTGGTGCAGTGTCACCCCAATTTCTTCCCCCCGGTTCTCGAAGGGAAAGACTTGCTGGACGCCGGGCATCGCGGACAGCGCTGCCGTCCGGTCCGCCCAGGCCTCCACCACGGTCCGCATCCGTGACGTCGAAACGCCGGCGAGCGACCCGGTGTGTTCGGGTGAGAAGCAGACCACCTCGCACCGGCCCACGGACTGGCGGCTGCGGCCCAGCCCGATCCGGGACAGGTCATCCAGCCCCTCCGGCGCCTGCGGACCGGCCAGGTCCGGGCCGAAGGACGGCGATTTGTTTTCGAAGACCGCCACGTCGTAAAGGCTTGGGATCTCCGAGGGATTCTGCGCCGAGGCGGGTGCCAGTGGATCGAGGTGCGTGGGCGGAAGCACGATCCGGTTCTGCCGGGCCGACGCCACCGAAATCCATTCGCCGGTCAGAACGTCCTGCCGCATGGTGGCCGTTCGTGGCCGCGGTGCCGGAACACGCAGATCCGGGGACCGTTCCGGGGAGAGCGTGGTATCGGCGTCGTCGAAGTAGATGATGTCGCGCCCGTCAGCCAGCTGGAATGCGCGCTTTGTGATTCCGGCCATGTCAGGTGGCCTTCCCGGCGTCATCCGTAACGGCCCGCACGCTCAGCAGCAGGCCGTGTTCCGGGTTCAGAACAGGCATCGGCAGACCTGACCCGGCAAGGAAACGGCCGCTCGCCTCAATTCCGGTGGCCAGCCACGCGGGAGAACGCGTCTGGGTAAAGGTGTGTCCGCTGTCCAGCGCAGGGTAGGCGAGCTCTACCCGGTAATTCCGGCCGGGCAACAGCCCGGGCAGCGCCACGCGGCCGGGAACCTCGGCGAACGACGTCGCGACCGCCACCAGCGCGAACAGTGTGGCGGAGCCGTCGTGTGCGACGACGCCGTGCAGCATCAGTGCGGGGTCCGGCTCGTCGGCGCGCACCATGCGCCCGCTGTGCAATAGTGTGCGGTGTTCCTTGTACAGCGCGATGACGGCGGCGAGCTCGTCCCGCTCTGCGCCCTGGAGGTGGCGGACGTCCCATTCCAGGCCGAAGTGGCCGAACATGGCGGTGATGGCGCGGAATGACAGGTCGTGGGTGCGGGCCGTGGTGTGCGAGGTAGTCGGCCCGATATGCGCGCCGACGAGTTCCGGCGGGACCACCGTTCCGGTCCACCGCTGAATGGTCTGGCGTTCCAAAGCGTCGTTGCAGTCGGAGGCCCAGACCCGGTCGGTGCGTTCCAGAATCCCCAGATCCACCCGGGCGCCCCCTGATGAGCAGCTTTCAATCTCGACGTCGGGATGGGCTTTCCGCAACTCATCCAGCAGCCGGTACACGGCCAGCGTCTGGGCGTGGACCGAGGGGCCGCCCTCGTGCCCCATTTCGGCGAGATCCCGGTTCTGGTCCCACTTCAGATAGCTGATGCGGTGCTCGGTGAGGAGAGCATCGAGCCGGTCGAAGACATACTGCCAGGCCTCCGGGTTGACGAGATCCAGCACCTGCTGGTTCCGCCAGCGCTCCGGCAACCGGCCCGGCGCGCCGGTCGTCAGAACCCCCGATTCCTGCGGAATCGGGCCGGGACCGGCGATCCAGTCCGGGTGTGCGCGGGCGAGGTCCGAGTCCTCGTTGATCATTTCCGGCTCGACCCACAGCCCGAATTCCATGCCGTGGGCGGTGACAGCGTCGATCAGGGGCGTGAGCCCGTCCGGCCACACCTGTTCATCCACATACCAGTCGCCCAGGCCGGCGGAGTCGTCGCGGCGGCCCCGGAACCAGCCGTCGTCGAGGACATAGCGCTCGACGCCGAGCCCGGCCGCGGTGCCGGCCAGCTCCAGCAGCGTGCCGAGGCGGTGGTCGAAGTACACCGCCTCCCACACATTGAGCACCACGGGGCGCGGCTTCCCGGACCGGACCCCGGGATGGTGCGCCCGCGCCCGGAACCAGGCGTAGAACGAGTCGCTGATGCCGTCGAGCCCGGAGTCCGAATACGCGGCAAAGAGCCAGGGTGTCTCGTAGCTGGTTCCCGCGGCGAGTGTGACCTCGGCGGAGCCCAGCAATTCCGCGGCGCCGATGACTGCGCGCCCGTCGGCGATGGTTTCCACGAAGCTTTCGTGGTTGCCGCTCCAGCCCAGGTGGACGGCCCAGACCTGCCCGTGCCGGTTGCCGAAGCCCGGGGTTCCGGCCGCCAGCAGCAGCGAGGAATCATGGCCGGTGCGTCCGTGCCGGCCGGAGCGTACCCACGTGCCCTGTCGCATGGGGAGCCGCTGGGGGTGGTTCTCCCGGCACCAGCGCCCTGTCAGGTCCAGGATTTCACCGGCGGCACGCCCCACGGGAAGCACCGCGGCGAGTTCCTCCACCGAATAGCTGCCCGGACCGTCGTTGTGGAGGCTGTGCCGGAGCTGCAGCAGGCCGCCATCGTTGATTTTGATCTCGGTGCGGAGGGTGACGCCGGCGGCGGGGTCGGATTGGGTGATGACGGCGGAACAGTCAGCATCCTCCGTCACCGACACGAGGCGGAGCCGGGCGGAGAACGAGCGGCCATTGCGGTGGCCGCGGAGTCCGGGCCGGCCGCGCCAGCCGGACGAGGCTTGCGGAATCAGGCCTTGCGCCACGGGAATGTCCAGGGAAGAGGGCGCCACGGGGTCGCCGAGCAGCGACAAGTCCGGCAGGTAGGGGCCCAGGTCCGCGCCGAAGTGCAGCACAGCAGGTTCGCCGGTGCTGCAGTCAATGAGCAGCGCCGTGCCGGAGCGCCGCAAGTACAGTAACCGGGGCAGCGGGTGCAGGGCCGGCGATTCCTGGGCAACGGTGGCGGGGTTCGGGTGGTTCACGGCAGCTCCAGGCTTGTGGTCGTCAGGGGCGGGAAGGGCGGTAGGGGTGGAAGGGCGGTAGGGGTGGAAGGGCGCTCCCGGTCAGCCCGCAGGCGACCCGGCGGGAACGAGAGGTGCCAGCCGGAGCCTGCCCACCCGTTCCCCAAGGATGCGCCGGGCTTCGCCGCCCAGATGGTCGTCTGAAATGAGCTCGTCAGCGTCCTCAAGGGCGGCGATCGTGCTGATGCCCAAGGTTCCCCATTTGGTGTGGTCCGCGAGCACAACCACCCTGCGGGCGGCCGCCACGAAGGCACGGTCGGTTTCCGCCTCCAGCACGTTGGGGGTGGTGAAGCCGGCGTCGGCGTCGACGCCGTGGACGCCGAGGAAGAGCACGTCGAGGTGGAGCTGTTTCAGGGCGGACGTGGCCAGCGGCCCAACGAGAGCGTCGGAGGGGGTTCGTTCGCCGCCGGTCAGGATCACCGTGGACGGGGACGATCCCTGATGGAAGACGCCGGCAATACGCACCGAGTTGGTCACCACCGTGATCCGTGGCCCGGCGGACAGCAGCTGCGCCAGCGCCCAGGTGGTGGTGCCCGCGCTGAGCCCCACCGCCATCCCTTCACGAACCTGCGCGGCGGCCTCGTGGGCAATCGCCATCTTCTCCTCCGGGAGTTGGGTTAATTTCAGCTCGAAGCCCGGTTCGTGGGTGCTGGCCCCGCCGGGCAGTTTGGCCCCGCCGTGGATCTTTTCGACGGCGCCGGCAGCGTCCAGCGCTTCGATGTCCCGCCGGACGGTCATCAGGGAGACGCCCAGCAGTTTCGCAAGGTCCGCGACGCGGACGATTCGTTCACGCTGGACTTCCGCGATGATGGCTGAGTGGCGGGCTGCGGCGAGCATCTGGTGTCCTTACCGGACCGCTTCGGCAGCGGTCCGGGAACGGACGACAGCGGCAGCGCCGGCGCCCAGGGCAAGGCCGCCGTCGAGTTCCTGACCGGCGATGAGGTCGACTCCCGCCAGGGGCAACCGGACGTCCTGCGTTCCGTGGTTGATGCAGAACGTCCAGTCCGTGCCGTCCTTGCTCCGCCGGATGACCTCCACATCGGGCGGAAGATCCGGTACCAGCGGCTGGACCGACGCGTCGGCGCAGCTGAGCGCCACGAAGTCGCTGAGGCCCGCGGCCGACAACGTGGTGGCGACGTAGTAGGCCAGGCCCGTTCCCGCCTGGTTGCGGGTAACCGCCGGCGAACCGGCCACAGGCCCCTCGGTTACCGCGGCGAGCACCTCGGCGGTGCTGGCCCGGCCGAGTTCGCTCCAGCACGAACCCGCACCGAAGGCGCTGAGCGGAAGCGATTCGCCGGAGCGCAACGGATAAAATTCCTCCATCCGTACGCCCAACAGCTCACTGAACGCGCCCGGATAGCTGCCGAGCCGGATGTGGTCGTGCTCGTTCACAATGCCCGAGTAGTACGTGATGACGAGGTGGCCGCCGTCCCTTGCGTAGCGGTCCAGGTTGGCCGCTCCGGCGTCGGTCACGAGGTATTGCATCGGGGCCACCACGAGCCGGTAGCCGGAGAGATCATCGGTGCTTTGACGGAAGTCGGTGGGGACCCCGGCACGGTAGAAGGCATCGTGCCAGCGGCGCGTTTCTGCGATGTTCGAGGCATCCGTGCTCGGGTGCGAGTCGAGTTCCGAGGCCCAGCGGGCATCGGTGTCATGGATGATCGCGACATCAACGCGGCCGGACGCGCCGGTCACCGTCGAGCCGGCGACTTCGGCGAGGCTGCGCAGCGCCTGGCCCAGCTGGACGACTTCCCGCCACACCTTGGTGTCGGTTCCCCCGTGCGGCAGCATCCCGGAATGAAATTTTTCCGCGCCGGCCCGGGAAGCCCGCCACTGGAAGAAGAGGGCACCGTCGGCGCCGCGGCCGATGTGCTGCAGCGAGTTGCGCAGCATTTCGCCGGGCGCCTTGGCGATATTGCGGGGCTGCCAGTTAACCGCGGACGTGGAGTGCTCCATCAGCAGCCAGGGCCGGCCCTGCGCCCAGCCGCGGCTCAGGTCCGCCGCCGCGGCAAGCTCCTGGAAGTTCCGCAGGTCCTCAGCGATGAGGTAGTGGTCGTTGGACACCACGTCCATGTGTTCGGCCCAACGCCAGTAGTCCACCGGCTGGTGCAGGCCCATGTTGAAGCCCATGAAGTTGGTAGTCACCGGATGCGGGGAATGCGACCGGATGATCGCGGCCTCCGCTTTGTAGCACTCAAGAAGTTCGTCCGAGGAATACCGGGCGAAGTCCAGCTGCTGGGTGGGATTGACCCAGGTCCCGGAGGTCCGCGGCGGCAGGATTTCCTCCCAGGCGGAGTAGCGCTGGGACCAGAAGGCGGTACCCCAGGCATCGTTCAGTCCGTCGAGGCTCCCGTAGCGGGCTTCCAGCCAGTTGCGGAAGCCGGCGGCGGCGCCGTCAGAAAAGTCCGGCTGGTTGTGGCAGCCGTACTCGTTGTGCACATGCCACATGACCACCGCGGGGTGGTCCTTGTACCTCATGGCGATCTGCTCCGTCAGGGCCGCCGCGGCACGGCGGTAGTCCGGGCTGGATGCGGCGAAGGCCTGCCGCGACCCGTAACTGTGGCGCACTCCGTCGGCTGTGACGGGAAGGGACCCAGGATACTTGTGGCTGAACCAGGGCGGTGGCGAGGCGGTGGCGTTGGCCAGGTCCACCCGGATGCCGTTGGCGTGCAGCAGGTCCAGCACCCGGTCCAGCCAGCCGAATTCGTAGATACCCTCGGACGGTTCCAGCAACGACCAGCTGAAGATGCCCACGCTGACCAGGTTGATGCCTGCCTCGCGCATGAGCCGGACGTCCTCGTCCCAGGTCTCCTCGGGCCACTGCTCCGGGTTGTAATCGCCGCCGAACGCGAGCATGGGTGCGCCTTCCGAGCCCAGGCGCGCGGTGATGTAGTCCATGGGGGCGGTGTTGTTATTGAAGTCCACGTTTATCCTTTGCTGGAGCCGAGCGTCAGTCCGGCCACGAAGTGTCGCTGCAGGAGCAGGTAGATGATGAGGGCAGGAATGGCTGTGATCATGGCGCCGGCGGCGATCAGGTTGTAGTCCGAGAGGAACTGGCCCTGAAGGTTGTTCACGGCGGTGGTGAGCGGGAGCCGGTCACCGCTTTGAATGAACAGCAGCGGCCAGAAGAAGTCGTTGTAGATGAAGATGACCTGCAGCGTGCCCATCGCGGCAAGGGCGGGCCGGCACAGGGGGAGGATGATTTCCCAGTACTGCCGCCAGATGCCGGCGCCGTCCACCAGGGCAGCCTCGGTCAGTTCGGGGGACAGTGCCTTCATGTAGTTGGAGAGCACGAAGGTGACGAAGCCGATCTGGAATGCCGTGTCGACGGCGATGACGCTGATGTAGGTGTTGAGGAGGTTGCCGGAATCGCTGACGCTGTAGGGGAGTTCGAGCTGCTTGAACATCTGGAACAGGGGAGCCGCGAGCACCTGGGGCGGCAGGAGGTTGCCGGCGGTGAACATGATCAGCAGCGTGACGTTGAATTTCCAGGCCACCCGGCTGACAGCGAAAGCCATCATCGAGGCGAAGAACAAGATCAGGATGACCGACGGAATGGTGATCAGCGCGGAATTCCAGGCGTACTGCGCGAACCCGCCCCGGGTCCATGCTTCGGCGAAGTTGTCGAAATTGAAGGACCCGCCGAGGCTGAAGTACCCGTACTTGTCGGTATCGGCCTTGGGCCGCAGGGACGTGAAGATGGTCCAGGCCAGCGGCACCAGCCACATGGCTGCCATCACGATCAGGAAGAGATGGATGCCGAAGTGCTTTTTGGCCGGTCCCCGGCCCTTGCCGCCCGGGTGCTGCACTGCGGCAGGGTGGTCGCTTCTCGCCGCGGCAGGGGCCGGCTTGATGATGCTCATGCTTCTTTGTCCTTTCCGAAGGCCCGGGACAGGTAGAAGGTGATGGGAACCAGCGAAATGACCAGGAGGATGACGGCAAGAGCGGAGCCGACGCCGATCACCTGTCCTTCACCGACGAGGTTCTGGATGACCAGGGCGCTGATGAGTTCAAGTCCGTTCGTGCCGCGGTTAATGACATAGACAATGTCGAAGGCGCGCAGCGATTCGATCACCGTGATGACGATGATGATCACATTGACCGGCCGCATGGCCGGGAAAATGACCCGGAAGAACGTCTGGACTGCATTGGCGCCGTCGATCTGGGCCGCCTCCCGCAAGGTGGGATCCACGCCCTTGAGCCCGGCAAGGTAGAGGATCATGACGTAGCCGGCGTGGCGCCATGTGGCGGCAAGGAGAGCGGCCCAAATGTTGACGCTGGAATCACCGAACCAGTCGACCGCCTGCGGGGTGCCGGCCGTTCCCAGCAGGAAGTTCAACAGTCCGCTGTCCCGGTTGTAGAACAGCTGCCAGATGACCCCGATCAGGGCCAGCGAGAGCATGACGGGTGTGAAAAAGATGCTCTGGTAGATCTTGGAGCCGCGGATGTTCTGATCGAGAAGGATGGCGAGCAGCAAGCCGAGCGGAGTGGCGACGAGAGCCAGAAAGACCAGCCACAGCACGTTGTGCTGGACAGCGGGCCAGAACGGCGGGTAGTCGTTGGCGATGAACTGGTAATTTGCCACGCCGGCGCCCTTGATGTCGCTCAGGCTCAACCCGTTCCATCGGGTAAAGGACAGGGCAGCGGAAAGCAGCGTCGGGATCCAGACCAGGACGAGCTGGATGAGGGTGGGGACCCCCACCATGAATCCGAGGACCCACTTGTCCCGGCCGGACAAACGCCGGACCCGCCGTGCCGGGGCACCTCTGGCGCCTCGTGCCCCGGCCGTTGTTGTGTCGCTTGCTGTGCTCACTGAAAGTCCTTGCTCGATATCGAGTGCCGTTACTGGGCGGCGTAGAGCGATTTGGCCTGGGCTTCCAGGTTCTTGACGTCGACGTTGCCGTCCTTGATGAAGGACTGCAGGGCCGGGATCATCACGTTGTTGGCCATGGCCGGGAGGGCATCGCGGTCGAAGAACTGGCTGATGCTCTTGGCATTGCTGATGGCGTCCGCCATCTTCTTGTTCAGCGGCGTGAACTTCGAGGTGTCTGCACCCTTGGCGGTGGCAATATTGGCGGAGTCGACGGAGGCGTAGACGTCCTGTCCCTCGGGGGTCCCGAGGTAGGCGAGGAAGTCCTTGGCGGACTGGTTCTGGCCGCCCCTCTTGGAGAGCAGCAGCCCGTCGATGGGGGCCTCGATTGCGTCCTGGCCCTCCATTGCGAGCTCCGGGAACGGAAAGAAATCGATGTCGTCCGCCACTGTTTTGTCGGTGTACTGCTGGGTGAGGAAGGAGCCGAGCAGGTACATGCCGGACTTCCTGTCGCCCAGATTTTTGGCGGAATCCTGCCAGGTCATGCCCAGGGCGTTGGGGTTCTGGTAGGGCAGCAGCTCCTTCCAGGTGTCGAAGACGTCGCTGACCTTCTTCTGGTCCCAGCTTTCCTTGTGGGCGGTGAGGTCCATGTGGAACTGGTATCCGTTCAGGCGCATGTTCAGATAATCGAACGTGCCCATGGCGGGCCAGCCGTCCTTGTCCGCGAATTCAATCGGGATCAGGCCGTCGCCCTGCATCTTCTTGGCCAGGGCCGTCAGCTCATCAAAGGTCGTGGGCACCTCGTAACCCTTCTCAGCCCACAGGCTCTTCCGGTAAAAGAAGCCCCAGGGGTAGTTGTAGTTCGGGACCAGGTACATCTTTCCGTCCGCGCCGGTGGATGCCTTCTTGAGGGCGTCGGAGTAATTGCCCCCGATCTTCTCCCAGACGTCATCGATCGGTGCGAGCAATCCTTTGTCCGCGTAGTACTGCATCCGGTAGCCGGCGAACCAGGTGAAGCTGTCATCGGGGCTGCCTTGCAGGTAGGTGTTGATCTTGTTTTGAAAGTCGTTGTGCGGGACCACGTTCGTGGCGACTTTGATGCCGGACTTTTTCTCAAACGCGTCCGTGACGGCTTTGTACGCATTTTTGGGCACTTCATCCGAGGATCCGGAACCGAAACTGACGGTCTTGGCGCCGCCGCTCGCGGCCGGGGCGCTGCCTCCGGTGCACGCAGCCAGCGCGGGCACCCCCGCCAGCGCGACGGCTCCCACACCCAGCGTCTTGAGCAAGGTCCGCCGGTCCCACGCGCCCTGGCTGGAAGCCCGGCGCAGCGCGTCTTCGTGCATGGTCATGATTTCTCCTTTGAAACATCCGGGTGTGAGGCGACTCACATAATTATCTATCATAAACGCACAATAAGGAACGTCAAGGGGCAAAAAAGAACATTTAAATGTCCGCGGATGCAGAACGACCCGGGGTGGCGGATGTTACCTACCCGCAACAGCCGGGATACCCGCACGAAATCGGCCGTGGGGAGACTGGAAGTACGTCCTTCGGGGCGCTCTCATGCAGGCATTTGGGGACTTATCGAAGGACTCCGCGCATGCCCACTCCGCTCAACCAGTCCCTGGCCGACTCTGCCCTTCTGACGAAGTCCCTGCCGCTGGGACTGCTCCGTGCCTTTGTGCAGACCAACGCGGTGGACGACGGGCTGACGCCGCAGTTGCTGGCGGAGCTGAAGATCCTGGCCCGCACCCCGGGGTTGCTGGTGGCCTGCAACTACGGAGGGACGCTGTGCGCAGCGGAAGGCATTTCCACCGAGACCCTGCCGCTGGGCAGCGCCTCAATCGCGCTCCGGGCGCTGGCGGCCCTCCCCAATACCCACGCGGCCGTCATCTCCGGGCGTTCCCTGCGTGACCTGGCCGCGGTCTCCCGGCTTCCCGCCGAGGTGCACCTGGTCGGCTCGCACGGCGCCGAGTTCGACATGGGCTACGCCCACGGGCTGTCCCTGGCCACCGAATCCGTGCTTCAGCAGGCAGCCCAGGCGCTCGCCGAAACGGTGGGCGCCTACCGGGGCGTCACCATCGAGCGGAAGCCCGTCGCCGTGTCCGTGCACACCCGTCCGGCGGCACCGGACGTCGTCGCGCTGGCTAGGCAGCAGGCAGCGGACATCGCCCGGGAGCACGGATTGTCCTTTATTGTGGACGGTTCGGTCCTGGACTTGTCCGTGGTGGAGCCGGCCAAGGGCGGCGCCCTGGAACACCTGCGCTCCATGCTCGGCGTCAGCGCAGCCCTTTACGCCGGTGACGCTGCCAGCGATGAACTGGCGATGGCCACCCTGCGTGGCCCGGATCTGGCGCTGCGGGTGGGGGAGGGCGCCACGCTCGCCGCGCACCGGCTGCGGGACCCGGAGGCCTTCGCCCGGGTGCTGGCCATTCTCTTTGAACTGCGGAGGGCCTGGTTGTTTGGAGAGGACGCCGTCGGGCTGGAACGGCATTCCATGATCGGCAACGGGTCCTCCACGGCACTGCTGACCCCGGATGCCAAGATTTGCTGGATGAGCCACCCGCTGCCGGACTCCGGGTCCATCTTCGCGCATTTGCTGGGCGGCGACGCAGCTGGTCATTTCTCGGTGGAACCGGTGAAAGCCTCGCAGGTCCTGGGCCAACGCTACGTGGACAGCACCATGATTGTTGAAACACGCTGGGCTGATGTCACCGTCACGGACTATCTGGAGCCCGCGCCGGAGGGTGTGACCAGCCTGGTCCGGGTGCTCACTGGCACCGGGGTGGCGCGGATTGTCTTTGCACCCCGCCCGGATTACGCGAACGCACCGTTTAGTATGGAGGCCCGCGGGTCAGAACTGCATGTCGTGGGCACCGCGGACCCGATCATTCTGCTGGCCGCCGGTGTGGATTTCACGCTCACCTCGGACGGGCGCCACGCGACCGCCACGGCCGACGTCGAGCTGCGGCACGGGCCGGTGGTGTTGAACCTGCGCTGCGGCGACACGGAACTTCAACGCGCCGAGCCGCCGGAGGAACATTCGCGCCGTGCCGCCGTCGCGCATCATTCCCGGCGCTGGGTGCAGGCGCTGCGGTTGCCCGCGGTGAAACCGTCCCTCGTGCGGCGGTCAGCGCTGGTGCTCCGCGCCCTGGTTCACGAGCCCACCGGAGCCGTGCTCGCGGCGCCCACCACGTCACTGCCTGAGGGAATCGGCGGCACCCGGAACTGGGACTACCGGTACTGCTGGCTGCGGGACGGTTCCATGACCGTGAACGCCCTCGTGGACCTCGGTTCCACCGCGGAGGCGGAGGGTTTCCTGGCCTGGCTGGGCCGGATCCTGGCCCACACGCCGGGTCCTGAATGGCTGCATCCGCTGTACTCGGTCACTGGGGCACCGCTGTCCACCGAGGCCATTGTCGATTGCCTTCCCGGGTACGCGGGTTCCCGGCCGGTGCGGATCGGCAATGCCGCGGACCACCAGGTGCAACTGGACGTTTTCGGGCCGATCGCTGAGCTCATCGATGCGTTGAGCGCCCGGCAGGGGGAGTTGGCCGATGCCCATTGGGAGGTGATGGTGCAGATGGCCTCGGCCGTTTTGGCCCGCTGGCACGAGCCGGACCATGGGATCTGGGAGGCCCGGCGGGCGCCCCGGCACCACATTTACACCAAAGTCATGTGCTGGGTGGCGCTGGACCGGGCGCTGCGGACCGCTGACCGTCACGGACGGACGCCGCGTCCGGAGTGGGAGCCGGCCGCGGCGGTCATCCGGGAGCAAGTCCTGCGGGAGGGCTGGGATGAAAGCGCCGGGTCCTACACCGTGGCCTACGACAGCCCGGATCTTGACGCCGCGGTGCTGCACATCGGTTTGTCGGGCCTCCTGGACGTTGCAGACCAGCGCTTCCTGGACACCGTCACGGCGGTGGAACGGGAACTGAGAGTGGGTCCCACCGTGTTCCGCTACCGGTACGACGACGGCTTGCCGGGTTTGGAGGGCGGCTTTCACATCTGCACCACCTGGCTGATCGAGGCCTACGTCGCGGTGGGGCGGATCGAGGAGGCGTGGGACCTGTTCGATCAGCTGGTCAATCTGTTCGGGCCCACCGGGCTGCTGCCGGAAGAATACGACCCCGGCACCGAAACCCACCTGGGAAACCATCCGCAGGCCTACTCGCACCTGGGCTTCATCCGATGCGCGCGGCTGCTGGACGCGCTGCCGAAGAACTAGGTCCGCACGTCCCTGTCCCTATTCGCAGGCGACGCCGTCGCGGTCGCCGTCCATCTGCTCGCGGTAGCCCGGCTGGCCGACCAGCAGCGGGGCGGCTCCTGCCGCCCGGGCCGCGGAGCAGTTCGCATAGAAGGCCTCCGCCGGTGCTGCCGGTGCCGCCGGGGCCGGTGCCGCTGGTGCTGCCGGCACCGGTTCGGCCGAAGCGGGAAGCGGGGCGGGTTCGGCGGGGTGCGGTGTTCCCTGGCCGGCGGGGAGCGCTGTGTCCGGGCAGCCGCCCAGGATGCGCGCCATCGCATCGTGCTCGGCCTGGGTGACCCACAGCCCATAACTGGATTTGACCGAGATCTGACGGGCGACGTAGTCGCAGCGGTATGACGTGTTTGGCGGCAGCCAGGTGGCGGCGTCGCCGTCGCTCTTTTGCTGGTTACTGGGACCGTCCACCGCGAGCAGGTTCAGCGGATCGTTGGCGAGAGCGAGCCGTTGGGCTTCGGTGAGCTGCTGCGCGCCTTTCTGCCAGGCGTCGCTGAGGGCCACCACATGGTCGATCTGCACCGCGGAACTGGTGCTGTTGCCGCGGAGGAAGTTGATCAATGTTGCCGTGTAGGGGTCATTCAGGATGCCGGACAGGACCACGCAGTCCCCGGTGCCGGGTTTAAGGGCCAACGCGGTCAGGTCGCGGCGCAGCACGTCATTGCGGGTGTCGCAGCCGTTGCGGTCGACGTCGGCCCAGGCCTGGCCGAATTGCTCGCGCGAGTATCCCGTTTTCGGCGCCCGGCCCTTGACCGGGAGCGAGTCCAGGACGTCCAGGGCCCCGCCGGCCAGGGAGCCGGTGGCCGTGCCGGGGTCCGGCAGGGTGGGCCCGGCGGTGGGTGAGGGACTGTCGGCGGCCGGGGTGGCGGGCGCCGGGCTGCCGACGGCGGCGGGGGACGTGGCACCCGCAGCCGGGGCCGTTCCGGCGCAGGCAGTGGCGGAGACCAGCAGCAGTGCCGTGAGGCCCGCCGCGACCCAGTCGACGGCGCCGGATACCGCGGTCCGGCGTTGTGTGACGCTGTGCAATTGTTCCCCACTTCGTGCTGAGCGCCGGTAGTTGCCGGCCGGCTTGAGACCGGTCCCAGCCTACCCGGGTTGCTTGGCGGTCAGCGGACCCCCGGGCGTGAGGCCGAGAAGATTCCCGGTGCAGGGCCCTCCCCGGTTGCGAGGTCGGCGAGGACGCGTCCGATCACCGGGGTGAACTTGAAGCCGTGACCGGAGAATCCGGCACCCACCACCAGGGGACCGATGCGGTCGAGGATGAAGTTTTCGTCCACGGTGGTGGTGCAGGTGCAGCTGATATCGGTGAGGGAGTCCGCGTCCACCCCGGGCAGCCACCGCCGCGCGTAGCGTTGCAGCGCAGCCCTTTGCGTGGGCTCGGGGGTGAACGACCGCCGGTCCGGGTCCGTCACCGGGCCCACGCCGTGCCAGCCAGCCTTGACCCCCTCGCCGGGGGTCTGCATGCCGTAGACCGGTGAATACCAGTCCGCGAACTCCGGGCCGTCGCCGGGGACATGGTTAAAGCCGGGCCACGCCGCGCCGCGGTCGGCAATGGCGAAGTGCCCCGGCTGTTCCTGTGTGACGGTCAGCCGCGGGAGCGCCACCGCCCCGAGCAGTTTGGCGGTCCATGCGCCTGCAGTGACCACTGCTTGCCGTGCAGTCAGCACTTCGGTGCGCCCGCCGCTGTCGATGGTGAGGCGGACGCCGTCGTCCGCCACGGCGACGTCCAGCACCTTGGTCCGGTGGCGGATCTCCGCCCCGCGGCCGGCGGCAAGCCGCTGCAGTACCGGCAGGGCCGCGTCGGGATTGAGCTGGCCGCCGTCGGGCATATGGAGTGCCCGCTGGTCGAACCGGATGCCGCGCCAGCGCTCGGCAGCTTCCGCCGCAGTCAGGAAGTCCGCCCGCAGCCCGGCCGCGTGCAAAGCGCCCTGCACCCGGTCCAGCCGCGGATCGGTCCCGTGGTTTACGACGCCGGTGCGCGTCAGGAGCCGCTCGCCGCCATCCGCTTCCAGTTCATCCCACCATCGGGCCGCCTCAGCCAGCATGGCCGCGTAGTCCGGGTCCGCGTAGCCGGGGTTGAAGTTCCGGGTGGTGCCGTGCGAGGCTCCGTTGCGGTGGCCGGGACTGAACTGCTCCAGCAGGGTCACGGCCCTGCCGCGGCTGGCCAGCGCCCAGGTGGCGGCGGAGCCCATGGCTCCGCCGCCGATGACCACGGTATCCAGGCTGGGTTTCATGGTTTGCCTCCGGATGGTGTTGGCGCCGGCGCCGACGAGAACCGGCGGTGGCAGTTCTCAGGTGAGAAGCAGGGCCACGCAGATCATGGCCGGAACGGCGACGATGGTGGTGATCAGCACGGTGTCCTTGGCGACGGTCAGGCCGGTCTGGTAGCGGCTGGCGACGACAAAGACATTTTGTGCCGTGGGCAGTGCCGAGGTGACCACCACGGCAAAGAGGGCCTGGTCCGCCATCCCCAGGCCGAACCGGGCGAAGAGGAAGGCAAGCGCCGGGTGGACGATTAGCTTGAAACCACTGGCAAGCAGCGTGTCGAGCCGGCGGCCGGCGGTGGCCTGCAGCGGCCGGGAGCCGTTGAGGCTCATGCCGAAGGCGATCAGCATGGCGGGAATCGCGGCGCCGCCGATCAGGTGGATCGGCTGCATCACAAGCTCCGGGACCTGCCAGCCCGTACCCGCCACGAGAAGACCGAGGCCGGAGCCCACGATCATGGGGTTCCGCAGGATCATCAGTCCGAACCCCAGGGGAGTGGTCCGGTGGGTGCTCGTGGTGGCATCGAGGGCCATCAGAAACAGCGGGGTGAAGAACGCCAACTGGAAGATCAGCAGCGGAGCCACGTAGCCGGCGTCGCCGAGGACGAACACCGCGATGGGGATGCCCAGGTTGGCGGAGTTGGCCAGCGAAGCGCCCATGGAGGACACCAGGGACTCCGGCAGCGGCCGTCCGAGCAGGAAGCGGACAATGACGAAGAAGAGCGACGCCGTGACGATGGCCCCGGCTGCGGTGACCAGCAACGGCGCGGCGAAGACGTCGTTGAGCTTGGCTTTGCTGAGCGTTTCGAACAATAGCGCGGGACTGGCAACAAAGAAGGTCAGCGCGCTGAGCACGGAGCGGGCGTTCTCGCCCAGGATGCCGCGCCGGCCGACGAACATGCCCACCAGGATGATGCACCAGACCACAGAGAATCCGGCGAGAACACCTAACACGCGGCGGTCCGGAGGACTTCAGGCGTGGAAAGGGCGGCAATCACCCTCCCAGAGTAATCAGCTTTATTTACACCGGGCGCGTATTACGGCGGAAAGAGGCCTGCGAAGACCCGGACTTCAGTTGAGGGCGGCGTTGTTCAGCGCGTACGGGGGCCGCAGGACTCCGGGCGTATGGCCCTCCGCAGGATCGTTGCCGATCTGGACGATTTTGTTGTCCTCATCCACATGGACCACTCTGGGAATGTAAGCCTTGGCCTCGTTTGTGGTCATCTGGGCATAGGTAATGAGGATGATGATGTCATTCTCATGCATCAGATGCGCGGCCGCGCCGTTGATGCCGATGACACCCGAACCGCGCTCACCGGCGATCGTGTACGTCTCCAGCCGGGCACCGTTGGTGACGTCAACGATGGACACGAGTTCGCCGGGGAGGATGTCGGCCGCTTCGAGCAGGTCCAGGTCCACGGTGACCGAACCGACGTAGTGGAGGTCCGCGTGCGTAACCGTGGCGCGGTGGATTTTGGACTTGAACATTGTGCGATTCATAACGGAATCAGTCTAGCGCCGGGCACGGGACTGTGCTGTGAGCCGGCCGACAGCGGCCGCGAGGCTTCTGGGGCGGCGGAGTCCGTGCGCCGGTGCCGGTCGGTCAGGGGCCGGCGGGCGGGATGGACGCGGCCGTCTCGCTCAACACCTCCCGGGCGGCGAGGATGGCCGGACGCTTGGCACTGGAGCGTCGCACGGAGGTGAAAATGGTCCGATGCGGATCCCCCGGCAGGGTGATCAACTGCGACGTCGTTCCCCTCCCCGTCCAGACGAGATCCGGCATGAGCGCCACCGCGTTCCCGGATTCGATCAGCCGGATCTGGGCCTGCAGATCGGCGGTCTCATACCGAACGTCCGGTTCGAATCCGGCGCTCCGGCAGGCTTGTTCCGCCCAGTGCCGTGACGCTGCGCCCCGGGGTTCCATGACCCACGCCAGCGCGGCGGTGTCGGCTAGGGATGAGACCGCCGGGCGCGCGGCGGCGGGCGGCGGAACGGCCAGGCGGATGGCGTCGCTGGTGAGCCGGACCCGGTCCAGTTCGGCGTACCGGGGTGCCGCATGCCCGGGGTACTGCTCGGCAATCACCAGATCGAAGTCCCGGGCCCAGGTCTCGTGCAGTGCCGTTTCGGGTTCCCGCTGGATCATTTCAATCCGGACCTCGGGGTAGCGCGAGGACATCCGGGTGAGGGCATCCGGCATCAGGGCAAGCGCCGCGGACTGGAAGACGGCAATGCGGACAGTGCCCGTCACGGTGGTCAGTGAGGCCGCCAGATCCGCCTCGGCCTGTTCCAGGGTTTCCAGCAGCTGGGCCGTATGGGCCACCAGGACCTCAGCCTGCGGAGTGAGCTGGACGCGGCGTCCGGTCTTGCGCAACAGCTCGACACCGGCCTCCTTTTCCAAGAGGGCCAGTTGCTGGGAGACCGACGACGGACTGTACTGGAGCGCCTCCGCAACCTCGGCCAGGGTGCCCCGGATCTTCAGCTCGCGCAACAACCGCAATCGCCGGACGTCCAGCATCGCTATTCCTTTGTGAATGCTAATGGTTATTGATTAGGAGAATTCACTTTATCTAACGGAATCCGGCTTGCATACTTGTGTCGTTGAGTAACCCCCATCACAGGGTGGATTGATGGGTGCCACACCTAAGCGGGAGACCCTGAAATGAACACAAAAGACATGTCCAAGTCACTCTTGAGGCGCAAGCCCATTGACGACATCGAAGAGGAAAACCTGCACAGCGGGCTCCGGAAGAGCCTCGGGCTGTGGCAGCTGACGGCCATCGGCGTCGGTGGCATCATCGGCGTCGGTATCTTCTCCCTCGCGGGGCTCGTGGCCCACGGCAGCGAGTCTGAACCCGGCGTGGGCCCGGCGGTGCTGTTCTCCTTCCTGATTGCGGGCCTCGCCTCTGCGGCTGCCGCGTTGTCCTACGCCGAATTCGCCGGCATGATCCCGCGGGCAGGCTCCGCCTACACCTACGGCTACGTGGCGCTCGGAGAAATCATCGGCTGGTTCATCGGCTGGGACCTGCTGCTGGAATACATCGCCATTGTCGCCGTTGTGGCCATCGGTATTTCCGGCTACTTCGACGCGTTCCTGGCCGGGATCGGCGTTCACATGCCTGCCTGGATGACAGCGACGCCGGATGAGGGCACGGGCGGCATCATCAACGTTCCCGCGATCGTGGTCTGCCTGCTGGTGACCTGGATCCTGTCCCGCGGCACCAAGACCTTTGGCCGCTTCGAACTCGTGGCCGTCGGGATCAAGGTGGTTCTGATCCTGTTCATCATCGGCCTCGGCATCTTCTACATCGACACAGGCAACTACAACCCGTTCATGCCCAGCGGGTTCGGCCCGGTGGTGGCCGGCGCGGCAACGGTCTTCTTCGCCGTCTTCGGCTACGACGCCATGAGCACCGCCGCGGAAGAGGCGACGGACGGCAAGAAGCACATGCCGAAAGCCATCATCATGTCCCTCATCATCGCGATGCTCCTCTACGTTGCCGCAACCCTGGTGCTCACCGGCATGCAGAACTACAAGGACATCGACCCCAAGGCCGGTTTCGCGTCCGCATTCAACGGCGTGGGCCTGCCGGTCATTGCCACGATCATCTCGGTCTTTGCCGTGCTGTCCATCCTGACCGTGATGCTCACCTTCCTGCTCGGTGTCACCCGTGTGTGGTTCTCGATGAGCCGCGACGGGCTGCTCCCCGGATGGTTCGCCAAGACGGACCGCCACGGGACGCCGCAGCGCGTCACCTGGATCGCCGGGATCGCGTCCGCACTGCTCGCGGGCGTATTTCCCATCAAGGCCGTCGCCGACCTGACCAATATCGGCATCCTGGCCGCGTTCGTCGTCGTCTGTTTCTCGGTGATCGTCTTCCGCTACAAGAAGCCCGACGCGCCGCGCACCTTCCGCCTGCCGCTCATGCCGCTCGTTCCGGCCTTCGGCGTCCTGGCCTCCGGGTTCCTCATGCTTCAGCTGCACTGGGAGACCTGGCTGCGCTTCGGCGTCTGGCTCGTGATCGGCCTGGTCATCTACTTCGGCTACGGCCGCAAGCACTCGCTGATGAACCCGGACAGCCCGCGGCATGAAGAGGCCGTGGAGATGCACCGGCACGTCGGCTAACCCCCAAGGGATGCTCCCGTAGCTGCTGCGGTGGTTTCCCGGACGCTCCCGCACATCTGGCATGGCATCGGCGAAACCCTTTCCTGGCTTGGGGAAGGGTTTCGCCGCATCTCCGGCATGATCTGCGGGAGGGTCGGTGGGGCGGCAGAAGGTTCTGATTTTCCGATCAGTATTGCTCAGAAAACATCGCTTTATCTTATGAAAATCCGGTCGCATACTGAAGTCAGAACGGTCCACATTTTGAGAAAGAACGAGTACCAGCCATGACCCACGTTTCAACGGAGTCCGGAGTGACCACAGGCAGCGCGGCCTCGCACGCACCCGTCCCGGAAGGCTCGCCGGTTCCCGCGGCAGCAGCCCTCGCCGAGGAGACCATCGGGCTGGTGCGCCACTGGCTCACCGAGGCGGCCAAGGTGCCGGTCGACGCCTCCGCCGAGCAGCTCGCCGGTGTCCTGAAGGACCCCAACGGCCTGGACTTCACCGTCGGGTTCGTCGACGGAGTTGTCCGCCCCGAGGACCTTCAGGTCGCCGCCCGCAACCTCGCCGCCCTGGCCCCCAAGGTCCCGGCCTTCCTGCCCTGGTACATGCGCGGCGCCGTCCGTCTCGGCGGCACCATGGCTCCGGCCCTGCCCCAGGTGGTCATCCCGATCGCCCGCCGCGTGCTGCGCGAAATGGTCGGCCACCTCATCGTCGACGCTACCGACGCCAAACTGGGCCCCGCCATTGCCAAGATCCGCAAAGACGGGATCAAGCTCAACGTCAACCTCCTCGGTGAAGCGGTCCTTGGCGAGCATGAGGCCTCGCGCCGACTTGCAGGCACCCACAAACTCCTGGCCCGGCCCGACGTCGACTATGTCTCCATCAAGGTCTCCTCCACCGTGGCCCCGCATTCGGCCTGGGCCTTTGACGAGGCCGTCGAACACGTCGTGGAGAAACTCACCCCGCTCTTTACCCGGGCGGCCTCCTTTGCAGCCGGCGGACAAAACGCCAAGTTCATCAACCTGGACATGGAGGAATACAAGGACCTGGACATGACCATTGCGGTCTTCACCAGAATCCTGGACCGGCCGGAGTTCAAGGACCTCGAAGCGGGGATTGTGCTCCAGGCCTACCTCCCGGACTCCCTTGCCGCCATGATCCGCCTGCAGGACTGGGCCGCTGCCCGACGCGCCGGCGGCGGCGCCGCGATCAAGGTACGCGTCGTTAAGGGCGCCAATTTGCCGATGGAACAGGTCGAAGCCTCACTGCACGACTGGCCGCTCGCCACCTGGGGCTCCAAGCAGGAGTCCGACACCAACTACAAGCGCGTCATCAACTACGCGCTGCACCCCGACCGGATCCGCAACATCCGGATCGGCGTCGCGGGCCACAACCTCTTCGACATCGCCTTCGCCTGGCTGTTGGCCAAGCAGCGCGGCGTGCAGTCCGGCATCGAGTTTGAGATGCTGCTCGGCATGGCCCAGGGCCAGGCTGAAGCCGTTAAAAAGGACGTCGGCTCGCTCCTGCTGTACACCCCGGTGGTCCACCCGGCCGAGTTCGACGTCGCCATTGCCTACCTCATCCGCCGGCTGGAGGAAGGCGCCAGCCAGGACAACTTCATGTCTGCCGTCTTCGAACTCAGCGAGAACGAAACGCTGTTCGAGCGCGAGAAGCAGCGTTTCCTCGCCTCCCTCGCCCAGCTCGACGACGGGGTGCCGCCGCCCAACCGCCGGCAGAACCGCAGCCTCCCGGCCGAGCCGATGCCCCACGCGTCCTTCGAAAACACCGCAGATACCGATCCCTCGCTGCCGGCCAACCGCGACTGGGGCCGTGCGATCCTGCAACGGGTGCCGTTCTCCACCCTGGGCAACGCCGCCGTGGACGCCGCCACCATCCACGATGAACAGACCCTCAACGCCGTAATTGAGACCGCCGTGGAACGGGGCAGGGCCTGGGGCGCCCTCAGCGGGAACGAGCGGGCCGAGATCCTGCACCGCGCCGGCGAGGTCCTCGAGGCACGCCGCGCCGACCTCCTGGAAGTCATGGCCAGCGAAACCGGCAAAACCATCGACCAGGGCGACCCGGAAGTCAGCGAGGCTGTCGACTTCGCGCACTACTACGCCGAATCGGCCCGTAAGCTCGTCGACGTCGACGGCGCCACGTTCGTTCCGGCCAAGCTCACCGTCGTCACCCCGCCGTGGAACTTCCCGGTCGCGATCCCGGCCGGCTCCACCCTCGCCGCCCTCGCCGCCGGCTCCGCCGTAGTGATCAAGCCCGCCAAGCAGGCCCGCCGCAGCGGTGCCGTCATGATCGAGGCGCTCTGGGAAGCCGGTGTTCCGCGTGACGTCCTGACGATGGTGCAGCTGGGCGAGCGTGAGCTTGGTCGTCAGCTGATTTCCCACCCCGCCGTGGACCGGGTCATCCTCACCGGTGGCTACGAGACGGCCGAGCTGTTCCGTTCCTTCCGCAAGGACCTGCCGCTGCTGGCTGAGACCAGCGGCAAAAACGCCATTATCGTGACCCCCAGCGCTGACCTGGACCTCGCGGCAAAGGACGTAGCGTACTCCGCCTTCGGCCACGCCGGGCAGAAGTGCTCCGCCGCCTCCCTGGTGATCCTCGTGGGGTCCGTGGCCACATCGCGGCGCTTCCACAACCAGCTGATCGACGCCGTTACCTCCCTCAAGGTCGGCTACCCGGAGGACCCGGCCAGCCAGATGGGGCCGATCATCGAACCCGCCAGCGGCAAGCTTTTGAACGCCCTCACCACCCTGGGCGAAAGCGAACACTGGGCCGTCGAGCCCCGGAAACTGGACGCAACGGGCAAGCTCTGGAGCCCGGGCGTCCGCTACGGCGTCCGCCGCAGCTCCTACTTCCACCTCACGGAATTCTTCGGCCCCGTCCTCGGCGTCATGACAGCCGAGACCCTGGAAGATGCCATCGCCATCCAGAACCAGATCGAATACGGCCTCACCTCCGGCCTGCATTCGCTGAATCCGGACGAAGTGGGGCTCTGGCTCGACACCGTCGAGGCCGGCAACCTCTACGTCAACCGCGGCATCACCGGCGCCATCGTGCGGCGCCAGCCCTTTGGCGGCTGGAAGAAATCCGCCGTCGGCGCCGGCACCAAAGCCGGCGGCCCCAACTACCTCGTGGGGCTCGGTGACTGGGTGGGCAAGCCCGCCGCCGCGGCCGGGAGCAGCCCGGCTGAGTCCGCGCACCCCGGCATTGGCCGGCTCGTGCAGGCAGCGCGCGGCGTCCTGGCCGCCGGCGAACTTGAGTCACTGCAACGTGCGCTGGCCTCCGACGCCCTCGCCTGGGCCGACGAATTCGGCACCGCCAAAGACGTCTCCGGCCTCAGCGCCGAACGGAACATCTTCCGCTACCGCCCGCTGCCGGTCTCGGTGCGGCTCTCGGACGGTGAACCGCTCGCCCACCTGGTCCGGACCGTCGCTGCCGGCATCCTCGCTGGGTCCGTGCTGACCGTCTCCACCGCCGTCGAACTTCCCGCCCAACTGCGCACTGTCCTGTCCGGCCTCGGCGTCGACGTGACCGTCCAGCACGACGGCGATTGGCTGGCCGCTGCGGGCAGCCTCACTGTCCCGCGGGTCCGGCTTATCGGCGGCAGTGCCAGGGAACTGGCCGAGGCGACCGGCGGACGCCCGGACCTGGCAATTTACTTCCACCCGGTCACCGAAGCGGGCCGGCTCGAGCTGCTCACGTTCCTGCACGAGCAGGCAATCAGCATCACGGCGCACCGCTTCGGAACGCCGAACCACATCTCGGACGGGCTGATCTAGGGGTCCGCTCGCCGGCAGAAACAACGCAGACACAACGAACCGGACGGCCACCCTCCAATAGTGGCCGTCCGGCTCGTTGTGCGTTGGTGGGCGCTGCGCCCGGCGGCTCAGCCGAAGTACCAGCCGGGGGGAACCCAGGTAGCCGGCACGGCGTGGGCAGAGAAGTCGTCGCACCCGGAGCAGAAGTACGTGACTTCGCCCAGCTTGTTGACGGATCCATCCCGGTGGTGCGTGGCCGGCACAAAGGTTTCAAGGTAGACATACTCGTCGGTTCCGCAGCGCTCGCAGTACGGACTGCCGACATATTCGGCCTCAACGAGCGTGGTCAGATGTGGATCCATGCGTCCGCGGCCGGGATGGCGGGCGGCGGCGCCGCGGTGAACTGCCTGGGAGAGCGGGCCGACGGACCTTAAGTCGCGGGCTCCGACGGGGAGGTGTGGGCGGTTAGTGGCTGGCGTCATTGTCGGCCTATCCCGAACGCCCCCCGGGACCGCCCTGCGGCAGACGTAGGGACAGCGTTCGTTTTTCGAATCGTTGTTCCAGGCCTCTGCTTGACCTTCAACACGCCTATGATATGCCAGTAATCCCAGTGGATCAATGGGGCGCGTAAGTACGTTATCCGCGTAGGTACACTGCAGGTGCGTAGGGCCGCTTAAGTAGCGCGTTTCAGGGTCCTGCCGGCGATGGTCTGGGTCAGGGCCTCGATCACTTCGGCGTTGGCCAGCGGGTTGCGGATCAGCGTGAAATCGACGTCGCCCACCGGGGGAAGGTCGAATCGCCGGGTGATGGTTTTCAGATCATCCGGCACCAGGGAGGACGGCATGACCGCCACCCCGATTCCAGCCCGGACGGCGGCCAGCACTCCGGAGATCTGCCGCGTGGTGCAGGTGATCCGCCAGGTCCGGCCCGTCGACTCCAGCGCGTCGATGGCAAGCTTCCGGCTCAGGCTCGGCGCGGGATAGGCAATCAGAGGCACCGGCTCGGCCGGGTCGAGCGAGGTCTGCTCCAGGCCCACCCAGGCGAACGAGTCCTGTTGTACCACCGTGCCGCCCTTGGCTCCGGCGACCCACTTGACGAAGATAAGGTCCAGCTGGCCTGCGTTGAGACGTTTGTAGAGCTGCTCGCTTTGCCCCACGGTCAGCTCCAGGTTGATTTCGGGGTAGACCTGCCGGAATTCACGCAGGATTCTCGGCAGCCCGGTGATCGCGAGATCATCTGCGGTGCCAAAACGCAGCCGGCCGCGCATGGCGGATCCGGAGAAGTAGCGCGAGGCGGCGTCATGGGCGGCGAGAATAGTGCGGGCGAAACCGGCCATGGCGTCACCGTTGTCCGTCAGACGCACATCGCGGGTGTCCCGGGCCACAAGGACCCGTCTTGCCGCCGTTTCGAGCTTGCGCACATGCTGGCTGACCGTCGGCTGCGCCAGCCCCAACCGGTCTGCCGCCTTGGTGAAACTCAATGTTTCGGCCACGGCGAGGAAGGACCGCAACTGGGCGGGTTCGAACATGCGGCCTCCTCGGGCGACGGCGCCCCCGTATTGCGTTCCGTAATGCGAGTTATGCAGAGAATAAGCTTCCACAATCTGTTGCGGCCAGCTTAGCGTTAACCCATCGCACCCACCCGCTCGTTTGAGGACTTTCCGTGGCACCCCCACCGCCGTTAGAGGCCAACATCGCAGCCGCACTGCCGGACACCAGCACCGAGCCCCTCGCCGTCGTCACCCAGCGGCTGCCGTGGCGGCATACCTTCATCTCACTGAAAGTCCGCAACTTCCGCATCTTTGCGATCGGCCACTTCATCGCTGTGATCGCCCTCTGGATGCAGCGGATCGCCCAGGACTGGCTGGTGCTCGAGCTCTCCGGTTCCGTCACCGCCGTCGGATTCACTGTCGCGCTGCAGTTCCTGCCGTCGCTGTTCCTGGGCCCGTGGGCGGGCATGATGGCGGACCGCTTCGCAAAGCGGAAGATCCTGATACTCTGCCAGTCCGCGGCCGCCGTGCTGGCGGCCATCCTCGCGCTGCTGGCGCTAAGCCAAAGGATCGAGGTCTGGCACGTCTACGCGATTGCCCTGGCCCTGGGCCTGGTCACCGTGCTGGACCAGCCGGCGCGGCAGGTCTTCGTCAACGAACTCGTAGGCCCGGCGTACCTCCGGAACGCCATCAGCGTCAATTCCACGACGTTCCAGCTCGGCGGCCTGATTGGTCCGGCGCTCGCCGGGCTGCTGCTCACCGCGGTGGGGGCAGGCTGGGCATTCGCCGCCAACGCGGTGGCCTGCTGCTCCACGGTCGCGATGCTGCTGACGCTGCGCAAGGACCAGTTGCACGTCAGTGCCCCCGCCTCCAAGCGCAAGGGCATGCTGCGGGAAGGCCTGGATTACGCGCTGAGCAAACCCACGATTTACTGGCCGTGGCTGATGGCCGGCTTTATCGCGGTGTTCGCGATGAGCCTGCCGGTGCTGCTGGCCGCTTTCGCGGATCACGTGTACGACGTCGGCGCCGCGGGCTATGGGCTGCTCAACGCGCTGGTGGCCCTCGGCGCCCTGGCCGGCGCCGTCACGTCCGCCCGCCGGCGGCATCTGCGGTTGCGTTCGGTGGTGCTGGGAGCAGGAATGTACGGGCTTATGCTCTGCCTGGCCGGGGCGGCGCCCTCCATGGCGTGGTTCGGGGCGGCGCTGGTGCTGGCAGGATTCTGGTGCCTGATGTTTCTGACCGCGGCCAACCAGCTGGTCCAGATCAGTTCCAACCTGGCCATCCGCGGCCGCGTTATGAGTCTCTACATCATGGTGCTCATCGGCGGGCAGGCAATTGGCGGGCCGATGATCGGCTGGCTGGCCGAGCACGTGAATCCGTCCACGGCCATCCTGGTGTCCGGCGGGGTCCCGGCGCTGGCCGCTGCGACCGTCGCCGTCGTGCTGGCCCGCCGTGGCCAGCTGAAACTGAAAGTGGATCTCAAGGACCGCCGACGAATCGTGAAGATTGTCCGCCGGGAAGCCGGCCGCTAGCCTGCCAACGGCGTGTGCGGGTGCTCCATCCCGCGCTGCTGGAATTGCAGCACGTCCGGATTGAGGACGACGCCGTCGCGGATTTCGATGGCGCGGCGGATGGTCTCGTTGCCGGCCCAGGCCTCGGGTCCGGCAACCACGGTCTCCAGGAACGGCAGCAGGGCCTCGCTGATTTCCCAGCTGGCGGAGTTCCACAGATAGGACGGGCTGTGGTCCACCGCGTAGTAGTTGATGTGGTCGCCGACTGTGAACATGGGGTCGGTGAAAGTGGTGGTCTTCGCCCAGCTAAAGCCCATTCCCTCGTCGCAGGACACGTCCACGATCAGGCTGCCGGGACTGAACGCGCCAAGGTCCTCCGTGCGCAGATAGGTCAGCGGCGCGTTCGGGTCCTGCAAGGTGCAGTTGACCACGATGTCGCTCTCGGCCAGGAACGGCGCAAGCGGCACCCGGCCGCGCCCGGTGATGACCTCGCTGAGGAAGGGCGCCTCGTTGTCGTGGTCCAGCTGGGCGATCCGGACGGAATGGATCGGGGAGCCCACCGCGGCCACCCCGCGGTTGGTCAGCACCTGGACGTCGTGGACGCCATGGGCGTTCAAGGCCGTCACGGCACCACGGGCCGTAGCACCGAAGCCGATGACGACGGCGCTGAGGCGGCGGCCGTAGTCCCCGGTGGAACCTGTCAGCGACAGGGCGTGCAGCACCGAACAGTAACCGGCGAGTTCGTTGTTCTTGTGGAACACGTGCAGGCCGAAGCCGCCGTCGCTCGCCCAGTGGTTCATCGCCTCAAACGCGATCAGGGTGAGCTTCTTGTCGATCGCCAGCTGTGTGATGGCATGGTCCTGGACGCAATGCGGCCAGCCCCAGAGGATCTGCCCGTCCCGCAATTCGGCGAGGTCTTCGGGTTGCGGCTTGGGCAGCAGGACGACGTCGGCCTCCGCCAGCAGTTGGGCTCGGGGGAGGATGCGTCCCACCAGCGGCGCAAGATGGGCGTCCGAAACGCCGAAGCGTTCGCCATAGCCCTCCTCAACGATCAGCTGCTGGCGGAGTGCCGGGGCGATCCGGTCCAGGTGGCGGGGGTGGATCGGAAGGCGCCGCTCGTTGGGCTTCCGCGTGGTGCCCAGGACCCCAAGGGTGAGAAGGCTCGAGGGGCCGTTCACTTTTTCCTGGGACTCCGTTTGACGGGGGGATGTGTCAGCCATGATCGCTCCTGTACCGGAACCGGAAAGTTCCTGACTTTGAACGATACAGGTTGCGGCCTAACAGCCGGCAGGTGTCCCGGAAACGGGCTTTGCGCAGGTTTCTGCGGGGGATTGGAGCGGCTGACGGGAATCGAACCCGCGTATCAAGCTTGGGAAGCTAGCGCTCTACCATTGAGCTACAGCCGCAAGGGGGTGGCCTGGAACCGCTGGCCGGACCCCGGCGAACAACGAGATTTACCTTACCCCAGCCGTGGACGTTCTGCCGAACAACGCTCCGGACGGCCTGGCTGCCCTGTGGCTCTTCACTCAGCGCCCAGGGCGCTGCTGTGAAGGCCGGCAGGGCTGTAACACTGGTCCTGAGCCTGCCGGGGGACGGTGAGTACGGTAATTTGAGACTGTGCTGATCTCTGACCGCGACATTCGTCTCGAAATCAATTCCCAACGGATCGTTCTGGAACCTTTCGACCCTGCCATGGTGCAGCCCTCATCGGTTGACGTGCGGATCGACAAATTCTTCCGGCTCTTCGATAACCACAAGTACGCCCACATCGACCCGTCCGAGGAACAACCCGAGCTGACCCGGCTGGTGGAGGTCGATTCCGGCGAGCCGTTCATCCTCCACCCGGGAGAGTTCGTGCTGGGTTCGACCTACGAAACCGTGACACTCCCGGACGACATCGCGGCCCGGCTGGAGGGCAAGTCCTCGCTGGGCCGGCTGGGCTTGCTCACGCACTCAACGGCGGGATTCATCGATCCTGGCTTCTCCGGCCATGTGACACTGGAGTTGTCCAACATGGCAACACTGCCGATCAAGCTGTGGCCGGGGATGAAGATCGGCCAGTTGTGCTTCTTCCGGCTCACCTCGGCCGCCGAGCACCCGTACGGCTCGGGCGAGTACGGTAACCGCTACCAGGGCCAGCGCGGCCCGACCGCGAGCCGCAGCCACTTGAACTTCCACCGCACGGAGATCTAGACCGTTTTCGCCCGGGAGGACGGCCGCCCCGGCGCCTGCGGGGACGCCGGGCTAGATTCCGTCTGCCGTCCGTACCCGGGGCGGTTTCGCCGGCCGGCGAAGCATCGCCACGACCGGTTCCACGAACCTGGCGGCGAGCGGACCGGTCACGGCCATGATCAGCACGTAGGCGGTGGCCAGGGCCGCGAGCTCCTTGGGCACCACGCCGGAGGCGACGGCGAGGCCGGCAATGACGATCGAGAATTCTCCGCGCGCTATCAGCGCGGCGCCGGCGCGGAACCGCCCCGGCAGGCCGATCCCGGCGCGCTTGGCCGCCCAGATCCCCGTGACCATCTTCGTGGCCGCTGTGACGACGGCCAGTAGCAGCGCCCAGCCGAGCACCGGCGGGATGGTGGTGGGGTCGGTGTTAAGGCCAAAGACCACAAAGAAGATGGCCGCGAAGAGGTCCCGCAACGGCTCCAGCATGCGGGTTGCGCTGTGCGCAGTGGCACCGGAGATGGCGATACCGAGCATGAAGGCGCCCACGGCCGCTGAAACCTGCATGGCCGCCGCCAGCCCGGCTACGAGCAGGGCGGCGCCGAGCAGATTGAGCAGGAACACCTCGGAGTTTTCGCTGTGCACGGCCTTGGACACATGGTGCCCGTGCCGCAATGCCACGAGCAACACGACGGTGACGACGGCGAGCGAAATCCCCACGGTCTGCAGCCCGGCGACGAAACTGACGCCGGCCAGGGTGGCCGTCAGGATCGGCAGGTAAATAGCCATGGCCAGATCCTCAAACACGAGGATCGAGAGCACCACCGGGGTTTCGCGGTTACCGATCCGCCCCAGGTCGGTGATCACCTTGGCCGCGATTCCGGACGAGGAGATGTACGTGACACCGCCCATCACCATCGCCCCGACAACGCCCCAGCCCAGCAGGGCCGCGAGCAGGGCCCCGGGCAGGAAGTTCAGCACGAGGTCCAGGACGCCGGCCTGCCAGGAGCGCCGCAACCCCGTCACCAGCTCGGCCGCCGTGTATTCCAATCCCAGCATCAGGAGGAGGAGAATGACGCCGATTTCGCTGGAAAGATGCGCAAACTCGTGCATGCCTTCGAGTTTGACCAGGCCGCCCGCACCGAAGAACAATCCGCCGATGAGGTACAGCGGAATGGGGGACATGCCGATCCGCCCGGCCAGCCTGGCCAGCAGACCGAGGCAGAACACGACGGCCCCGAGTTCGATCAGGGTCAGTGCGAGCGGATCCATGCCGTCAGCCGTTGCGCAGGATGCCGGCCGCCGTGTCCAGGCCTTCTTGCGTACCCACTGCTACGAGGAGATCCCCGGGGTGCAGGACGACGTCCGGTCCCGGCGACGGGAGCACCTCCCCTTCGCGCATGATGGCGACGATGGAGGCGCCGCTGCGGGTCCTGATGGCCGCTTTGCCCATCGGCTGGTCGGAGAACGGGGAGCCTGCGGCGATGGAGAACTGGCGGGTGACGATGCCGGGAACTTCGCGGTGGGCCTCGGAGAGTTGCATGGCCAGCCGCTGGCCGCCGAGCAGGTTTCCCAGGGCGGCGGCTTCGTCGGCCGTCAGCGGAATGGACGCCTGGCAGGTGTCCGGATCGTCCCAGGTCGAAACGATCAATTCGGTTTGACCCTCGCGGTACTCCACGACGCCGATCCGGCGCCCGGAGGCGGTCATGAAGTCCTTGCGCCGGCCCAGTCCCGGGAGGTCTGTCTCATCCACGTTCATTCCTCCAGCCTAGTGCGCTGCCGGGGAATCCGGGCAGCGTCAGGCTGCAGGTACGACGGCGATGCCGGCCTTCCCCGGTGCTTTGACCGGGAGCAGCAACAGCAGCCCCGCCAGGAGCACCACCATGATGCCGAGGATGCCCCAACGCTGGGCGCCGCCCGGTTCCACGAGCGGGGCGGCCACCGCGATGCACAGCGTGAAAAGTGCCGGGGCGAGGAAGCTGACGGCACGGCCCGTGGTGGCGTAGAGGCCGAACAGTTCGCCGGACTCCCCGTGCGGGGCGAGCCGGGCCAGGTAGGCCCGCGAGGATGATTGCGCCGGCCCCACAAACAGGCACAGGAACAGGCCGAATACCCAGAATGTCGTGGTGCCGGCCCAGTGCATGCCGAAGAGGGAATAGTTCCCGTTGCCGAGGACCAGGATCATCGTGCCCGCGGCCAGCAGGCCCACCAGCGACCCGGCAATGACCCCTTTGGGCCCGACCCGGTCATCGAGGAAGCCGCCGGCAATGGCGCCCGCCGCGGCCACCACATTTCCAAAGATGGCGAAGAAGATGACCTCCTTGAGCTCGAAACCAAACGTGCCGGCGGCGATGATGCCGCCGAACGTGAACACCGCAGCCAGCCCGTCGCGGAACACGGCACTGGCGAGCAGGAAGTAGATGGTGTGCGGGCTGGTCCGGTAAATCGCCGCGATCCGCCGCGCCAGCAGGCCATAGGACGCGAAGAACCCCAGGCCGGCCCCCTGCCGTGTGCGGGGAAGTTCCGGGACGGAGAAGAGCACGGGCAGCGCGAACACGAAGAACCAGAGCGCCGAAAACACCGCGACCAGACGGATGTTCAGGCTGTCCTCCGTGGAGCCGCCAAACCACTCGAAGCTCGGCTGGACAAAGAGTTGAAGCACGATCAGCAGCGCCACGATGCCGCCGAGGTATCCCATGCCCCAGCCGAACCCGCTGACCTTGCCGATATTCTGCGGAGTGGAGATCTGGGCGAGCATGGCGTTGTAGTTCACCCCGGCAAATTCGAAGAAGACGTTGCCCAGCGCGATCAGCGTGACGCCGAGCAACAGGAACTCCGGGCGCGGGAAGACGAAAAAGCACAGGGCGGTCAGGAGGGCGACGGCGGCAGTGTTCACTCCCAGCCAGAGCTTCCGGCGCCCCCCGGTGTCCGAACGCTGCCCTGTGACAGGTGCCAGCAGCGCGATGGCGGCGCCGGCGATGGCCAGCGCCCCGCCCAGAACGGCAGACGCCTGGTCCTCGCCGCCGAAGGCTTTGGAGGTCAGGTAGACCGTGAACACAAATGTGGTCATGACGGCGTTGAACGCGGCCGAGCCCCAGTCCCAGGCGGCCCACGCAAGAATGCGGCCTTTCTGTGAGGCCTGGGGGCCGGATTCCAGTTCCGACGCGGGACGCATGGCCTCAGGGGCGGCAGCGGAGTTCATAGCGGAAATGTTAGCCCCCGTTCACTGGGAACCGGCCGCACCGGGGAAAAGAATTTGTCGACGCTTGGTAAACTGTTCGCACTGAACCTAACGAATGCGCCGCCTGCTCCAACTTATTGACAATTGAACCCCTGACGTTGCGGAGATACCAGTGATCACAGTCCTTGCCGTGCACTTTGCGGTGGCTGTTGTGGCGCCAGTCCTCTTCCATCGGTTCGGTCGAAACGCATTTTACGTTCTCGCGGCGGTGCCCGCCGGCTCGTTCGTTTGGCTGGTCCTGCAGCACAGCGCCGTCTATGCAGCCGGCTCCGGCGGCTCCCGGGCCGGGGGTTCAGGCGCCGGCATTGCCGAAGTCCTGCCCTGGATCCCCGAACTGAAGATCGAGCTCGCCTTCCGCATGGATGCCCTGGCCTGGGTCCTGTCCCTGCTGGTCCTGGGCGTCGGCGCGCTGGTCCTGGTCTACTGCGCCCGGTACTTTAAGGACAAGGACGACTTCCTCGGAGGGTTCGGCGCGCAGCTGCTGGCCTTCGCTGGGGTGATGTTCGGCCTGGTGACGGCGGATGACCTGCTCCTGCTCTTCATCTTCTGGGAGCTGACCACGGTCCTGTCCTATCTGCTGATCGGGTACGCCCGGACCCGGCTCGCGGCGCGCCGGTCCGCCCTGCAGGCCCTCATTGTCACCACCGCCGGCGGACTGGCCATGCTGGTGGGCCTCATTATCCTCGGCTTCACTGCAGGGACCTACCGGATCTCGGCCATTCTCGAGCTGGCGCCCACCCTCGTCACCGGACCCGCCGCGGGGGCAGTAGCCGCCGCCGTCGTGCTCATTCTGGTGGGTGCGATCACCAAATCCGCGCTCGTCCCGTTCCACTTCTGGCTCCCGGGCGCCATGGCGGCGCCCACCCCGGTGAGCGCCTACCTGCACGCCGCGGCCATGGTGAAGGCCGGAATCTACCTGGTGGCGAGGCTCGCGCCGGGATTTGCGGAAACGGCCTTCTGGCTGCCGGTGGTGCTTGGCCTTGGCCTGGCCACCATGCTCGTGGGCGGATACCGGGCGCTGCGGCAGACCGACATTAAGCTGATCCTGGCCTACGGCACGGTCAGCCAGCTCGGCTTCCTGACCATGGTCGTCGGACTCGGCGAGCCCGACGCCGCCCTCGCCGGCCTCGGGCTACTGCTCGCCCACGGGCTGTTCAAAGCCACCCTCTTCCTGGTGGTGGGCATCATCGACCACCAGGCCGGCACCCGGGACATCCGCAAGCTCTCGGGTGTGTTCCGTTCCTCCCGTGCCCTCGCAATCGTGGCCGCCATCGGCGCCGCCTCAATGGCCGGGATTCCGCCCCTGGCCGGCTTTGTGGCCAAGGAATCGGTCTTCGAAGCTTTCGTCCACCACGGCTCCGGCGCCGGACCGTGGGGGATGGTGGTCCTCGTCGGCCTGGTCCTTGGCTCCATCCTGACATTCGCTTACAGCGCCCGGTTCATGTGGGGCGCCTTCGCCGTTAAATCCGGCGTCGGGACGACACCCTTCAAACCGATCAAGCCGGCGTTCCTCGCAGCCCCGGCCCTTCTGAGCGTGCTGACGATCGTGTACGGGCTGTGGCCGGCTCCGGTGGACGGCTGGATCCAGCCGTACGCGGCACTGTTTGTGCCCGACGGCGAAGACCCGGCCGCCGCCGCCGGCCACCTGGCCCTCTGGCACGGCGTGACCCCGGCGCTGGGCCTGACCGCCATCACCTTCGCCCTCGGCCTGGCCATGTACTACGGCCGTAACGCCGTCGGCCGCCTTCAGGCCCGGGTTCCCGGCTGGATTGACGGCGACCGCGGCTACCAGTTGACCATCGGCGCGCTGGATGACGCCGCGGTCTGGATTACCGGCCGGACCCAGCGCGGCTCGCTGTACTTCTACCTGTCCGTCATCCTGACCGTGGCGTTCGTCCTTCCGCTCACGGCGCTGGTACTGGCCAATAAGCCGCTGCCGGAGGACCTCTACTTCATCGACCCCCACTCCCCGCTGCAGATCGTGGTGGGCGCAGGAATCATCATCGGGGCGCTGGCCGCGGTGCGCGCAAACAAGCGGTTCCTGGCCGTCCTGATGGTGTCCGTCACCGGCTACGGCATCGCCCTGATGTTCGCCCTGCAGGGCGCTCCGGACCTCGCCCTGACCCAGATGCTCGTGGAATCCATCATCCTGGTGGCCTTCGTCCTGGCCATGCGCAGCCTCCCGGCGGAACTGCGCGACCGGACCGGCGGGAAATACCGGGTGGTCCGAGTGATCATTGGCGCCGCCTTCGGAGTCACCATGGTGTTCGTCGCCATCTACGCCCTTGGCGCGAGGGTGGCCCCGCCGGTATCGCTGGAGTTCCCGAAGCTGGCGTACGAAGGCGGCGGCGGCCTGAACATCGTCAACGTGACACTGGTGGACATCCGCGCGTGGGACACGTTTGGGGAGATCGCGGTGTTGGCCCTCGCGGCCACCGGTGTGGCCAGCCTGATCTTCGTCAAGAGCCGCGGCGAAGGAATCCGTGCCTCCTCCACTGTTGCCGAGGGTTCCGTGGGCCGCCGCAACCCCGGCGCCGGACGCGGAAACACCCGCGACGACGCCGCGCTGGCCATGAGCCGCCGTTTCGCCGCCTCCGGCCGTGACGCCTGGCTGGTGGCCGGACGGACCCTGGCGCCGGAGCGCCGCTCGATCATCTTTGAAGTCGTCACACGGCTGGTCTTCCACTCGATCATCGTTTTCTCCATCTACCTGTTGCTCGCCGGGCACAACTTCCCCGGCGGCGGCTTCGCCGGGGGCCTGACGGCCGGACTGGCGCTCACCGTCCGATACCTCGCGGGCGGGCGTTTCGAGTTGCGGGAAGCCTCGCCGATCAGCGCCGGCACCCTGCTGGGCGTCGGGCTGGCCACCGCAGCGGTGTCCGGCCTGGTGCCTCTGCTGCTGGGTGGCCAGGTGTTCCAGACCGCCATCATCGAGTTCTGGCTTCCGGTCTTCGGTGACGTCAAGTTTGTCACCTCCACAATCTTCGACATCGGGGTGTACACGGTGGTCGTCGGCCTGGTGCTGGATGTGCTGCGCAGCCTCGGAGCCGAAATCGACGAACACTTCGAGGAAGAGGCCGGGGAACACCCCGGCGACCACGAGCCCGCCGGAGTTCCGGCCGAGATCACCGTCAAGGGGAAAGCATGAGCGTCAACCTGACCCTGCTCATGGTTATGGGGGCCCTGTACGCGTGCGGCATCTACCTCCTGCTCGAACGCAGCCTCACCCGGGTGCTGCTGGGCCTGATGCTTCTGACGAACGCCACCAACCTGCTGATTTTGACCACCGGGGGCTACGCCGGCCTCGCGCCCATGTTCAGCAAGGACACCCCGGCCGCAGCGTACAACGATCCCCTGCCGCAGGCCCTGATCCTCACCTCGATTGTCATCTCCTTCGCGGTTACAGCGTTCATGCTGGGCATCATTTACCGGACCTGGGTCCTGGCCCGCGAGGATGAGATCCAGGACGATGCCGAGGACCGCCGTGTGGCGCGGACCCCCAGCTTCGACATCGAGGACGATTCCGTGGTCCCGGTGGAGACCTCCGAGTTCCCGCTGACCATGATCGGTACGGACGGCCAGGCGGTCTCCGATATTCCCGCCGGGGCGTCGGCCATCGTTGAGGTCGCTGACCGCACACTGGACGCCCATGCGGCCGCCGCGGAGGAACAGCCGGGATCCTTGAACGTCATACCCCCAAACAAGGAAGGAGGCGGACAGTGAACATTGCCAGCTTCGCCCCGCTCGCCGTCCTTCTTCCCATCCTCGGTGCCGCCCTGACCTTCCTGTTGATCCGGCACTCACGGGCGCAACGGACCGTAAGCATCGCACTCCTGTCCATGACGCTGCTGCTTGAATGCTGGCTGCTGGCCGCCGTCTGGGACGGCGGAACGGCGGCTGTCACCCTCGGCGGCTGGCTTCCGCCCTGGGGCATCGTGATGGTGGTGGACCAGTTCTCCTCGCTGATGCTGGTGGTGTCCTCCGCCGTCAGCCTCGCGGTGCTGATCTACGCCACCGGGCAGGGCATGGCAGACGGCGACCGGGACGCGCCCGTCTCGATCTTCCACCCCACCTACCTGATCCTGGTGGCCGGGGTGTCCAACGCCTTCCTCTCCGGCGACCTGTTCAACCTGTACGTCGGGTTCGAAATCCTCCTGACAGCCAGTTACGTGCTGATGACCCTCGGCGGAACGGGACCGCGGGTCCGTGCCGGCGTGACCTACCTCGTGGTTTCCGTGGTGTCCTCGGTGCTGTTCCTGATGGCGATTGCGATGATCTACGGAGCCACCGGCACCATCAACATGGCCGATCTCGCCATTAAGCTCGCGGACCTGGACCAGGGCACGCAGAACCTGCTGCACGTGATGCTGCTGGTCGCCTTCGGCATCAAGGCGGCCGTGTTCCCGCTGTCCTTCTGGCTCCCGGACTCCTACCCGACAGCACCGGCCCCGGTCACTGCGGTGTTCGCCGGCCTGCTCACCAAGGTGGGTGTCTACGCCATTGTCCGCACGGAAACCTTGCTCTTTCCCGGCGACACTTTCAACGGGCCGCTGATGGTCGCCGCCTTGTTGACCATGATCGTGGGAATCCTCGGAGCACTGGCCCAAAGTGATATCAAACGATTGTTGTCCTTCACCCTGGTCAGCCATATCGGGTACATGGTGTTCGGCCTTGCGATGTCCTCTGTGGCCGGACTGGGTGCGGCGGTCTTCTACGTCGCCCACCACATCACCATCCAGACCAGCCTCTTCCTGGTGACTGGCCTGATTGAACGCCGTGGCGGCAGCTCCTCGGTGGACCGGGTCGCCGGGCTCGCCAAGCTGTCCCCGCTGCTGGCCGTACTCTTCTTCCTCCCGGCCATGAACCTGGCCGGGATCCCGCCGTTCTCGGGCTTCCTGGGCAAGCTGGGGCTGCTGCAGGCCGGCGTGCAGCTGGGAACCCCGCTGGCCTACGCCCTGGTGATTGGCGGGGTTCTCACCAGCCTGCTGACCCTGCTGGCCATCGCCAGGGTCTGGAACCGGGCGTTCTGGCGCAAGCCCGAGGACGCCGAACACCCCGATCCGGTCCTGCTGGCCGCCGCCTCCGATTCCGCTACCGGGGACCGGGCAGGAAAAACCAATGTCACCCTGCTGCCACGGACCATGGTGGGGTCCACCCTGGGCCTGGTGATCTTCGGTGTGGCACTGACAGTCTTCGCGGGTCCCTTGTTCAAGGTGGCAGACCAGTCGGCCTTCGACATGCTGGACCGGACCCCGTACATCCATGCAGTCCTCGGTCGGGATGCGCCGGTTCCGGCGATCTCCCAGCCCGAGCAGCGGGAGGGAGGGAGATGAACCGGAAGCGGATATCCCTGCGGCAGGAACTTCCCCTGCTCGTCTGGCTTGTGGTGGTCTGGGGCGCCCTCTGGCGGGACTTCAGCCCTGGTAACCTGCTCTTCGGTGCGCTGATAGCAGTTCTTGTGGCCCGGCTGTTTTACCTGCCGCCGGTGGAACTCGGAGGCCGCTTCAATGTGCTCCGGGCTGTTCCGTTCGCCCTGATGTTCCTGCTCAAAGTGGTGGCAGCGAGCTTCCAGGTCCTCCACCTGGCCGCGGTCAAAGGACCCAAAGTCATCAGCGCCGTCGTCGCCGTTCCCCTCCGCAGCCACTCGGACCTGCTGGTCACCGCCACCGGTCACGTCACGGCGCTGATCCCCGGCTCGCTCGTAGTGGAGGTGGACCGGTCCACGTCCACGCTCTATATCCACGGCATCAACGTGCGCAACGCGGACGACGCCGCCCAGCTGCGCAAGGACGTCCGCGACACGGAAGCGGGGCTGATCAGAATCATGGGCACCAAGGCAGAACTGTCGGCACTGAACCAGGAGGTGGGCGCATGATGCAACTCGTCCTGGCCGTGACCGCGGTGGTGCTGTCGCTGGCCGCCGGAGGAGCGATCATCCGGATCGCGCGGGGCCCGTCGCTGCTGGACCGGGTGCTCGCCGCGGACGTGCTGCTGGCCATCGTCGGCGCTGCCCTGTGCATTGACATGGCCGTGAACCGGCACCTCAACAACCTCATGCTGCTGGTGGCGGTGTCCCTCATCGGGTTCGTCGGCTCCGTAACAGTTGCCCGCTTTGTGGCCGACCGGCGGGAGAAAACGCGTGAATCCTGAGCCTTTTTCCGGTGACACCGTCATAGACGCCGTTTCGGCAGTCTTTCTGCTGGTCGGTGCCCTGATGTCGCTCGCGGCGGCCGTAGGCCTGCTCCGCTTTCCGGACCTGATGAGCAGGATGCACGCGGCCACCAAGCCCCAGGTGCTGGGACTGTTCCTGCTGCTGTCCGCGCTGGGCCTGCAAATGCGCACCTGGTGGGTGTGGCCCGTGCTGGTGGTGGCCTGGATCTTCCAGCTGCTCACGGTGCCGGTATCGGCCCATATGGTGGGCCGGGCCGGCTACCGGACAAAGCACCTGCATCCTGAGCTGCTCAGCACGGATGAACTGGAGGCCGTGGTGCAGCAGGCGGCCGGCAAACGCGGCTTCACCGACGACGCCGGCGGGCCCGCCGCCGGGCGGTAAGGCTGGATGAGGCGCCCTGGATCAGGCGCCCTGGATGATGCGCCCTGGACCAGGCGCCTAAACCAGTTCCTGGGTCTTGGCGAAGCGGGTCACCGCGCGCTGGGTGCCGCGGTTGGCGAGGACCTGGATGATGGCGCTGACAGACGCGGAGATCAGGGCGAAGGTCAGGGCGGAGCGCAGGGTGGTGGGAACGTCGTCGTCGTGGCCCTTGGGCGGCTTGTTGCCCGTGGACTTCTCCCAGACCGTGTCAACGAGTTTGGTGCCGACAAAGCCGGCGAGCAGGCTGATGCCGGTGCCGAGCAGTTTGATAAAAATGTTCATTCTTCGCAACTCCTAGCGGGAGGAAACAGGGCTTCCCCTAGCCTAGCGTTCCCCGCCCCGCGCTCCAGACAGGGCAGTCCGCGGTGCGGGAACCCGCCGGGGTGCCCCTTCCGGCGGCTATTTCCCGGCCGGGGTGGTGCGTTTGCGGAAGGTTCCGGCGATGGAGAGTTTGCTCGAGTACTGGATGGACCCGTACCGGAAGAGGTGGACGGCGAGGCGGAGGATGAGGAATCCGGTCAGGAACAGCTCGACGATGATGATCGTGGACTCGAGCGGGCTGAGGGTCCCGAAGCTGTTCCGGAGCAGGCCCGTGACGGGGGCGGAAAGCGGGAAGTAGGTGAAGATCTGCACGATGGGGGCGCGCGGATCGGAGATGATCAGGCTGATCGCATAGAACGGCACGAAGATCAGGGCCATCAGGGGCCCGAAGATGGTGCCTCCGTCTTTGGCGGTCGGCATGATGGCACCGATGGCGACCAGGACTCCGGTGAAAACCATGAAGCCTCCGATGAGCAGCAGCGCGCCGACGATCATGGTCCCCGGGTCGAAAGTGATGCTCGACAGGTCAAGATCGGGGATGGCCAGCTTGTCCCGGAAGTAAAGGAACCCAACGGCGATCGGCGTCAGGAAGACCAGGATCTGCACGACTCCGACCATGAAGAGGGCAATGACTTTGCCGATGATCAGGGTGGTGGGGTTCAGAGTGGTCAGGATCATCTCGGTGACGCGGTTCTCCTTTTCCTCCAGGGTGGAGTTGAGCATCTGGTTGGAGAGCAGAATGATCGAGACGTAGAAGATCAGCAGGAACATCAGCGGCGGTATCGCTGAGCCGAAGCCGCCCGTCGGCTGACCGTCCTTAAAGGTGACGGCTTCGGTTTTGACGTTTCCGCTGGCCGCGGCAATCAACTGCGGGGAGCCCACCTGGGCCTGGGCCGACGCGGCGAGCAGCTGTTTGGCGACGGCGTCGTACTTGCCGTTCTCGAAGATCCCTTTGTCGGCTCCGTAGACCTTCACCGGCTGCGCCGCGGGCTCGGCGGGGTAGACGAAGTACGCGTCCGTCACCCCGGCTTTCACGTCCTCCAGGGCGCGGGCGGGGTCCTCGGCCGGTCTGCCACCCATGGCCGCGGCGATGTCCGCGCTGACGAGGGCGGAACTATCGGTGTAGGTGAAGGCCACGGCGGCGGTCTTCTGGGCGTCGGCGCTGGCCGCGGTGGAGGAGTTGCTCAAATAGATGAGCGCGAACACGACAGCCATCACCACCGGGATCGACAGGGTGGCGATCCAGAAGGCGCGCTTTTTCATGGTGCGGGTGAACTCGAAGTCCACCACCGTGCGAAGGTTATGCCGGGCAAAGGGCCGCTTGGGCGGGACCGGCGTCGGCCGCGCCGGGACCGGGGCCGGACGCTGGGTGGATGTTTGGTGTGCCACGGTTTTCAGACCTCCGCCATTTCATGGTTGTCGCCATAGACCTTGATGAAGACTTCGTCCAGGGAGGTCCTGGCGGTGGTGAAGGACCGCACGGCCACGCCCTGGCTGATGAGTTCCCGCAGGACCGTCGCCTGGTCTCCGCCGGGGCGGGGGGAGAGCTCCGCGTCACCGCCGGCGGCGGTGACGATGTCGTACAGGGCCGAGGCCGGCAGCACGCCGTCGTAGGAGAGCCGGTAGACGGTTCCACCGAATTGTTCCTGGACTTCGGCAACGGTGCCGTAGGCGCGGGAGGTGCCGTCTTTCAGCAGGATCACCCGGTCGCAGAGCCGTTCGACCTCTTCCATCTGGTGGGTGACCATGATGACGGTGGCACCGGCGCGTTTTTGGTCTTCAATAATGTCCATCAGGAGGCGCCGGTTGACCGGGTCGAAGCCTTTGGTGGGTTCGTCCAGGATGAGCAGTTCGGGATCGTTCATGATGGTCACGCCGAGCTGGATTTTTTGCTGCTGCCCGCCGGAGAGCTTGTCCAGCCGCATGCCCGCCTTGTCCGGCAGGCCCACCCGTTCCAGGTACTCCCGGGACCAGGACTTCGCGTGGGTCTTGTCCAGGCCTTTGAGCCGGCCGAAATAGACCATCACATCCAGCACGGACTCTTTCTTGTACAGGCCACGTTCCTCCGGCAGGTACCCGAGCCGCGCCCCGTCCTGCGGGGCGAAGGGCTTGCCGCCGATGTGCAGGGTCCCGGCGGTCGGCTGGTAGATGCCCAGCAAAGCCCGCAGCGTGGTGGTCTTCCCGGAGCCGTTGCTGCCCAGGAACCCGAACGTTTCCCCGGCCCGGACATCGAAGGAGAGGTCCCGGATGACGGTTGTGTCCCCGAAGTCCATTCGAAAATCCTGAATGTGTACCAGCGGCTCGGCCGCCCCGCTCCCCAACGTCATGCCATAACCCTAACCGGAGGCGACGCCGGCGGCGGGATGAAGCGGCAGAGATCGGTCGACGCCGCCGGCGGTCCGGCGCCCGGAGCGGGCCGCCGGATGAACCACGGCGCGCGGGTGTAAACTGGGCCACGCCCACAAGGGCAATTTAGATACGACAGGGGAGCGCCGCCGTCGGGCATTTCCGGAAAAATCCGGGGACACCACAGGTGGGCGCTGAGAGTGCGGACAGCCGCAGACCCTCGAACCTGATCCGGTTAGTACCGGCGCAAGGGAGTCGAGTTCTCAGAGTGTTCCCGGTGGCGGCGGAAGCCGTGGACCGGGTCACTCTCCCCTCCTGTTCCTCAGGAGGACGAAATGACTGACACATCTGCAAAGCACGAGTTCGGCAAGCAGGAATCAACCACCCCCGGGTCCGCCGCGACCCCCGCCCGGCGGACGCACGCCTGGCGCGTGGTGGACATTGTGCTGGCGGCGTTGATCGCCGTGGCTGGCGGCGTGATTTTCTGGGCTTGGTCCCAGGGCGCAAATCTTATCTCCGCGCCCGTCAATGCGTTTTACCCGCCGCTCACCGGGCTCTACTCCGGCGGCTGGATGATTCCGGCGGTGCTGGGCATGCTGGTTATCCGGAAGCCGGGCGCGGCGGTGTTCTGTGAAACCGTGGCCGCCACGGGTGAGCTGATCATGGGCTCCCAGTACGGCGCCTCCGTCCTGTTCTCAGGCTTCCTGCAGGGCCTTGGCGCCGAACTCATCTTCGCCGCGTTCCTCTACAAGAGGTTCAACCTGCCGGTGTCACTGCTGGCCGGCGCGGGTGCGGGCCTGTTCTGCGGCTTGAACGACTCCTTCCTCCCGTGGGGCTGGAACGTCGCCTACGAAGCCGGTGACAAATTCGCCTACATCATCTTCTGCGCCATTTCCGGGGCCGTGATCGCCGGCGGACTGTCCTGGCTCGCCACCCGCGGCCTGGCCAGGACCGGGGTGCTGGCTTCCTTCGCGTCCCGGAAGGCGGCATCGGAACCAGTGTTCTCCTGATGCCGGCAGACCACGCCGCCCGCCCAGCCGCGGTCACTGCCCGCGGCTGGGGCTGGCGGCACGCCGGCAGGCCCCGGCCCGCCATCAGGGGCCTGGACCTGGACATCCAGCCGGGGGAGCGGGTGCTGTTGCTGGGCCCTTCAGGTGCCGGCAAATCGACGTTGCTTCATGCCCTGGCCGGGGTGCTCGGCGACAGCTCCACCGGGGAGGCCGGCCGCGGCAGCGATCCTGCGGACGACGGGAACGACGCGGACGAGTCAGGCAGCCTGCTGATCGACGGTGCCGCGCCCCGGGCAGCGCGCGGCCGGGCCGGTTTAATGCAGCAGGACCCGGAGACCCAGGTGGTACTCTCGCGGCTCGGCGATGACGTCGCCTTCGGCGCGGAAAACCTCTCCGTCGCGCCAGAGGACATCTGGCCCCGCGTGGCGGAAGCGCTCGAGGACGTCGGGCTGGGCGGGCTGCCGCTGAATCACCCGACGTCGGCACTGTCCGGCGGTCAGAAGCAGCGGCTGGCGCTCGCCGGGATCCTCGCTATGCGGCCCGGGCTGATCCTGCTGGACGAACCCACCGCCAACCTGGACCCGGCCGGCGTCCTGGAAGTCCGCGACGCCGTCGGCCGCTGCCTGGACAAGACCGGCGCCACTTTGGTGGTGGTGGAACACCGCGTCGCGGTCTGGAAGGACCTCGTGGACCGGATCGTGGTGCTGCAGCGCGGTTCGGCCACGGAGTCCGCCGTATTGATCGACGGGCCACCGGACCGGGTCCTGGCGCAGGCGCGGGATTTGCTCACCGCCGCAGGCGTCTGGGTGCCCGGTTACGTGCCGCCGGCCAGGGCGCGCCGGACGTTGTCCGCTGAACCGGGTTCCGGCGTCAAAGGCGCGGGCCATCTGCTGCTGGCAGCGGAGGACCTGGCCGTCTCCCGGGAACGGCCAGGGCGAGCGGGATTCCGCGGCGGCTTCCGGCCGATTCCGCCGGTGCCCGTACAAAAGGGGATCACCGCCCAGGTCCGCGCGGGAGAAGCGCTGACCATCACCGGACCGAACGGTTCAGGGAAATCCACCTTCGCCCTGACCCTCGCCGGCCTGCTCGCGCCTGTGGCGGGCAAGGTCTCCGCCACCCTGGAGCTAGGCGCAGGCGCCGGAATCGATCCCTACCGGTGGAAGGCGCAGCAACTGATCGCGAGGATCGGCACCGTGTTCCAGGAACCCGAACACCAGTTCGTCACCGGCCGGGTGATCGATGAGCTGATGTTCGGGCCCCGGCACCTGGGCCGAGGCGAAGACCGCGTGGACGAACTGCTGGCGCGGCTCCGGCTGACTGAGCTCGTGGACGCCAATCCCTACACGCTCTCCGGCGGTGAGAAGCGGCGCCTGTCCGTCGCCACCGTCCTCGCAGCCCATCCCCGGGTGCTGATCCTGGACGAGCCCACCTTCGGCCAGGACGCCAACACCTGGGCCGAACTGGCCTCCTTCCTCTCCGAACTCCTCGACGGCGGCACCGCCGTCGTGTCCGTGACGCACGATGCCGAGTTCAGCGAGGTCCTTGGCGGCACCGAACTGCGGCTCCCGGTGGCTGAACCCGGCGGCCCTGAGCCGCGCGACGCCGGACACGGGACCCCCGGGAAGGTTGCCACGCCATGAGGCAGGAATTGACGGTGGGCGGAAACCACGCCCTGCTGACCCGGTCCAACCCCCTGGCGAAATTCGCTGCGGTCATGCTCATCACGATCGTGCTGGCGCTGTCCATCGACTGGGTGTCCGCCTCGGTGGCGCTCGCCCTGCTGCTGGCGCTGCTTCCGCTGGCCGGGCTGACACCCGGCCGGCTCTGGCAGCGGGGCTGGCCGCTGATCCTGGCCGCGGCGTTAGGTGGTTGGAGCACCACCATCCTGGCACCGGACCACGGGAGCATCCTGCTCGACGCCAGAATCTGGTCGATCAGCGAAGGGTCCCTCGAACTCGGGCTCGGCTTTCTGATCCGTGGTCTGGCCATCGCGCTTCCGGCAATATTGCTGATGAGCTGTACAGATCCTACGGACCTGGCGGACGCCCTCGCCCAGAGAGCGGGACTGCCGCACCGCTTCGTCCTGGGGACGCTGGCCGCGATGCGGCTCGTCGGCCTGATGGCCGAGGAGTGGCAGACCATCGGGATGGCGCGCCGCGCCCGCGGCGTGGGCTCCCACGGGAATCCGCTGCAACGTCTCCGCGCCACCCTCGGGCAGAGCTTCGGATTGCTGGTCCAGGCCGTCCGCCGGGCTTCCCGCCTCGCGGTCACCATGGAGGCCCGGGGCTTCGGCGGCGAGCAACGCACCTGGGCCCGTCGGTCCACCTTCAGCGCCCTGGATCTCTGGGTGGCTCTTGGCGGGCTGCTGATCGCTGGTGCCGCCGTCGCCACTGCGCTGGCGGCAGGAACCTGGAACATGGTCTTCCTCGCACAGCACTGACGTCGGTATCGCACAATGCGGGTATCACTGTGACATTCACGGCAAAACAGCGGGAATGCCCGGCGACAATACGTCATGCATGATATTTTCTTGGAATGACTCAAGAGACTGCTGAACATGTTGGCGCCCTGCTCCGCGAAGCCCGCGGACAAAAGGGGTGGACCCAGGGGCAGCTCGCGTCCGAGCTGGGAACCAGCCAGAGCGCCATCGCCCGCATGGAACAGGGCAAGCAAAACCTCAGCCTGAAGATGATCCAGCGGCTGGAAGCGATCTTCGGCCGGAGCATCGTCAAGGTGGGACGGCCTGCGATGACGCATCTCCGGGTCGAGGGCGGCAGGACCCTGTCCGGTTCCGTGGACGTCAACAGCAGCAAGAATGCCGGCGTCGCCTTGCTCTGCGCCAGCCTGATCAACCGCGGCACCACCATCCTGCGCCGCCTGGCGCGGATCGAGGAGGTCAACCGGATTGTCGAGGTCCTGACGAGCATCGGCGTCGACTGCACGTGGCTGAACGCCAACGACCTGCAGATCCGCCGTCCCGTCACGCTGGATCTGGACTCGATGGACATCGAAGCGGCCCGCCGGACCCGCAGCGTCATCATGCTGCTGGGCCCGCTCCTGGACGAAGCCGGGGAATACCGGCTGCCGTACGCCGGCGGCTGTGACCTGGGCACCCGCACGGTGCAGCCGCACATGCAGGCCCTGCGCCAATTCGGGCTCAGCGTCGACGCGAAGTCCGGCTTCTATGCCGTGCAGGCTCCGCCGTCGGACGGGCACGACCGTTCCTTCGTGCTCAGCGAACGCGGTGATACCGTAACCGAAAACGCGATCATGGCCGCCGCCCACCGCAGCGGCACCACGATCATCCGCAACGCAAGCCCCAACTACATGGTCCAGGACCTCTGCTTCTACCTGCAGATGCTGGGCATCGGGATCGAGGGAGTGGGAACCACCACGCTGAAGATCACCGGCCGTCCGTCGGTCGACGTGGACGTGGAATACTTCCCTTCCGAGGACCCGATCGAGGCGATGAGCCTCATCACCGCCGGCATCGTCACGAACTCGGAAGTCACGGTCCGGCGCGTGCCGATCGAATTCATGGAAATCGAGCTCGCCACGCTGGCGCAAATGGGCCAGCACCTGGAGGTGTCCGGGGAATACGTGGCCCGGAACGGCCGCACCAGGCTGGTGGACGTCACCACCCGGCCCTCGGAACTGCGCGCTCCGGAAGATAAGATCCACCCCATGCCGTTTCCCGGGCTGAACATCGACAACCTGCCCTTCTTCGCTGTAATCGCCGCAAACGCCCAAGGCCAGACGATGATCCACGACTGGGTCTATGACAACCGGGCGATTTACCTGACCGAGCTGAACAAGCTCGGCGCCCAGGTGCAGCTGCTGGACCCGCACCGGATTTACGTCAACGGGCCGACCAAATGGCGTGCGGCCGAGGTCGGCTGCCCGCCTGCCCTCCGCCCCGCGGCCTGCCTGCTGCTGGCGATGCTCGCCGCCCGAGGAGTCTCCGAACTGCGCAACATCTACGTGATCGAGCGCGGCTACGAGGACCTGGCCGAACGGCTCAACACCATCGGAGCAAAGATCGAGTACTTCCAGGACTGATGGTTTCGGCGGATCCTGCCGCACAATAGAACCATGCGCACCTTCGGCGTGGAGGAAGAACTGCTCATCGTGGATCCCGGAACCGGGAGGCCGCTGCCCCTCGCCGACGTGGTGCTGCCCTGCCTGCTCCCGCCAGGGCCGGCCCCCGGCCGTACCGGGCAGGATGCCCGACCGCTGCCGCAGGCGGAACACACGGATCCCGACTTCAGCTTCGAGCTCAAGCTCGAACAGATCGAAACCCAGACGCGGCCGTGCCTGGGTTACCTGGAACTGCTTGGGCAGCTCCGGTGCGGCCGGGCCCGCGCGGACCGCGCTGCCCGGTTGCACGGGGGCCGCGTCGCTGCCCTCGCGACCTCTCCGCTCGGTTCCGCCTCGCACCTGACGCCGAAGCAACGCTATATGACCATGCAGCAGCGCTTCGGGCTCACTGTCCGGAACCAATTGACGTGCGGGCTGCATGTCCACGTCCTGGTGGACTCCCCAGAGGAGGGCGTGGCGGTGATGGACCGGATCCGGGACAAGCTTGCCGTGCTTATTGCCCTCAGCGCGAACTCCCCGTACTGGAACGGCGTGGAGTTAGGATTCGAAAGCTACCGCACCCAGGCCTGGAACCGCTGGCCCGGATCGGGTCCCACCATGATCTTCGGCAGTCTGCCGGCCTACCGCCGGGTTGTGGCCCGGCTGGTGGAAACCGGCGTCCTCATGGACGAGGGGATGGTCTATTTTGATTCGCGGCTGTGCCGGCATCACCCCACGCTGGAGATCCGGGTTGCCGATGTGTGCCTGCGGGCCGAGGACGCAGCGCTGATCGCTGTTCTGGTGCGTGCCCTGGTCGAATCGGCGTCGCGGGAATGGAATGACGGAGTGGATCCGGCCCCGGTGCCGACGCTGCTGCTGCGGATGGCTGCGTGGCAGGCCAGCAACTGTGGACTCCGCGGGCACCTGCTGGACTTCGGGACCTTCAACCCGGCTCCGGCGGGGGAAGTGGTCCGGGCGCTGGTGGACCTCGTGGCCCCGGTGCTTCAGGAGCAGGGCGAACTGGACCTGGTGCGGCACGGTATCAGCCGAATCCTGGCGCACGGCACCGGATCCCAGCTGCAGCGGGAGCCGTTCTCCACCGGCGGGCTGCCCGCCGTCGTAGACCGGGCCGTCGACGTGACCACGCAGGGAACGGACAGCGGGACGCCGCCGGACGACGTCCCGCTGGGCAGCGTCCGGCGCGCCTGAGCCCGTGACGCTGGGACCGCATTTCGCGGCAGTACCGCCCGAAAACATAGCCGCGAACTGCCTGCTCGCGGCGGCCGGGCGCGACTAGATCTGCTTGAGGCCCTGGCCGAGGTCGCGGATCAGGTCCTCGAGGTCCTCAAGGCCCACGGAGAGGCGCACCACGCCGTCGCTCAGACCGATCGCGGCCCGGCCCTCCGGCCCCATGGCGCGGTGCGTCGTCGTGGCGGGATGGGTGATCAAGGACTTCGAATCGCCCAGGTTGTTGGAGATATCGATGATCCGCAGCCCGTCCAGCAGCGCGAACGCGGCCTCCTTCGCTGACCTGCCGGGGGACGGGGAGAGCTCGAAAGTCAGCACGGTGCCGCCGGCCTTCATCTGCCGGGCGGCTAATTCGTGCTGCGGATGGGAAGGCAGCAACGGGTACCGGACCCAGCTGACGCCGGGTTGCTCCTCCAGCCACTCGGCCAGCCGCAGGGCCGAAGCGGAGGAATGGGTTACCCGCAGGCCCATGGTCTCCAGGCCCTTGGTTAACACCCACGCGTTGAAGGCGGAGAGCGCCGGGCCGGTGTGGCGCATGAGCTGCTTGACCGGTCCCTCGATGAATTCCTTGGTGCCCAGAACCGCGCCGCCCAACACCCTGCCCTGGCCGTCGATGTGCTTGGTTCCCGAATAGACGATCACATCCGCGCCGAGTTCCCCGCAGCGCTGCAACAGGGGAGTGGCAAAGACATTGTCAACGACGACCGTCGCCCCGGCGGAATGCGCCAGCTCGCTCACGGCGGCGATATCGACGATTTCCTGCATCGGGTTCGACGGCGACTCGAAGAAGACCGCCGTCGTTGGTTCTGAGAGCGCTGAGCGCCACTGCTCCAGATCCGGTCCGTCGACGAAGACCGTTTGCACCCCCCAGCGGGGCAGGATCTCGCTGAGGATCACGAAACACGAGCCGAACAGCGAGCGGGCTGCTACCACCCGGTCGCCGGCGGCCAGGAGGGCCCCAAGCGCGGTGAAGACCGCGGACATGCCCGAGGCGGTGGCAAAACAGGCCTCGGTGCCTTCGAGCAGCCGGAGCCGTTCCTGGAAGGTGGCCACCGTGGGGTTGCCGTAGCGGGAATAGACGAAGCGTTCGTCCTCGCCGGTGAAGGCGCGCTCGGCGGCGGCCGCGGATTCATAGACGAATCCGGAGCTCAGGAAGATCGGTTCGGCGGTTTCCTGAAAACCTGTCCGGTCCAGGCCGCCACGGACAGCCTGGGTGCCGGCGCTCCAGCCCCCGGCCTCGGGATTGAAAGCCATTTAGTGATTTTCCGCGCTCGTGGGCAGGCCGCGGTTCCGCCAGCCGTTGACGGTCCGTTCCCCCTGCCGGTCGGGTTCGCCCTCAAAGCCTTCGAGGACGTTGTAGGAAGTGAACCCGGCGTCGGTGGCTGCGTGCGCTGCGGCAATGGACCGGACGCCCGAGCGGCACAGGAAGAGAAGTTCGGTGTTGCCGGCCTCGGCAGCGAGTTGTTGCAGTTGCGCGATGAATTGCGGGTTGGGGATGCCGCCGGCCAGATTCCACTGCAGGAAGAGCGGCGGGTGCGGTGTCCCGGTTGTGTCCGGGATGCCGGTATGGGCCCATTCGCCCTCGGTGCGGACGTCCACGAGAAGGGCGCCGTCTTCGAGCTTTGCCCACGCCTCGTGCGGGCTGAGGTCTCCGGCGTAGCTCACGCGTGGCCCTCTCCGTCGAAGTCTCCGTCAATTTCTCCGGCGAACCCAAGGCCGCCCACGGCGTTGGCGACGGCGGCATCGGCGCTGGCGATCGCCGCCGGCAGCACCAAAGCCTGGGCCACGACGACGTCGCTGCCGTTGAACGTGGCGGCCGGGCTGCCGTGCAAAACGTAGCCCGCGGCGAGGGCGGCCGAGACGCGCTCGCAAAATGCACGGTCGTCGGGGCCGGTGAACAGGCGGTATGCCAGCTTCTTCCCGCTCGTGCCGGCAATCGCCGGGGTCGGGGCTGGTGCCGGTATGGGTACTGCGGGGGCGGACGCGTCAGGCACGACGGATCTCCTTCTTTCACGCTTGCAGCTCGATTGGTCGATATGCCGAGTACTCACCTGAGGCACCCCGCCGCGAAAGGGAGGGTTGCCGTCCGGCCAGTCAGGGCTTGGCGCCGGTTCTCATTACTCACCAGAAACCTAACACCCGGGACGCCGGCCCGCACGGTTGCCGCCGTCATGTTAAGTAACGGGCCGGAACGGAGAAAAGGTGACGAACCGACAAAAGAAATGCAACGGAGCGGTAGCCGCTATTGGGGCCAATCGTTAGGGCTCAGACTTAACGTGAAGCTCTCAGGAGGCCTCCAACACCTCCGCAGGCGGGGTCGTGTTTTTCACGGACCGGATATCGTAAGCTCACGACTGCCGCGCCCGATGCGGTGCATGACACCATTACAGTGAAATTGGGGAACTCCATGATTCTGCGCACCATCACTCCGGCAGCGTTGCTGCTCTCGACCGCTTTGGCGCTCGCAGGCTGCGGCGGCACTCCGGCGCCTTCAGCCCCGGGCGGTCCGTCCTCGGCCGCGGCCCCGGCTTCGCCGACCACACCTGACCCGTCATCCCCGGCCGCGGGCCCGTCCTCCGCGCCGTCGCCGGCCGCGACGGTGAAGGCCTATGCGGCCGGGGATCTCGCGCAGATCATTGCCGGGCTCACGGACGAGCGCGGCGCCGGGTTCACCGCCGTATCCGCCGACCAGCTGGAGCAAGGCATCGCCACGGCGAAGAAGTTGATCGCCACGGCCGCGATCACCCCGCCCGAGTGCGCGGCGGTGGTGGACAGCAACAGCCAGATCCCGGAGGGAAGCAGCTATGCCAGCGGCGTGTCCCAGTCCGCCGCGGACCAGGTGGTCACCGTCGTCACGGTCGTGGCTGTCCAGGATCCGGACCTGCAACGCTCCAAGCTGGACGAATCGGTAGCTGGGAGCAAGAAATGCGCAAGCTTCACCATGGAGCTCCAGGGCCAAAAAGTCGCCAGCGAAACGAAAGTCCTGGACATCGCGACGTCGGCGGAAAAGTCCTTCTCGACCATGGGCATCCAGACCCTGCCGACCGGGCAGACCCAGACCACTGTCACCGTCATGGGTCTCAGCGGTGCGCTGACGGCCGCGGCGGTGGCATCAGGCCCCGGAGTCACCGAGGACGCAGCCGCGGACCTGGCCCGGATCGTCGACGAAGCCCTCGCCAAGGGCTGAACCGCACCGTCCCCGGCGGGCCCGGGAGCTTTATTCGATGGTGGCGTACAGCGCGTTGAGCTCCGCGGTGAGCTGCTGGCGCAGTTCCGGCGTGCCGATTTCCCGGCCGTCGATGCGGTTGACGGGAGCCAGCAGCCGGATGCTCGAGATCAGCCAGACGGCGTCGGCGTCGTACAGGTCACGCGGCTCCAACGGGCCGTAGCCCAGTTCCCAGCCGGCCGCCTTGGCCGCGGTGAACAAGGCCCCCTGCGAAGTGCCGGGCAGGATTCCGCTGTCGAGCTGCGGCGTGATCAGCCGCCGGACCGTGCGCACCCCGCCGGCGCCGTCGCCGTCCGTGTCCAGATGTGCGAGCAGGACGGTGGACGTCGGACCCTCCAGCACCCGCCCGTCCGCGGAGGTGAAGATCACGTCATCGGCTCCGTGCGCGTGCGCGTAGCGAAGCGCTGCCATGTTAACGGCGTAGGAGAGGGTCTTGGCGCCCATGAGCAGCCAGGGGGCGCGTTCCCCGACTTCGCTGTCGTAGCCGCGGTCCAGCAGCAGGACGTCAATGCCGGTTTCGCGCTGGCGCCGTCCGGCGGCGCCGGGGACCGACGCCTGCACCCAGCACGTGGGCCCCGCCGCGCCTTCGACGCCGCGGGTCACCAGAAGTTTCACGACCAGCTCGTCGTCCTCAGTGGCACCGCCGCCGGGCAGATGGCTGCGCCGGTATTCGCTGACCGCCGTGGCAATGGCCCGGCGCCACACGCCCTCGGCCGGGATGCCCAGCTCCAAAAGCCGCGCGGACCCGGCCAGCCGGTTCAGATGCGCCTGGAGCTTGCGGGGCTGTCCGCCCACAACCAGCAGCGACTCAAAGACGCCGTCGCCTCGGGTGGCTCCCTGGTCGGTCGCCATCAGCTGCGGTTTGGTGGCGTCCGCCAGCCGGCCGCCGTCGAACGCGGGATCCAGGAAGACCAGCACCGGGGTGGGAGCCTTAGCGGCTGCGGGAGAAGTCATGCCTTCAGCTTAGTGCGGCGGGTGACGGGATAGGATTTCAAGGTTGCCCGTTCCGGAACTGTTCCGCGGGCCTGGAGCTTGAGGGGTTCGCCTGTGCTGTGGCCGTTTTCGCTGGCGGATTCTCTTCCGTCATGGGTCATCCTGATTCTGGCCGTGGTTGATTTCGGCATCAGGGTCCTGGCCCTTGGCATCATTCCCGGAAACCGGCGGCCCACCACTGCCATGGCATGGCTCCTCATCATCTTCTTTGTTCCGGCCGTGGGCCTGGTGCTCTTCCTGCTCTTCGGCAACTTCCGGCTCTCCCGCAAACGCCGGGCGCAGCAGGACGCAGTGAACACCCGGGTCCGCGCCGGCGCCTCGGAGCTCGCGATGCTGGAGAGCGGCTATGAGGGCCCGGACTGGGTGCTGTCCGCGGCGGAACTGAACAAGACGCTGGGGTCGCTGCCGATGGTGGACGGCAACCACGTGGACCTCCTCCCGGGCTACCCGGATTCGTTCACGGCCATGGCGGCCGCCGTCCGGGAAGCGGAGTCCTTCGTCAACGCCGAGTTCTACATCCTGAGTTCGGACCACTTCACCGATGACCTGCTGACAGCGATGGAGGAAGCTGCCGAGCGCGGTGTGGAAGTCCGCCTTTTGTTCGACCACCTGGGGACCCTGCGCGTCAAGGGCTACAGCAAGCTGATCGCCCGGCTCAAGGCCAGCAAGATCCGCTGGCGGCCCATGCTCCCGCTGCGGCCCGTCCATGGGCAGTGGCGTCGCCCGGACCTGCGCAACCACCGCAAAATCATGGTCATTGACGGCGAAGTTGCGTTCACCGGGTCGCAGAACCTGATCGAGCCCTCTTACAACAACCCCCGGCACCGCAAGGTGGGCCGCGAATGGGTCGAGCTGATGGCCTGCCTGCGCGGACCGATTGTCACCACGCTCAACGTGGTCTTCGCCACCGACTGGCTCAGCGAAACGGACGAAAACCTCGAACAGCAGCTGGCGCACCGCCCGGAACTGCACGCCGGGAACATCACCGCCCAGGTGGTGCCCAGCGGGCCGGGCTTCATCACCGAAAACAACCTGCGGCTCTTCAATACCCTGATTTACTCCGCGCAGCGCAACATCTCGATCTGCAGCCCGTACTTTGTGCCGGATGATTCGCTCCTGTACGCGGTGACGACGGCGGCGCAGCGCGGTGTCGACGTCGAACTTTTCGTCTCAGAGAAGGGCGACCAGTTCCTGGTCCACCACGCGCAGCAGTCCTATTACGAGGCGCTGCTGGAGGCCGGAGTGCGGATTTACCTGTACCAGGCCCCGTTCGTGCTGCACGCCAAGCACTTCACGATCGATAACGAGGTCGCGGTGCTGGGCTCAAGCAACATGGATATGCGGTCCTTCTCGCTGAACCTGGAAGTCTCCGTGATGCTCCTGGGTGAGGACATCGTCCGGCGGGTCAGCGCCGTGGAAGACACCTATCGCGGGGTTTCCCGCGAGCTGGTGCTTGAGGACTGGATGAAGCGGCCCATGGGGGTCAAATACGTGGACAACGTCGCCCGGCTGACGGCGACGCTCCAATAGCCTGCGGCGTGCTGCCCGGACGTGGTGGCGGGCCGGTGCGGAGCCTAGCCGGGCGGGAATTCCGCGCCGAGCGCGGAGAGGACCCCGAACGCTTTGGCCCTGATCTCCGCGTATTCCTCCTGCGGGTCGGAATCCGCGGTGATCGCACCGCCGACGCCCAGGCTCAGCGCAGTGCGGTTCCCGGACTGCCCGGTTACCACAAGGGTGCGGATCGCTACGGCGAGGTCGGTGGCGCCGTTGAGAGAGAAATAGCCGATTGCCCCTGAGTACACGCCGCGGGGTGCACCCTCGAGCCGGTCGAGGATGGCCATGGTGCTGACCTTGGGGGCGCCGGTCATTGACCCGGCGGGGAAGCATGCTGCGACGGCCTCGGCCCGCGGCATGCCGGGCCGGAGCCGGGCGTCGATGGTACTCACCATCTGGTGGACCGTGGCGTAGCTTTCTATCGCGCAAAGCCGGCTGACCGCCACCGATCCGGGCACGGCGAAATGGCTGAGATCGTTGCGGAGCAGGTCCACGATCATGATGTTCTCGGCGCGGTCCTTCGGTGAGGACTGGAGGTCCTGCCGCAGCGCTGAGTCCCGGGCGGCGTCGGCATCCCGGGGCCGGGTTCCCTTGATCGGCTCGGCGCGCATGTGACCGTCGGCAGCGATCCGGAGGAACCGTTCCGGGGACGTGCTCGCCACGGCGAGCTCTCCGAACCGCAGGTAGCTTGCGAACGGGGCCGGATTTTTCCGGCGTAGGGCCAGGTAGGTCTGCCATGGATCGACCGCGGAGGAAAGCTCGGCTGTCAGCGTGGTGGTCAGGCACACCTCGTAGGTGTTGCCCTCGGCGATCTCGTGCTGGGCCTGCGAAATCTTCGTTTTATACGCGGCCTCGGAGTCCCGCGCCGTGAAGTCCGGCGCGCTGTGGCCGGAGGAGGAGGGTCCGACGGCGTTGCTGCCGCCGGCTCCCGACGCCGGCCCGGGCACCGCCGCTTCGGTTGCGGTGCGGGCCGTTCCGAGCCATTCCCCGGCGGCCGCAGTGTCCAGCGCCAGCAGCCAGACCGTGTGCTCCACATGGTCCAGCACCACGGCGCGGCCGGCAAACAACAGGCAGGCGTCGGGGGTTCCGGCGGTGACGTCGCTGCCGCCGGTCTCCCGTTTGAGTTCGTAGCCGAGGTAGCCGAGCCAGCCCAGGGTGAACTCGCAGGGATAGTGCTCCGGGCCGTGGAGGGCACCGGAGTCCCAGGCCGCGTCAAGCCAGCGGAAAAACGGGCCAGCGACCGTGACGCTGGTGTTCCCCACCTTTACCCGGGTGGTTCCGGAACTGTGCCGGACCGACTGGCCGAACGGCCCGCCGTCGTCCGCCAGAATGCTGAACCGGCTGCGTTCCGCCGCCGGACCGGGCGCCGGGGAGGCACCGGACAGAAGCGAAGAATCGAGCCAGACGGCGTTGGCTGAGCGGCCGAAGAGGGTCTCGAACAACACGGAGGGGTCCGGGACGGCGTCGATCCGTTCGGTACGGAGCTGAAGGCCGCGGCGGGCGCCGGCTTCGGGGACCAGTACCGGGGCGAGCGCCGGCAGGTACTGGAGGGCCTGCAGGACCTCCGCCGGGGCGGCGCCGTCGGCGCGGTTGAGGACCCGGACGTCGGCGCGGCCGGGAACATCGTCCTGTGCCAGCCACACCTGCTCCTGGGCGGCCCACTCATCCCAGAAGGGTTCGTAGTTTCCGCCGTCGCGGGCCAAGGCCCTGCTGCGCCGGTCCTCGTCGGGGCAATCAGCCCAGATCACCGCGGCCAGAAAGGGGAGGGCGGATTCCGCTGCCGCCCCGACGCCTTCCACCAGCACAATCTCGGCAGGCGGGGTGGTGCGGGCATCGCCGTCATAATGCGCGGTCCAGTCCCAGCTGACCCATTCGGCCGTCTCGCCGCTGTGCAGGGGGGCCAGGACCGTGGAGACGTAGCGTTCGATACCGGCCGCGAGCCCGTTCCAGCCGGGGTAGATGTCCTCCAGATGGAACAAGGACACTTTGTGGTGTTCGCGCAGCCGCGCTGCCAGTTCGATCGTGAGAGTGGTCTTTCCCGCACCGGATCGTCCGTCGACGGCGATGATGACGGGTGCGGGACTCATGGAATAGAGCGTACCTGCTGCCCGGCAGCGCCAGGCTGTTGCCTTTCCGGTCCCCGGCGCCGGGCCAGCTCGGTCCCGACGTGGGCCACGATTCCGGGAATCGAGGCGTTGATCAGGTCCCAGGTGAGGTCAAAGTCCGTGCGGCTGCCGTACCAGGGGTCCTCAATGCCCTGGTCCAGGCCGTCCTTTCCCGCGACAGCCGGATCGAAGCTGCGCAGCATCCGGATCCTCGCCAGCGCCGCACGGTCCGGCGCCGCCTCCTGCAGCCAGCCGAAATGGTCCACGTCAAGGGCAAGAATGAGGTCCCGGGAGGCGAACCACTCCGGCCGCCATTCGCGTGCCAGGTGAGTGTCCGAGGCGATGTTGTGGCCAGCGAGATTGCGGGCTGCGCGCGGGTCGATGGGCCGGCCTACCTCGTAGCCCGTGATTCCTGCTGAATCGACGACGGCGCCGGCCAGTCCCGCGGCCGCGAGGGCTTCCGTCAGCATCAGCTCAGCCATCGGCGAGCGGCAGATGTTCCCCGTGCAGACCGTGATGATCCGGAACTGGCTCGGCGTTGAGGTCATAGGGCAAGCATGGGCCATGCCGGTCTCCTTGGCTAGATGGCGGGCCGCCAATGTTACAGCTTTTGTCACATTCGGTTTCCGGAGGTGTCATGGCCACGAGCGGGCTCGGCGCCGCGGCGGACGGGAGTGTGGCGCCCGCCCCGTCAGTGGATGAGGGCCAGCAGGACGCCGACGGCCATGAACAGCACGCCGAAGGTCCGGTTGAGGATCCGCTGCCCGCGGGCATCGTGGGTGAAGCGCTGGAACGACTTGGCCGCGGCGGCGAAGAAGAACCACATGACCAGGATGTCGATGACCACCACAGTGGCGGTCAGCGTAAGGTACTGCGGCAACAACGGATCCGCCGGGCGGATGAACTGCGGCATGAAGGCCAGGAAGAACACGATCGCCTTGGGGTTCAGCAGGTTGACCCACAGGCCGCGGCGAAACATGGAGAAGGCTGGCTCGTTCCGCAGGGCCGCGGCCTTCTCTTGGTCCAGGTCGGGCTCATGCCGGAATTGCTGGATGCCCAGGTAGACGAGGTAGGCGGCTCCCGCGTAGCGGATGACGTTGAAGGCCACCGGTGAACTCGCCACCAGTACCCCCACGCCCAGGGCCACGACGAGGATATGTACCACCAGCGCCGCCTGCTGCCCGAGGATTCCCCAGATGGAGCGCCGGAAGCCGGAGTTCAGGGAGTTGCTCATGGTGTTGATGGCGCCTGCGCCGGGGGTGAAGCTGATCAGGACGCCGGCGCCGGCGAGGGCCAGCCAGAGGGAGGGTTGCACCTGTCAAGTTTACGTTTCCGCAGCGGCCGCCGCGGCCAACTGGTCAGTCCTTGCGGCGTCCGTAGCTGAGAATCATATTGCCTTTGCTGGTCTGCTGGGATGACTGCAGCTCGAGCCGGGTCAAAGGGTCCCCATCGTTGAAGAGCCGCCGGCCGCTGCCCGCCACGACAGGATGCACGATCAGCATCAGACTGTCCAGCAGCCCGGCGAAGAGCAGCTGGCGGACCAGGGAGATGCTGCTGAATACTCCAATGTCACCGCCGTCGCTGTTCTTCAGGTCGGCGACGAAGCCCTCCAGCGGGCCCTCGATCAGCTGCGAGTTCTGCCACTGAAGGCCGCCCGTCAGGGTCCGGGACGCAACGTATTTGGGCAGCGGGTTGATGAACCCGCCAAAGTCGGCGTCGGCTTCGGCGTTCGGCCAGTATTGCGCCCACTGTTGGTAGCCCACGCGGCCCAGCAGTCCGGCGTCGATCCGGCCCATCATCTCGCCCATCCCCGCCCCGAGCTCCTCGTCAAAGCTGTCGAACTGCCATAGAAACGGGTCTTCCACCACGCCGTCCACGGAGCTGAAAAGACCGGCCGTCACATTGCGCATGCGTCCTCCTCGTTGCAGGGTGTTTGCAGTGCACCCTAGCGGCTGTGCGGCGGGGAGGGAATGCTGTGCCGGAAAGGATGTCGCTTACGCCCGGGCGATTACCTCGCCGTTGGGGATCAGGAACCAGCCGTCGTCGGTGGAACCCCAGCGGTGCCAGCCTGCCGACAGGCGGGCCAGGTCGGCGGCCGTGGCGAAGCCGTACTCACGGGCCTGGTCCGCGAAGGCCGAATGCAGCACCCGCTCGCCCCAGACCCTGGCCTGCCAGCGCCGCATCTGCCCGGTTGCATACAGCCAGTTGCTGCTGGACGGTGCGACGTCGGTGAAGCCGGCAGCCTGCGCCCATGACACCAGTCGCCGGCCGGCGTCGGGCTCGGCCCCGTTGCGGCGCGCGATCCGCTGGTAGAGCTCCATCCACTCCTCCAGTTCCGGCAGGGCCGGATACCAGCTCATGCCGTGGAAATCAGCGTCACGCACCGCCACGATGCCACCGGGTTTGGCGACACGGCGCATTTCCCGCAGGGCAGCAACCGGGTCCGTGAGGTGCTGCAGGACCTGGTGGGCGTGCACGACGTCGAACGTCTCATCCTCGAAGTCGAGATCATAGATGTTGCCGGCGACGAACTCCACGTTCGTCACGCCGCGCTCGTCGGCCAGGGCGGCTGCCTGGCGGATCACCTCGGGCGAGCGGTCCAGCCCGGTGACTCGCCCGGGGGCGACGAGCCCGGCGAAATCGCAAGTGATGCTCCCCGGCCCACACCCGACGTCCAGCACCGAGACCCCGGGGACCAGATGCGGGACCACGAACGCCGCAGAGTTCTCCGCCGTGCGGGCGGCGTGGGCGCGGACCACCGACTCGTGATGGCCGTGGGTATAAACATCGTCAGGCTGCTGGGCGCTCATAAGCAAACGCTACCGCTCAGCGCCGACAAAGCTCAGCGCCGACAAAGCTCAGCGCCGACAAAGCCCGGATCGCGTGGCTCAGCCTCGGGACCGGGCTGCCTCCAGCAATTCCGCCGAGACATCCCACAGCCGGTGAGCGGTCTCCGGGTCAAGGGCGTAGTCGAGGACTCCGTGGAGCCCGTCGGTTATCCGGGAGACGGTTTGGGCTTCATTGCAGTCTTCGAAATACCGTCCGCCGATTCCTTCGAGCGTGGCCGCAGTGGCAAGGAGTACGGAGGTGGCGGCGCCTTGTTCCACCGATTTGACGGGCAAGCCCGCCTGCCGAACCTGCGCTTTGGTCGCAGCGAGGACCGCGGGATCCCAGTGGCGTTGGAGATTCGTCCAGACGCCGCCGGGCATGAGCGCGTTCGCGGTAATGCCATCTGCCGCCCACCGGCGGGTGGCTTCGACGGCAAAGAGTACGTTGGCGGTCTTGGACTGCCCGTAGGCGGCTCCGGCATCGTACGGTCTGCGGTTGAAGAACAAATCGTCGAAGATCACGGGGGAGTCGCCGTGTCCGGAGGAGCTGACAACGACGATGCGTGCGGCTTCGTCCGCTGCCAGGGCAGGATGAAGTCCGCAGGCGAGGGCAAAGTGGCCCAGATGGTTGGTGGCGAACTGCAACTCCCACCCCTGGGGCGTATAGGACTCCGGGGCCATCATGATCCCGGCGTTATTGACCAGGATATGCAGCGGCCCGTTCCAGCGGGAGGCGAACTCGTCGACGGAATCAATGTCGGCAAGGTCGAGTTCGGCGGCCCGCACCCGCGGGTTGGCAGTGACTGAAGCAATACGTTCGGCGGCTTTGCGGCCGGCATCCATATTGCGCACCGCAAGGGTCACAGCCGCCCCCGTCTGGGCCAACGCGCGCGCGGTTTCAGCGCCGATTCCGGACGCGCCTCCGGTCACGACCGCTGACCGTCCGGAGAGATCGACGCCGGCCGCCACTTCTTCAGCCATGCTGAAGCGGCCGAATTCAGTGGCGAGGTAGTCCATGTGCTTCCCGTCATGATCCGGCCGGCATGTCATGTACGCGGGCCCGCCGAAGGCGTCGCATGCTCCCCGGCCGCCTCGCGCCCGGCTTCGACCGTCGCCTCAACCATAGACGTCATGAACCGGGTGGCGAGATCCAGTTCCGCCGGCGTGAATTCGGCCAGCGCGGCGGCCATATGGCGTGCGAGTGGCTGGAACATGGCACCGCCGTCGCGGTAAGCCTTGGGAGTCATGCGGAGCTGGACCTGGCGGCGGTCCGTGCCCTGCCGTTCGCGGACCACGTGGCCTGAGTTGTGCAGCCGGTCGATCAGCGCTGTGGTGGCCGGGGAACTCAGGTGCAGTTCCTTGCGGAGCACGCCGGGGGTGACGATCTGGTTCCGGGCGGTGTGCTGCATGATCACGGACAACGCGTTGAGGTCTGTCCGGTGCATGTCGTTGCGGCTGCCGGCGGCATCAGCGTAGCGGTTGGCTTCGAGGCTGAACTCCTGGAGCAGCATGACCAGCGGCGGCGGGCCGGCAGGGCCGCGGCGTTCCGGCAGATCAACGCTCACAACGGACCTTCCTTTCTGCTTCGGCCTGGCAGCCCGTACTCCGACGACGGCGCCCTCCGGAGTTTACTTCAGCGGACGCGCAGCAGCGGCAGCCATTGCCAACGAAATGTTGAGACGAATACAACCGGGCGGGTTATCTCCATCGTGGAGATAGTCTACTATGGACTCAATTCTACTCTTCCCCGGCATGCACCAGAAGGACCCATGAAAACGACACCACACGGCAGTGCCCGCGTCCCCTTCTGGTTGCGCTGGCTTATCCCGGTCCTGCTTGTCATTACCTGGCTGGCCATTGCCGGGATCGGCGGACCTACCTTTGGCCGGCTCAGCGAGGTCTCCTCGAATGACCAGGCATCCTTCCTGCCTGCCGGAGCCGAGGCGACGGCGGCCCAGGACTGGCAGGCGAAGTTCCGGGACTCCAACGAAATTCCCGCCGTCATTGTCATCGAGAGCGACTCGGCGTTCACTCCTGCCCAACTCGGCGAGGCCGCTGCCCTCAAGGGCAAATTTGAAGCCCTGCAGGCCGGCAGCACTGTCATCGGCCCCATCCCGTCAGAGGATGCCAAAGCGGTGCAGTTTGTGGTTCCCATCGATTCCTCCAGCGAGGTGAAGGACGTCGTCAAGGAACTCCGCGACGAGGTACAGGCTTCCGCCCCGGCGGGAATGCGAACCTTTGTGACCGGCCCGGCCGGGCTCACGGCGGACCTTGTGAGCGCGTTCGCCGGCATTGACGGCATTCTCTTGCTTGTGGCCCTCGGCGCCGTCTTCGTGATCCTGCTGATCGTCTACCGCTCGCTGCTGCTGCCCATCGCCGTTCTCTTCACCTCGGTCTTTGCGCTTTGCGCGGCCATCCTGCTGGTCTTTGGCATGGCCAAGCTCGGCTGGATCCAGCTCAACGGGCAAAGCCAGGGCATCCTGTCCATCCTGGTAATCGGCGCCGCCACGGACTACGCGTTGCTCTATGTGGCGCGCTTCCGCGAGGCGCTGACCCACACCACCAACCGCACAACAGCTGCGCTCACTGCGTGGAAGGCGGCCTGGGAGCCGATTCTGGCGTCCGGCGCCACGGTCATTATTGCCCTGCTGTGCCTGCTCTTCTCCGACCTCAACTCGAACAAAGCCCTTGGCCCCGTGGCCGCGGCGGGCATCCTGTGCTCGCTCTTCGCCGCGCTGACCCTGCTGCCCGCGTTGATGGCACTGCTGGGCCGCGCCGCGTTCTGGCCCTTCCGCCCCAAGCTGCTGCCCGAGACCGAGCGCGAGCCCGAACTCGTGACCGGGCTCGAAGGCCAGGAGGGCCTCTGGCACGCCACCGGTTCCCTCGTCTCCCGCCGCCCCCGGATCGTCTGGGTCACCTCAGTGTTGCTGCTCCTGGTGGCTTCCGCGGGTGTCCTGCAACTCAAGGCCAACGGCGTTCCACAGACGGCCGTCATCCTCACAGCCTCCAATGCCGTCGATGGCCAGGAATCCCTGGCCCGCCACTTCGACGCCGGCTCCGGCAGCCCCGCGGTGATCGTCGCGGACCAGGCCAAGGCCCAGGAGGTGCTGGAAAAGACGAGGGCGACCGCCGGCGTCGGGGACGCCTACCTGATGGCCGACGGCGGCGCGCCCATCACCGGTGCGCCGGCCGCTCCCGGCGCCCCGGCGCCGCCCACGGAACCCGCGGTGCGGGACGGCAGGGTCCTGATCAACGCGACGCTGAACTTCGCAGCCGACTCCAATGAGGCCGAAGGCGTGGTGGTGGTCCTCCGGCAGGACCTGAAGCAGATCGACAGCGGCGCCCTCGTCGGTGGTGTGACCGCAACCGCACTGGACACCAACACCACAGCCCAGCGCGACCTCGTCACGATCATCCCCGTGGTCCTCGCGGTCATCCTGGTCATCCTGATGCTGCTGCTGCGTTCGGTGCTGGCCCCGGTCCTGCTGGTCGCCTCGGTGGTCCTGTCCTATGGTGCGGCGATGGGCGTCTCGGCCTTCGTCTTCAATAACATCTTTGGATTCCCGGGAGCCGACGCCACCGTCCCACTCTTCGGTTTCGTCTTCCTCGTGGCCCTGGGCGTGGACTACAACATCTTCCTGATGAGCCGGGTCCGGGAGGAATCACTCAAGCACGGCACCCGTGCGGGCATCCTGCGCGGACTCGTGGTAACCGGCGGTGTCATCACCTCCGCCGGCGTGGTCCTCGCGGCCACCTTCGCAGCACTGGGTGTCATCCCCATCATGTTCCTGGTCCAGCTCGCTTTCATCGTCGCCTTTGGGGTGCTGCTGGATACCGTCCTGGTCCGCTCTCTGCTGGTCCCGGCCCTGGCTTATGACATTGGCCCGCGGATCTGGTGGCCGGGCAAGCTGGGCCGCGTTGGGACCAACACTCCCGCGCGGGGCCGCCACGCCGCCACGGAACCGGAATCTGCGGAGGCAGGCATCCGGTAACCGCTGCCACTCCAGCGGACGCCGTCATTGTCTCTGGTCCCTCCACCAGGCCACAGTGGCGGCGGCCGCTTCATCGAGGGGGGTCGGTGCCAGCCCCAAGGCGGATTGGCTGGCGGCCGAATCCATAACGAACGGGCGATCAAACTGGTAGAGAGTCTCGGTGAGTTCGCGCATGTTCGCGGATAACAACCCCAGAGCGTTGAGCGCCCAGCCGGGCAGTGCAGTGACACGCGGGGTCCGGGCGCCGGCTGCCCTGGCGAATGCTCCCGCAATCTCGCTCTGGGTCAGCCCCGGTCCGGTGGGAGCATGCCACACCCGGTTCCAGAGTGAGGAATCCTGTGCAACCCGGATCATGGCGGCCGCGAGGTCCGGCACGTACGTAAAGGAATGCGGCTGATCGGCACGTCCAATCACCACCAGGGGTTGTCCCGCCAGCACCGGCTTGAGCATGCGCTCGCCGGCATGCGCGCCGAGGACCCTGGGACCGAAGAAGTCGCCCGCCACGACGGTCGCAGAATCGGTCGTGGACGCTGCGCGGGCTTTCAGCAGTCCGGTGCGGATTCCGCGCTTGCCGCCGCGAGCTTCCCGCGGGCCTTGTTCGGTCATCGGTTGTTGTGGCTGGCTGTAGGAGTACAAGCTTTCCGGAAACACGACGACGGCGCCGGCTTCGCCCGCCGCGGCAAGTACCGTTACCTCGGCACCGGGAAGTTCCTTCGCCCACGTTTTCGCGCGGTACTGCGAGCCGTGGATGCAGTGGAAGACGGCTTGGGCGCCCCTGAACAGCCCGGCGAGCTGCGCCGCGTCGGACACATCCACAGCTTTCTTTTCGATCAGCGGGTCATCGGGCCCGCTGCCGGACCGGGTAAGCACACGGACCCGGCGGCCCGCTGCAGCGAGCTGTTCGGCCACCGTCCAGCCGACGGGACCGGCGCCGGTGACGATGAACAAGGCAGGGGCCCCGGGGGATCCAGGCTGGGACATGGCGGTCTCACTTTCGTTGTTATCACACGGCTGCGCCGCCACTGCCCGCGATCATTCCGAACCCGGACCATCGAGGACATTCTGCGCCTCGCCGGGAGCATTTGGCAGGGCCCGGGGCGGCCCCGCTGTGCTTCGGGATCCTGGCGCGGTCTCCTCGGCGTCGGCCCCTGTTGTCTGCCCGCGGCGCTCGATAGACTGCCACTGCGCCTGCCTGGGCGCGCCGAGGCTTCCAGGAAGGATCCAAACATGTCTGAAAACACCGAGTTTGACCGCACGGCAGCAGAACCGGAAGAAGAGCAGGCAGCAGAGGGCCAGTACGTCGCGGGCGACTACGGCGCGGCCGGTGCCACCGGGGAGAACCCGGCCGGAGCCGAGGAAGGAGAGTACCCCACCGGTGACTACGGGGATGCGGGCGTCAGCAGCCCGGCCGCCGTCGGCGCGCCTGAGGGCGACTACCCCGAGGGCGACTACGGGAAGGCAGGCGACAGCGCGGCCGCTGCCGTCGGTTCGGAAGAAGGCGACTATCCCGAGGGGGACTACGGCGCAGCCGGTGACTCCCGGACCGGCCGAGCTGCCGACAGCGGACCCGCGGGGCGTGAGGCGGCGGACGAGTCAGACCGCGAAGCTCACCGCGGAGACCGTTGACGGGCGGACTTCGCCAACAGCGAAATGCCGCGCAACAGTGCGGTTGCGGCCAGAATTAACCCCGGAATTCCGGGATGACCGCCGCCTGAGGGATCGTTCTATCGGCTCGTCAATTCAAAGTTGAGCGTAGGTCGCTCAACTTTGAATTGACTTAGCGCGGGGTCCGAGTAAAGTTGAGTGCAGATCGCTCAATAACCCTCGGGCCCCTGCGGTCCGCAGCCACTCAGGCGAGTTTCCAAGGAAAGAAGGACGCAACATATGTCACGTGCAGTAGGTATTGACCTCGGAACAACGAACTCCGTCGTCTCCGTTCTCGAAGGTGGCGAGCCCACCGTCATTGCCAACGCCGAGGGTGGACGCACCACGCCGTCGGTCGTTGCATTCTCCAAGTCCGGCGAAGTTCTGGTTGGCGAGATCGCCAAGCGTCAGGCCGTCAACAACATTGACCGCACCATCGCTTCCGTCAAGCGCCACATGGGTACCGACTGGAGCGTCGCCATTGACGACAAGAAGTACACCGCGCAGGAAATCTCCGCCCGTATTCTCATGAAGCTCAAGAACGACGCCGAGTCCTACCTGGGTGAAAAGGTTACGGACGCCGTGATCACCGTTCCTGCGTACTTCAACGACGCCGAACGCCAGGCCACCAAGGAAGCCGGCGAAATCGCCGGCCTCAAGGTCCTGCGCATCGTCAACGAGCCCACCGCGGCCGCCCTGGCCTACGGCCTGGACAAGGGCAAGGAAGACGAACTCATCCTCGTCTTCGACCTCGGCGGCGGAACCTTCGACGTCTCCCTCCTCGAGGTCGGCAAGGACGAAGACAACTTCTCCACCATCCAGGTCCGCTCCACCGCAGGCGACAACCGCCTCGGCGGCGACGACTGGGACCAGCGCGTCGTTGATTACCTGCTGAACCAGCTCAAGGTCAAGGGCATCGACCTGTCCAAGGACAAGATCGCCCTGCAGCGCCTCCGTGAGGCAGCAGAGCAGGCCAAGAAGGAACTGTCCTCCTCCACCAGCACCAACGTCTCCCTCCAGTACCTCTCCGTCACCCCCGACGGTCCGGTGCACCTGGACGAGCAGCTGACCCGCGCCAAGTTCCAGGACCTCACCAAGGACCTGCTCGAGCGCACCAAGAAGCCGTTCCACGACGTCATCAAGGAAGCCGGCATCCAGCTGTCCCAGATCGACCACATCGTTCTGGTCGGCGGGTCCACCCGCATGCCCGCGGTCTACGACCTGGTCAAGGATCTCGCCGGTGGCAAGGAACCGAACAAGGGCGTCAACCCCGATGAGGTTGTCGCTGTCGGCGCCGCGCTCCAGGCTGGTGTCCTCAAGGGCGAGCGTAAGGACGTTCTCCTGATCGACGTCACTCCGCTTTCTCTCGGCATCGAGACCAAGGGCGGCATCATGACGCACCTGATCGAGCGCAACACGGCCATCCCCACCAAGCGTTCCGAGACCTTCACCACGGCTGATGACAACCAGCCGTCCGTGGCCATCCAGGTCTTCCAGGGTGAGCGCGAGTTCACCCGGGACAACAAGCCGCTGGGCACGTTCGAGCTGACCGGGATCGCACCGGCTCCGCGCGGCGTCCCGCAGGTCGAGGTCACCTTCGACATCGATGCCAACGGCATCGTTCACGTTTCGGCCAAGGACAAGGGCACCGGCAAGGAACAGTCCATGACCATCACGGGCGGTTCCAGCCTCTCCAAGGAAGACATTGACCGCATGGTCAGGGATGCCGAGGAGCACGCAGCGGAGGACAAGGCCCGCCGCGAGGCAGCCGATACCCGCAACACCGCCGAGCAGCTCGCCTACTCCGTGGACAAGCTGATCGCCGACAACGCCGACAAGCTGCCGGACGAGGTCAAGACCGAGGTCCAGGCCGACGTCGACGCCCTGAAGGCAGCCCTTGAGGGCACCGACGACGCCGCGGTGAAGACCGCGTTTGAGAAGCTGCAGGCTTCCCAGACCAAGCTCGGCGAGGCCATCTACGCCCAGGCCGGTTCCCCGGACGGCGCCGCCGGCTCCGACGGCTCCACAGGTGCCCCCGCCGGCGAGTCCGCAGCGGGAGCTGACGAGGACATCGTCGACGCCGAGATCGTTGACGAAGACGAGAAGAAGTAATCATGCCGCACCACGGTAACGAAGAAGAGCACGGTTCTTCCGAGAGCCGTCGCGACGCTGAACAGCGGGAGAACGAGCCGCAGAAACCGATCATCCACGACAACCGCAAGGTTGACCCGGAGACCGGCCAGGCCCGCCACCCCGACCAGGAGCACCCCGCCGCGGGGGAGTCTAAATCCGGGGACGCGCTGTCCCAGGCCGAGGACATCCTCAACAGCGTGGAGGTTCCGGCCGCGGATTCCGTGGCCCAGGGCGCTGACGGCGCGGAGGCGGAGGAGCTCAGGAATGACCTGCGCCGCCTGCAGGCCGAGTACGTCAACTACCGCAAGCGCGTCGAACGCGACCGTGCCGTGGCAGGGGAAATGGCCGTCATCGGCGTCCTTAACGCCCTGCTCCCGGTACTGGACGACGTCGACGCCGCCCGCCAGCACGGTGATCTCACGGACGGACCGTTCGCCGCGATCGCCGCCAAGCTGGAGAACGCGCTGAAGACGTACGGCCTGGTGCGCATTGATGAGACCAACGTGGAGTTCGACCCCACAATCCACGAGGCCCTCATCCAGCAGCCCGGCACGGACGTCGAGATCGACACCGTCAGCCAGGTCCTGCGTTCCGGCTACAAGAGCGGGGACCGGGTTCTGCGGGCAGCCCAGGTCATCGTGGCTGTCCCGGCGTAGCTACCTCCGGCGCGACGCCGGATAGGGGGCGGTGCCCGTCCACGGCTGCTCCCGACGCTCGCAAGCTCGCGTCGGGAGCAGCCGTGGGCCCAGCGCGGTAGGCACACCGCCGCCCCCTATCCGGCCTCCGCGCCGGCTCGTTGTTCGCCTCATGTGAATGGACCCCCTTCGTCCGCGTCGGCGCTCACCGGTAGTCTCGCCTCAATTGTTTTGTATTTGAAAGGAAACGCCATTGGCTAGCCAGGACTGGGTGGACAAGGACTTTTACAAGATCCTTGGAATCGCCAAGGACGCTTCCGACGCCGACATCAAGAAGGCTTACCGGAAGCTCGCGCGGCAGCACCATCCGGACACCAACGCGGGGAACGCCGCGTCGGAGAAGAAGTTCAAAGACATCTCCGAGGCCTACTCCGTGCTGTCCGATGCCGATGAGCGCCAGCAGTACGACGCCATCCGGGCCATGGGCGGCGGCGCCCGCTTCGCCCCTGGCGGAGGCGGTGGAACTGCCGGCGGAGCCGGATTCGAGGACCTCTTCGGCGGCCTCTTCACCGGCGGCGGCGGGGGACGCCAGCCCGGCGGATACAACACCTCCGGCGGTATTCCCCCCGAATTCGCCGACCTCTTTGGCGGCGGTGGCTTCGGCGGCGGCCAGTCCTTCCAGCGCGCACCCCAGAAAGGTGCGGACCGGACCGCGTCCACCACCATTTCCTTTGCCGGGTCCATCCGTGGCACCACCATCGGCCTGCGTGAACCGGACGGCGAAGTGATCGACGTCCGCGTTCCGGCCGGCATCAAGGACGGACAGAAAGTCCGTGTCCGCGGCAAGGGCCAGCACGGTCCGGCCGGGTACGGGGACCTCATGGTCACCGTCTCGGTCAAGCCGCATGACTTTTATGTCCGTGACGGCGACAACCTGCGCATCCACGTTCCGGTGACCTTTCCGGAGGCAGCCCTGGGCTCGGACATCGATGTTCCGACCATAGACGGTGACAAAGTCCGGGTGCGCGTTCCGGCCGGAACGGCGTCGGGCCGAACCCTTCGGGTCAAGGGCCGCGGCGTGAAGCATGCCAAAGCCACCGGGGACCTCCTGGTGACCATCGACGTCGCCGTCCCGCGGAAGCTGAACAAGGAAGCCGAGGAGGCCGTCAAGGCGTTCGCCGCGGCGACCACCGGCGAGGACGTCCGCGCTGAGCTGGCAGCCAAGGCCCGGCTCTAGGGACGGATGCCTGCCATGGCCATCGACTACGAGCAGCCGATCTTCGTCATCTCCGTCGCGGCGGAGCTGGCGGACATGCACCCCCAAACGCTGCGGCAGTACGACCGGCTGGGCATCGTCTCGCCCAGCCGGGCCCCGGGCAAGTCTCGCCGGTATTCCCAGCGGGACGTCAATATGCTCCGCGAGGTGCAGCGCCTCTCGCAGGAAGGCGTCTCCCTTGAAGGCATCAAACGGATCCTCCAGTTGGAGAACCAGGTGGCGGCCCTTCAGCGGCGCGTCGCCGAGCTGAGCGAGGAAATCGAACGCCGCCCGCGCGCCCTGGACTCCCGCATCTTCGCTGCCGGAACGGCGGGAGACGTCGTCAGCCTCGTCCGCGGCAAGCGCCCCCGCGCCCGCTCCCAGGCCGTGGTCGTCTGGCGGCCGCGCACCTGAGGACCTAGGCGGTTGGGCCGCGCCGGGCGAAGGTCAGGTGGATGACACCGCTGGGTGATGGCGCCGCCTCGATGTCGAAGCGTTGCTCGAGTCCTTCGAGGCCGTCCCAGAGCCGTTCGCCCCGGCCGAGCAGGAGCGGTACAAGGACAATGTGCATCTCGTCGATCAGGTCGGCCTCGAGGAACCGGCGGATAGTGGTGACGCCGCCGCCGATTCGCACGTCGAGGTCCCCGGCGAGGGCGCGTGCCTGCTCAAGCGCCGCGGCGGGTTCGGCGTCCACAAAGTGGAACGTGGTGCCGCCGTTCATGGTCAGCGCCGGGCGGGGGTGGTGGGTCAGGACGACCACGGGGGTGTGGAAGGGCGGGTTGTCGCCCCACCAGCCCTGCCATTCCTCATCGGCCCATGGGCCGCGCTGAGGCCCGAACTTGTTGCGGCCCATGATCTCCACGCCGATGCCGGTGGCCCATCGGCTTGCAAAGACTTCATCGATACCGTTGGAGCCCTCCTCCCCGCCATGGAAGCCTAACTGCCCGAAGGTGCGCGTCGGCAGGGCCCATTCGAGCAGGCGAGTCCCGGCGTGCCCGAAGGGCGCGTCCAGCTGCTGTCCCTCACCAGTGCCGAAACCGTCGACCGAGACGGAGAAGTTGTGAACGCGGACGAGTGACATGGGGCTCCCTTGCTCGTGGCCGGGCGCGGGAGGAGACGCGCGGAACGGCCGGCCTCAACCGCACGCAGTCTGCAATCGATGCGCCGACCGTAGCGCAGGCTGCTGGTAACCCGCAAGGAGTTTCAGGGCGGTGCATGCTCCTCAGTAGCTGGCCGTGCCTCCGCCGTCGGGCCGGATGTATTCGGCGGCAAGAGCTTCCGAGCCGCGGGCCAGCAACGCCACGTCCGCGCCGACCAGCACGAACGACGCGCCGGCGGCCAGGTAGCCGTGCGCAGTGGCCGGGGCGAACGCGTTCACCCCGGCCGGTTTCCCGGCCGCCGTGGCGGCAGCAAGGCAGTGCTCGACGGCGGCGCGCACCCGGGGGTGTTCCTGCTGGCCCAGCAGACCCAGGGACGCGGCGAGGTCGGAAGGTCCCAGGAAGATCGCGTCGACGCCGTCCACCCGCAGGATGTCCTCCACCGAGTCAACGGCTGTTCCCGATTCGATCTGCACCGTGACGCTGATGGTTTCACTGGCCGTGGCCAGATAGCCGGGAACGCGGTTCCAGCGGGCCGCCCGGGCCAGTGCGGACCCGACACCGCGCACTCCGTGGGGCGGGTACCGCGTGGCTGCCACGGCCGCCTCCGCCTCGGCGGCGGAATTCACCATGGGGATCAGCAGGTTCTGGACGCCCAAATCGAGGTACTGCTTAATCACCACGGTGTCGTTGACGGGCGGGCGGACCAGGGTGTGGACCGGGTAGCCGTTGATGGCCTGCAGTTGGGCCAGGATGGATTCCAGCCCGTTGGGGCTGTGTTCGGCATCCACCAGCAGCCAGTCGAGGCCGGAGCCGGCGCAGAGTTCGGCTACCAGGGGGCTGCCGGAACACACCCACATGCCCGCCAGCGGGCGGCCGGCAGCGCCGGATTGGTTGCGCAGGGCGTCCCGGAACGTGGCGTCTAGTCGAAGCGGCATGTGACGACTCCCAGCGGTCCGTAGTCGGCATGGATGGTGTCGCCCTTGTAGACCCAGAGGGGGCGGGTGAAGGACCCGGCGAGGATGATGTCTCCGGCCTTCAGACTGTCCCCATGGGGGGCGATCTTGTTGGCCAGCCAGTGCACACCATTCGCCGGATGGTCCAGGACCCCCGCCGCGACCCCGGTCTCCTCGACCGTCTGGTTCTTGTACAGAATGGCTGACACCCAACGCAGGTCGACGGCGTCGGGACGGACGGGGTTGCCGCCGATCACCATCGCGCCCATGGCTGCATTGTCCGAGATGGTGTCCACGATGGTCCGGCCTTCCATCTCGATCCGGGAATCCAGGATCTCCAAGGCCGGAACGACGTAGTCCGTGGCGTTCAGCACATCGAAGATGGTGCAGCCGGGCCCGGCGAGGTCTTTCTTCAGCACGAACGCCAGTTCCACCTCCACGCGGGGATGGGTGTACTTTTCCCATTCCACGGAGCAGCCCGTTTCCAGCACCATGTCATCGAAGATGGCACCGTAATCCGGTTCGGTGATGCCGGTGGCCGCCTGCATGGCCCGGGAGGTCAGGCCGATCTTGCGGCCCACCAGGGTCCGTCCGGCGTCCTCGTTGCGCCGGCGCCACAGCTGCTGGACGGCGTAGGAGTCCTCCACCGTCATCTCCGGGTAGCGGGCGGTCAGGCGGGGAATAGGGGTGCGGCTGCGGCCGGCTTCCAGCAGCTCGTCGGCGATCGCCTCAATTGTCCTGGTATCCAGCATGGTTACAGCTGCGCCCCGAGCTTGAAGCCGGTCTTTTCCCCGCGATGGCCGTCCTCGTCCTTGCGGGTGTAGGAGAAGCCGTCGGCGCCCACCGTTACGGCCATCTCGCTCTTTTCCGCACGGACGATCACCGGCTGCGGGTTGCCGTCCAGGTCCAGGACCAGGGAGGCCTCGGTGTACCAGCTGGGCACCACAGCGTTGCCCCACCAGTCGCGGCGCTGGTTGTCGTGGACGTCCCAGGTGATGGTGGGGTTGTCCGGGTCGCCGGTGTAGTAGTCCTGGGTGTAGATCTCGATGCGGTGGCCGTCCGGGTCGAGGATGTAGAGGTAGAAGGCGTTGGACACGCCGTGCCGGCCGGGGCCGCGTTCGATCCGGTCGCTGATGCGCAGGGCGCCCATCTTGTCGCAGATCTGGATGATGTTGTGCTTCTCGTGCGTTGCGAAGGCGACGTGGTGCATGCGCGGGCCGTTGCCGCCGGTCAGGGCGGTGTCGTGGACGGTCTGCTTGCGGTGCATCCAGGCAGCGTAGGTGACGCCGTCGGAGTCCTGGATGTCCTCGGAGACTCGGAAGCCGAGGTCCTCCAGGTAGGCGCGGCCGCGCGGCACGTCCGGGGTGACCTGGTTGAAGTGGTCCAGCCGGACCAGTTCGCCGGCGCTGTAGAGGTCATACCGTTGGGTGAGCCGTTCGACGTGCTCCACGTCGTAGAAAAATTCGTAGGGGAAACCCAGCGGATCCTCCACCCGGACAGAGTCGCCGATGCCCTTGGTGAAACCCTCCTTGCGGCGTTCGGTGCGGCAGCCGAGTTCCTTGTAGTAGGCCTCTGCGGCATCCACTTCGGCGGGGGATTTCACCCGGTAGGCGAAGGCGGCAACGGCGGCAATGGGGCCTTTGCGCAGCACAAGGTTGTGGTGGATGAACTCTTCCAGGGACCGCAGGTAGATGTTGTTTTCATCCTCTTCGGTGACGTGCAGGCCCAGGAGATCAACGTAGAACGCGCGGGATTGCGCGAGGTCGGTGACGACGATCTCCATGTAGGCGCAGCGGACGATGTCGGGGGCCGGGACAGTGGGGGTGGGGACAAGATTGGTCATGGTGTGCTCTCTTCGTTGAGGACGGATGCGCGGGTCAGGCGCCGAATTTGGGCGTGTGGACGGTACCGAGGGTGATGTGGACGGTCTGCTGGTCGGTGTAGAAGTCGATGGAACGGTAGCCGCCCTCGTGGCCGAGGCCGGAAGCTTTGACCCCGCCGAACGGCGTGCGGAGGTCGCGGACGTTGTGGCTGTTGAGCCAGACCATTCCGGCTTCGACGTTCTGGGAGAAGTTGTGCGCCCGGGTGAGGTTCTGGGTCCAGATGTATGCCGCCAGACCGTACCTGGTGTTGTTCGCGAGGGCGAGGGCTTCCTCGTCGGAATCGAACGGGGTGATGGCGACGACGGGGCCGAAGATCTCCTCCTGGAAGATCCGTGCGTCCGGGGCGACGTCGGCGAACACCGTGGGCGCAATGTAGTTGCCTTCCGGGAGGTGGTCCGGGCGGCCGCCGCCGGCCAGCAGCCGGCCCTCGGACTTGCCGATCTCCACGTACCGGGCCACCTTGGCATAATGCTCCGGGTGGACCAGGGCGCCGACCTCGGTTTTGGGGTCGTGCGGGTCGCCGACAACGATGTTCTTCGCTCGGGCCGCGTATTTGTCGCAGAACTCCTCGTACACCGCGCGTTCCACCAGGATCCGGGAGCCGGCCGTGCAGCGTTCGCCGTTGAGCGAGAAGACCCCGAACAAGGCCGAATCAATTGCAGCGTCCAGGTCCGCGTCCGCGAACACGACGCACGGGGACTTGCCGCCGAGCTCCATGGAGAGGCCCTTGAGGTTCTCCGCGGCGTTGCGGAAGATGGTCTGGCCGGTGGTGGTTTCCCCGGTGAAGGAGATCAAGGGGACATCGGGGTGCTTGACCAGGGCGTCGCCGGCTTCCTCGCCGAGGCCGTTGACCAGGTTGAACACGCCGTCGGGCAGCCCTGCGTCCTTGAAGATCTGCGCCCACAATGAGGCGGACAGCGGCGTGAATTCGGCCGGCTTCAGGACCACGGTGTTGCCGGTGGCCAGCGCCGGCGCCAGTTTCCAGGACTCGAGCATGAAGGGCGTGTTCCAGGGGGTGATGAGCCCGGCGACGCCGATTGGCTTGCGGTTGACGTAGTTGATCTGGGCGCCGGGGACCTTCATGGCGTCGTCGAACTGCGCCACGATCAGGTCCGCGAAGAAACGGAAGTTCTCCGCGGCGCGCAGCGCCTGGCCCTTGGCCTGGGTGATGGGCAGGCCGGTGTCGAACGTTTCCAGCTCGGCGAGCCGGGCCTCCTGGGCTTCGACGGCATCGGCGATCCTGTTCAGGACGCGGGCCCGCTCGCGCGGCTTCATCTTCGGCCACGGGCCGTTGACGAACGCTTCCCGGGCAGCGGCGACGGCGAGGTCGATGTCCTCCTTCTGCCCGGCGGCGGCCGTGGCGTACGTGGTGTTGGACACCGGATCCAGGACATCGAAGGTCTCGCCGCCGACGGAGTCAACGAATGCGCCGTTGATGTAGTGCTGGATATGGGTGGTCAGGTCCTGCGGAACATGATGGGCGGTGGCTTCTTCGGCGGTGAACGTCATTGTTTTTCCTTATCGGTCTTGCAACGAATTGCTTTGGGCGAGGTAGGCGTCCAGGGTGGCGGAGCGGTGGAGGCGGGCGGCCTTTTCGATGTGGTCGGCGCTGGCACCGGATTCGATGAGCTGCAGCAGCGCCTCGTGTTCGTCCACCGATTCATGGGCGCGGCGGGGAACGAAGCGGAACGTGGAGGACCGGAGAGAGGCCAGCCGGTTCCAGCCCCGGTGGACCAGGTCCAGGATGTGCGGATTGGGGCAGTGCTCGAACAGGATGCTGTGGAAGTCCTGGTTCAGCTTTGTGAACCTGACGGGGTCGAAATGCGTGAGGCACTCGCGCATCTCGGTGTTCACGGCCCGGGCCCGGGCCGCGTCGGCCTCCCCGATCAACGGAGCGGACAGCGCCGTCGCGGCGCCTTCAACGATGCTGAGGGTCTGCATCGTGTAGAGGTATTCGGTGGGGTCGATCCCGGAGACGGTGGCCCCGACGTTCCGCTCGAAGGTCACCAGGCCCTCGGCCTCAAGCCGCCGGATGGCTTCCCGGACCGGCACCACGCTGACGCCCAGGTCCTCGGCGATCTTGGCGAGCACCAGCCGGTATCCCGGGGAGTAGGTGCCGTCCACGATCCGCGCCTTGACCGCCGCGTAGGCCTGCTCGGACTTGCTCCCGGCGGATGTGCCCGCGGCGCTGAGTGTGTCAGTCATGGGCTGTGCCGGCTTCCCACTTGTCATAGCGGGTCCGCCATTGGGTGTTCAGGGGGTAGAGGCCGTCCACGCTGTGGCCTTGCTGCACCATTTCGGCGATGAAGGTCTCCTCGCGTTCCTGGGCGAGGGAATCGTCGGCAAGTTCTTCGGCCAGTGCCGGCGGGATCACCAGGATGCCGTCTGCGTCCGCCACGATGATGTCCCCGGGCTGCACTGTGGCTCCGCCGCAGGCAATGGTGATGTCGGTGTCCCACGGAATATGCCGGCGGCCGAGGACTGCCGGGTGCGGGTTGGCGTAGTAGGTTGGCATGTCCAGGGCAGCCACCGCGGAAAAGTCGCGGACACCGCCGTCGGTGATGACGGCGGCGGCGCCGCGGACCTGGGCGCGGAGCGCCAGGATGTCGCCGATGGTTCCGGTGCCCTTTTCGCCGCGGGCTTCCATGACGAGGATCTCGCCCTTATTGACGGAGTCGATTGCCTTTTTCTGGGCATTGAAGCCGCCGCCGTGGGTTTTGAAGAGGTCTTCGCGGTTGGGCACGTAGCGCAGGGTCCGGGCCAGGCCCACGATGCGCTTCTCCGGGCGGGTGGAAGTGAGGCCGTCGATGCTGACGTTGTTCAGGCCCCGCTTGCGCAGCTGGGAGGACAGGGTGGCGGTGCAGACGCTTTCCAGTTTTGCCTTCAACTCCGGGCTCAGGACAGGTCCGACGGCGGCGGCCAACACGCCGGGTTCCGCGTCGGCGCCGGTGGCGGGGAGCCCGGCGGCTTCCCGCGAGCCGTACGCTTCCTCCCGCTGGAGGTCGTCGGTTTTAGGCTGCGCGCCAAAGTCCGCGAACGGCGTCGTGCCTTCCGCCACCCGGGTGATCAGACGGCCCGTGGAGAGCGCGGGAATTGTTGTGCTTCCCGCCGCCGGGCCGTCGGCGCCCTGGGTGCTGACTTCCACCTCGACTTCGTCGCCCGGCGTGGCCACCGTTGCCCCGGCGGGGGTTCCGGTCAGGATGATGTCGCCCTCTTCGAGGGTCAACAGCTGCGAAAGGTCGGCGACCAGCCGGGCGAACGGGAATAGCAGGTCCGCGGTGGTGTCGTCCTGGATCAGGGCGCCGTTGTGCCAGGTGCGGATCCGCAGGTTGTTGGGTTCCACAGCGTCCGCGGCGATCAGTCCCGGGCCGACCGGGGTGAAGCCGTCGCCGCCCTTGGACCGGAGGTTGGAGCCCTTGTCGGCGTAGCGGAGATCGTAGACACCGAGATCGTTGCTGGCCGTGACCCACTCGACGTGGCTCCAGGCGTCCTCCACGCTGACGCGGCGGGCCGGTTTGCCGATGATCAAGGCGATCTCGCCCTCGAAACCGAGGAGCTCACAGCCCAGCGGACGCTCCACCGTTGAACCGCTCAAAGCCAGGGAGGAAGATGGCTTCAGGAAGTACGACGGCTGCACCGGGGTGCGGCCTCGCTGGGCTGCCCGGCTGGGGTAGTTGATGTGGACCGCGATGACTTTGCGGGCCGCGGCCAGGATGCGGTCGGTGACCTGTTCCAAGAATTACTCCTCATCGAGTACGAAATCGTATACGAAAACTATCACCCGGGAAGGGGCGATCGTCAACCCCTGCGAAGGCTGCATTGATGGCCGCTCTTGTAACCCAAGTCATAACTGCGTACAGTTCTGCTGGGACAGGAAGTTCTATAATTGAACGTTGCGTTCCATTATCGAACACGCAGTGGATCCAGGTTCGAGCGAAGCGACGGCGTCGGTCCGCCACACAACGAAGTGAGGAAAGCCCGTGCAGTTCCACCATCACGGTTACGTATCCGGTGACCCGCGTATCCAGCCGGCCGCCGGCGTCGGGATCGATCGGCCCACGCAACTTCCGGACGAGGTCGACGTGCTCATCGTCGGTTCCGGTCCTGCGGGGGCGGTCGCAGCGGCTCAGCTGTCGCAGTTCCCGGGCATCACCACCCGGATTGTCGAGCGCCGCGGCGGGCGGCTCCCCATCGGCCAGGCCGACGGCATCCAGGCCCGCAGCGTCGAGACCTTCCAGGCCTTCGGCTTCGCCGAACGGATCATTTCCGAGGCATACCGCATCACCGAAATGGCGTTCTGGAAGCCGGACCCCGCCGATCCGTCCCGGATCGTCCGGTCCGCCCGGGCCAAGGATGACACGACCGGCATCAGCGAGTTCCCACACCTGATCGTCAACCAGGCCCGCGTGCTCGACTACTTCAGCGAATTCATGGCGAACGCTCCCACCCGCATGAGCGCTGACTACGGCTATGAGTTCCGGAGCCTGACCGTCGCCGACGAGGGGGAGTACCCCGTCACCGTCACCCTCGTCCACACGGCCGGCCCCGAACTCGGTCAGGAGCGCACCGTCCGGGCCAAATACGTTATCGGTGCGGACGGTGCCAGGAGCCGGGTGCGGGATGCGATCGGTTGCACCCTCGCAGGCGATCAGGCCAACCACGCCTGGGGTGTCATGGATGTCCTCGCCGTCACGGATTTCCCGGACATCCGGACGAAGTGCGCCATCCAGTCCGGCACCGGCGGCAGCATCCTCCTGATTCCGCGCGAGGGCGGCTACCTGTTCCGCATGTACGTCGACCTCGGGGAAGTTGATCCCAACGACAACGGAGCCGTGCGCAGCACCACCATTGAGCAGATCATCGCCCAGGCGAACGAGATCCTTCACCCGTACACCCTCGACGTGCGCAACGTGGCCTGGCACAGCGTCTACGAGGTGGGACACCGCCTCACCGACCGGTTCGACGACGTCCTTCCGGACCAGCGCGGCACCCGGACGCCGCGGGTGTTCATTACCGGCGACGCGTGCCACACGCATAGCGCCAAAGCAGGCCAGGGCATGAACGTCTCCATGCAGGATGGCTTCAATCTGGGCTGGAAACTCGGGCACGTGCTGGAGGGCCGCAGCCCGGAAAGCCTGCTCTCCACCTACTCTGCGGAGCGCCAGGTCATCGCGAAGAACCTTATCGACTTCGACAAGGAGTGGTCCACCCTCATGGCGAAAAAGCCGGAGGAGTTCAAGAGTCCCTCGGAGCTTGAGGACTTTTACGTGAGCACGGCAGAGTTCCCCGCCGGTTTCATGACCCAGTACTCACCCTCCATGCTCATCGCCGCGCCCGTACATCAAGACCTCGCCGCCGGCTTCCCCATCGGCAAGCGTTTCAAGTCCGCATCCGTGGTGCGGGTCTGCGACACCAACCCGATGCACCTGGGCCACCACGCAACGGCGGACGGCCGGTGGCGCATCTACGTCTTCGCCGACGCCGCTGCGCCTCAAGCGGCCGAGCGGGGGGGTGCGTCGCCCGTTGCCGCGTTCGCCGACTGGATCGCGAACGCGCCGGACTCGCCCCTCGCTGCCACCCCCGAAGGTGCCGACCGGGACGCGTGGTTCGACGTAAAGGTCATTTACCAGCAGGAGCATACAAGCGTCGACATCGGCGCGGTGCCTCCCGCGTTCAAGCCGCAGGTGGGGCCCTTCCAGCTCACCGATTACGAGAAGGTCTACGCCACCGATCCGGCCGCGGACATCTTCGAACTGCGCGGCCTCAACCGCAGCGGCGTGGTGGTGGTGGTGCGCCCTGACCAGTACGTGGCCAATGTCCTGCCGCTGACGGCGACCGCTGAGCTCGGTGCGTTTTTCGCGCCTCTCCTTCAGGCGGGCACCCGCGTTCCCGAACTCCAGGACCACGCAGGCTAGGTGTACTCGGCCAGGACGTTGGTTGCACGGTGAAAGGGTGAAGACCTCTTAGGTTGGTGGTTACCACACACACCGAACGACTAAGAGGTC
>NZ_JAXCHX010000017.1:0-81847 GCF_035984855.1 Arthrobacter sp. MP_M4
ACGTCGCAGCTTCGGTGCCGGCGGTGCCGGCGGGGACCGGAAGCCGCCTTACAGCGGCGGTGGCGACCGTGACCGGAAGCCTTATGGTGACCGTGACAATCGCAGGCCGTTTGGCAGCCGTGAGGACCGTCCCGCACGCGGCTTTGACCGTGGCGAGTCCGGCCCGCGGCAGTTCGGTCGCGACAGCCCTGAGGACCGGCCAGTACGAGTGCCTAACGCCAGGGATCTGCGCAGTGCCAACCGTCCCGATCGCGAGCGGTCCCCGCAGATCGATGACGACGTCACGGGCAAGGAACTGGATCGCGCCACCCAGCACCAGATCAGGACCCTTGAGGACAACAGTGCCGAGTGGGTGGCCCGCCACCTGGTGATGGCCGGCCGTCTGATTGATGACGAGCCTGAGCTGGCGTTCCAGCACGCCCTCGCGGCCAGCCGCCGCGGCGGCCGCCTCGCCGCCGTCCGCGAAGCCGTGGGCCTCACCGCTTACGCCGCCGGGCACTACGGCGAAGCCCTGCGCGAGTTCCGCACGTACCGGCGCATCAGCGGGTCCAACATGCACCTGCCGGTCATGGCTGACTGCGAACGTGGACTCGGCCGGGCGGACCGCGCCCTGGAGATGGCGCGCTCTGAAGAAGCCAAGGACCTCGACGCCCCCGGCAAGGCGGAGCTTGCCATCGTAGCCGCCGGCGCCCGGACAGATCTCGGCCAGCTCGACGCTGCCGTGTCGGAACTGGAAATCGTCCAGCTCGACATCAACCGCGCTTTCTCCTACAGCCCGCGCCTCTTCCGGGCCTACGCTGAGGCTCTGGCCGCCGTGGGCCGCACGGCCGAATCGGAGAAGTGGCAACGCCAGGCTGCCGTCGCCGAGAACGCCCTCGGCCTCGATGTGGCCGAGGACCCGGACATCATCGACCTCGGCTGGGATGAGGAAGAGGAAGCCCGTGAGGAAGCGCAGGAGCGCCGGCAACTCGCCGACCAGGCAGCGCAGCGTTCTGCCACATCCGCCCAGGTCCCTGAGCAAGGGGAAGCGCCCCGAGCTGCCAGCGCCGAAGCGGTTGCCGGACTGCCGGAAACAGCTGCAGCAGCCAGCGCCGTGGACGACGAATCAGACGACGGCGAATCAGATTTTTGGGAGTCCGACGACACGGAATCCGATGAGGACTCCGTCGAAAGGGACACCCTGGACCGCTCCGAGGTGCTCAGCGACCCTGATTCCGGCGATGACTCCGGCGCGACTGACTCCGGCGCGACTGACTCCGGCGACGCTGACAGCAGCGATTCGCACGAAGACCGTTCGCACGAAGATATCGACGGCGACGGCGACTCCCGCGTGCCGGACCGCTCCGAAGGCTGAGCGGGAATGGCAGACGCGGAGCTGATCGCGGCCTTCGATGCAGTCCTCTCCGACCTTGACGGCGTCGTGTACGCGGGCCCGCACGCCATCCCGGGCGCCGTGGAATCGCTGCGCCGGCTCGCCGGGATCGGCGTCGGCCTGGGCTACGTTACGAACAATGCCTCCCGCACGCCCGCCCAGGTCGCGCAGCACCTGCGTGACCTCGGCGCGCCGGCGGAGGACCACCAGGTGGTCAGCTCCTCGCAGGCCGCCGCCGAATTGCTGGCGTCCCGGCTGCCGGCGGGTTCCCGCGTCCTGATCACCGGCGGTGACTCCCTCGCGCAGGAGATTGAAACGGCGGGGATGGTGCCGGTCCGCAATGAGTCGGAGCGGCCCGTCGCCGTCGTCCAGGGCTTTCACCCGGACCTCGGGTGGAAGGACCTCGCGGAAGCCGCCTACGTCGTCGCCGGCGGAGCGCTGTGGGTGGCCACGAACACGGACATGTCCATTCCCCAGACCCGGGGCATGGCCCCGGGCAACGGCACCCTGGTCGCGGCGGTATCCGCAGCCACCGGGAAACGTCCCCTGGTCGCTGGCAAACCGGAAGCGCCGCTGTTCCATGCTGCCGCCAAACGCCTGGCAGCGGACCGGCCGCTGGTGGTCGGCGACCGGCTGGACACGGACATCCTTGGCGGCAACAACGCCGGCTTCGCCACGGCGGCAGTTCTAACCGGCGTCGACACACGGGAGACGATCCTGGCCGCCCGCACCCTGGAACGGCCCACCTACCTCATCAACGACCTCACGGACCTCTACCGTCCCTACCCTGCCATTGAGCACGACGGCGACCGGCACCGCTGCGGCGCGGCCTCCGCAGTCGTTCACGGGCGAAGCGTCCGCGTCAGCGGCGATCCCGGGGACCTCAACGCGTGGCGGGCGGCGTGCTCGGCCTGGTGGACGGCCAACCCGGAAACCTCCGCCGCCCTGGCCCCCGTCCTCGAATGGCCGGATGCCTAGACTGGAGACCATGACGGAGCCGAACCACATCCCCGAGACCGGCGCCAACGGGGACGAGCCCCGGGTCACGTGGCCCGCAACGCCGGGGGAGCAGGCCGATGCCTCCGGGCAGGCCACCTCCACGGACGCCGGCGTGGCCGCCGTGCTGGAGCGCCTCGGTACCCTGCCGGACCTGCCCGTGGCCCGGCACGGCGAAATCTACGCCGGCCTGCACGACGACCTGCTGGCTGCCCTCAACGAGCCCATCACCACCACTGCCCGACGGGAATCCACGCATGAGCAGGCTTGACCAGGCCCTCGTTGGCCGTGGGCTGGCGCGGTCCCGCACCCATGCCGCCCGCCTGATCGCCGAAGGCAAGGTCAGCTCAGCCGGTGAGGTGCTGGCCAAAGCCTCCCTGCAGGTCCACGACCATACGGTCCTCGACGTAGCCGCCGCGGATGAGGACAACTACGTCAGCCGCGCCGGGCACAAGCTGGCTGGCGCGCTGGACGCGTTTCCCGCCGTTTCGGCGGCAGGCAAGCGGTGCCTGGACGCCGGCGCCTCCACCGGAGGGTTCACTGAAGTTCTGTTGCGCCGCGGTGCGGCCCACGTTGTGGCCGTCGACGTCGGCCATGACCAGCTGGTCCCCGTGATCCGCAATGACTCCCGCGTCTCCGTCCACGAAGGACTCAACGTCCGCTACATGACGTCCGCGGAGATCGGGGGACCGGCGGCCCTGACGGTGGCAGATCTTTCCTTCATCTCACTCACCCTCGTGCTGGCACCTCTCGCGGCATGCACCCTGCCCGGCGGGGATCTGGTGCTCATGGTCAAACCACAGTTCGAGATCGGCAAGGACCGGCTGGGCCGCACCGGCGTCGTGACCTCGGAGCGGGAGCGCCGCCTCGCGGTCGGCAAAGTCGCCGCCGAAGCGATGGACACGGGCCTGGAACTGAAGGGCCTCGCCAGCAGCCCGCTGCCGGGCCAGGATGGAAACGTCGAGTACTTCCTGTGGATAAAGCGCGGTATTCGAACAGACCTGCCTAAGATCGAAGAGCGGGACGCAGCCGTTGCTGGGTTACTGCGAACGATCTGGCCCACCACACTCTGGCCCAACGACTAGAAGCACTAGAAGGCGGAACCCGATGAGCAGGCGTGTCCTCATCCTTGCCCACACAGGCCGTGAGGAGTCCCTCAAGGCTGCCTGGGAAGCGTGCGCCCGGCTCCACGGCTCCGGCATCGTTCCGGTGATGCTGAAGTCCGAACTCGGCGACATGGTCCGCTTCTTCGGACGCCTCGACCAGCCGGTCGAGGTCCTCCACGACCACGTGATGCTGCCCGACGTCGAACTTGTGATGGTCCTTGGCGGTGACGGCACGATCCTCCGCGCCGCAGAACTGGTGCGGGAGGTCGATGTGCCGCTGCTGGGCGTCAACCTCGGACACGTGGGATTCCTCGCCGAAAGCGAAAGGGCGGACCTCGCCCAGACCGTCGAGTGGATCGCGAGCCGCGACTACACGGTGGAAGAGCGGATGACCATTGATGTCCAGGTCTGGGTCCGCGGCCAGAAAATCTGGCACACCTGGGCGCTGAACGAGGCAGCGATCGAGAAGGGCAACCGGGAGCGAATGCTCGAAGTGGTCACCGAGGTCGACGAGCGGCCGCTGACGTCCTTTGGCTGCGACGGCGTCGTCCTGGCCACTCCCACCGGCTCCACAGCGTATGCTTTCTCCGCCGGCGGCCCCGTGGTCTGGCCCGAAGTTGAGGCGCTCCTGATCGTGCCGATCAGCGCCCACGCGCTCTTCGCCAAGCCGCTGGTGGTTTCGCCCAGATCCCGGCTCGCTGTGGAAATCCTCAACCGCACTGACGCGCAGGGCGTGCTGTGGTGCGACGGCCGGCGGTCTGTGGACCTGCCGCCGGGAGCGCGGGTGGAAGTCACCCGTTCGGCGACGCCGGTCCGGCTGGCGCGCACGCACCAGACGCCGTTCTCCGGACGCCTCGTCAGCAAATTTGAACTGCCCATCCAGGGCTGGCGCGGCCCCATGCCGCAGGCCGCAGCGATCCACACCGGGCCGGTACCCGTGATCCGCACGCCCCGGCCGATGCCGCCGCTTTCGACGCCGCCGCCTGCCGGTCCGGGCGAGGCTTCCGATCCATCAACTGCGAAGTGAACCATGCTTGAAGAACTGAGAATCCGCGACCTCGGCGTCATCACCGACGCCACGCTGCCCCTCGGCCCCGGCCTGAGCGTTGTGACAGGTGAAACCGGCGCCGGCAAGACCATGGTGGTGACCGCCGTCGGGCTCCTGCTCGGCGCCCGATCCGACGCCGGCGCCGTGCGCAGCGGCGCGAAGAGCGCCTCGGCCGAGGCAACGGTGAAGCTCGATGCGGGGCACCCGGCTGTGGCCCGCGCCCGAGAGGCCGGCGCTGACGTCGAGGAGTTCGACGGCGGAGCGGAGCTGCTGCTCGCCCGCAGCGTGGGCGCGGACGGCCGCAGCCGCGCGTACCTGGGCGGACGCGCCGCGCCCGTGGGTGTCCTCGGCGAGATCGGCGAAACCCTCGTGGTGGTCCATGGCCAGTCCGGGCAGATCCGGCTCAAAAGCCCGGTGGCCCAGCGCGAGGCACTGGACAAGTTTGCGGGGCAGAACCTCGCGGTGGAGCTCGGCTCCTACCAGGAACTCCATGCCCGGTGGAAGTCCAGCCAGGCCGAGCTCGACGAGCTGCGCAGCGCTGCCAGGGAACGCCTCCGCGAGGCCGAGTCCCTCGAGGCTGCCCTGGCCGAGATCGACGGCGTGGATCCGCAGCCAGGGGAGGATGAATCCCTCAAAGCGGAGGCCGTCAAACTCGCCAATGTCGAGGAACTTCGGATCGCTGCTACGACCGCGCACCAGGCACTCATCGCCGAGGACTTCGGTGACGGCAATGACGCCACGGCGCTGGTCGATGCCGCCAAGCGCACCCTCGAACACGTCGCGGAACACGACGAGGAACTCGGGTCCGCGGCCGGACGGCTGGCAGAGGTGGGGTTCCTGCTCAACGATATCGCCACCGAACTCGCAAGCTACCAGACGTCCCTTGATACCGAGGGCCCGGAACGGCTCGCGGAGATAGAAGACCGCCGGGCGGCCCTCGCGAAGCTGGTGCGGAAATACGCCCCCAGCATCGACGAAGTGCTGGTGTGGGCCGAACAGTCCCGGGAGCGGTTCCTGGAACTCCAGGACGACTCCAGCCGGATCGAGGCGCTGGACGCCGCCGTGGCGAGTGCCGGGACGGAGCTGGTCAAGCGGGCCGCGGGAATCAGCAAGCTGCGGAAAAAGGCCGCCAAGGACCTCTCCGCCCGCGTCAGCGCCGAACTCAAGGCCCTGGCGATGGCTGACGCCACGCTCGTGATCACCATCGAATCCGGCGGGCAGCCGGGGCCGTATGGTGCGGACGAGATTTCGTTCCTGCTGCAGCCGCATTCAGGCGCTCCCGCCCGTCCGCTCGGCAAGGGTGCCTCCGGCGGTGAACTGTCGCGCGTCATGCTCGCCATCGAGGTGGTGCTGGCCGCCGTCGATCCTGTTCCCACGTTCGTCTTCGACGAGGTGGACGCCGGCGTGGGCGGGCGTGCCGCCGTCGAGATCGGCCGACGCCTGGCGATGCTGGCCCGGCATGTCCAGGTTCTCGTGGTCACCCACCTGCCGCAGGTGGCGGCCTTCGCCGACCATCACATCCGGGTCACCAAAACCTCGGTGCGGGGAGCTGACGGAGCGACGGCGACCGGCTTCACCTCCAGTGACGTCAAACTCCTCGACGCCGGGGAGCGTGTCCGGGAGCTGGCCCGGATGCTCGCCGGCCAGGAGGATTCCGAATCCGCGCAGGCCCACGCCCGGGAGCTGCTGGACGACGCCAGGCTCCTGCCGCAGCAGGCCTGAATACCGGAAACGGCGGACCCACAGGGCAACCACAATTCCAGCGGGATGCCGCCAACCGACTCTTGAAAGGCCGAATCGATGATAGGCTCGAACTCCGTGGTGCAGCGATCAAATTCCCGTGTAAATTCCCGGTTTCCGGGCTCGTCCAAGACGACCAAACACATCTTCGTAACCGGTGGTGTGGCGTCCTCGCTCGGTAAGGGACTGACGGCTTCGAGCCTCGGTCACCTCCTGCGGGCACGCGGCTTGTCTGTAACTATGCAAAAGCTCGATCCCTACCTGAACGTGGATCCGGGCACGATGAACCCTTTCCAGCATGGCGAAGTTTTCGTCACCGACGACGGCGCCGAGACGGACCTCGACATCGGCCACTACGAACGCTTCCTGGACGAGAACCTCGAGGGTTCGGCCAACGTCACGACCGGCCAGGTCTACTCAACCGTCATCGCCAAGGAACGCCGCGGCGAGTACCTTGGCGACACCGTCCAGGTCATCCCGCACATCACCGATGAAATCAAGCGCCGTATGCGGCTTCCCGCCGAGGGCAAGCACGCCCCCGACGTCATCATCACCGAAATCGGCGGCACCGTGGGCGACATCGAGTCGCAGCCGTTCCTCGAATCCGCCCGCCAGGTCCGCCAGGACATCGGCCGCGGAAATGTCTTCTTCCTGCATGTCTCCCTCGTGCCCTACATTGGCCCGTCCCAGGAACTGAAGACCAAGCCAACCCAGCACTCCGTTGCCGCGCTTCGCTCCATCGGCATCCAGCCCGAGGCGATCGTGATCCGGTCGGACCGCGACGTCCCGCAGCCGATGCGCGACAAGATCGGCCGCATGTGCGACGTCGACATCGACGCCGTCATCGGCTGCCCCGACGCCCCCAGCATCTACGACATCCCCAAGACGCTGCACTCCCAGGGCCTGGACTCCTACATCGTCCGCGCCCTGGACCTGCCGTTCAAGGACGTCGACTGGACCAGCTGGGACAAGCTCCTCGACGCGGTCCACAACCCCAAGCACGAGGTGGAGATTGCCCTGGTGGGCAAGTACATCGACCTGCCGGATGCCTACCTCTCCGTGACCGAGGCGTTGCGGGCCGGCGGCTTCGCCAACGACACCAAGGTCAAGATCCGCTGGGTGCCCTCGGACGAATGCGACACCCACGACGGTGCGCTTAAGACCCTGGCGGGAGTGGACGCCATCTGTGTCCCCGGCGGCTTCGGCATCCGCGGACTGGAAGGCAAACTCGGTGCGCTCAAGTACGCCCGGGAATCCAAGCTCCCGGTCCTGGGTCTCTGCCTGGGCCTGCAGTGCATGGTGATCGAATACGCCCGCAACGTCGTCGGCCTGGAGGGTGCTTCCTCCTCCGAGTTCGAGCCGGCTTCTAAATACCCCGTGATCGCCACGATGGAAGAGCAGCTGGACATCGTCGACGGCAAGGGTGACCTCGGCGGCACCATGCGTCTGGGCCTGTACGAAGCCAAGCTGGACGAAGGGTCTGTCGTTGCCGAGACCTACGGCACCACCAAGGTCAGCGAACGTCACCGCCACCGCTATGAGGTCAACAACAAGTACCGCGAGCAGATCGCAGCCAAGGGCCTGGTGTTCTCCGGAACCTCGCCCGATGGCAAACTGGTGGAGTATGTGGAACTTCCCCGCGAAGTCCACCCGTACTACGTAGCCACCCAGGCGCACCCGGAACTCAGCTCACGCCCCACCCGGCCGCACGCGCTGTTCTCCGGGCTGGTCAAGGCAGCACTGCAGCACCAGAAGGGCGGCGGCCAGCCGTCTTCTACCGCCAAGGCTGCTGCCAAGGCGACTCCGGCAGAGTTAAAGTAACCTCCCCAGAATCGAAGGACGGCGCGATGCCCGGTATGTCTGAGACCCCCAATGCTGCACGGCTGGTTTCGGATGAACCGAGCCCGCGCCGTCTTTTGTCGTCCGAAACGGTCTATAAGGGCCGGATCTGGGACGTCGTCAGCGACACGTTCCAGCTCAACGACGACGGCGGTCCGCTCGTCCGCGACTACATCGAACACCCCGGTGCCGTCGCCATACTGCCGATGAATGAGGACGGGCACGTGTTGCTGATCAAGCAGTACCGGCACCCCGTCGGCATGGACCTCTGGGAGATCCCGGCCGGGCTCCTCGACGTCGAAGGCGAGGACTTCGTGGCCGGTGCGGCGAGGGAACTCGCCGAGGAAGCGGACCTTGTTGCCGGCCGGTGGAACGTGCTGGCCGACTTTTTCAATTCCCCCGGTTCCTCCAGTGAGGCCATCCGCATCTACCTCGCCCGGGACCTCAGCGGTGTGCCCGGCCACGAACTCCATGTCCGCACCGACGAGGAAGCCGAAATCGAGCTCCACTGGATCCCCCTCGACGCAGCTGTTTTGGCGGTGCTGGAGGGTCGCCTCCACAACCCGTCCGCCGTCGTCGGGGTCCTGGCCGCCGCAGCCGCCCGTGCCGGGGACTTCAAGAGCCTCCGCCCCGGCGACGCGCCGTGGACTGCTCATCCCAGCCAGCGCTGATGACAGAACCGCTGATCACCGCACCGGAAGCCCCGGTCAGGACCCCCACGGCGATCGACCGCGCCATGACGGACTACCTCCAGCACATGGGGGTGGAGCGAGGATTGGCGGCGAACACACTTTCCGCATACCGGCGGGACCTGGCACGCTACGCCCGGCATCTCGCCCACACCGGCCGGCAGCGCCCTGGTGAGATCACCCGGCACGATGTCACCGGTTTCGTCCGCGCCCTTTCCGACGGGTCCGACGGCGGCTCTGCCCTGGGTATCCGCTCGGCGGCCCGGACAGTGGTGGCCGTGCGCGGACTCCACAAATTCTGGGCACTCGAAGGTGTCACGCCTACCGACCCGGCGAGTGACGTCCACCCGCCCATGCCCGGAAAGCGACTGCCCAAAGCCATCAGCGTCGACGAGGTCACCAGAATCCTGGAGGCGGTGGGCACCGATACGGCCACCGGCCTCCGGGACCGGGCCCTGCTGGAGTTCCTCTATTCCACCGGCGCCCGTATCAGCGAAGCCGTCGGGCTCGACGTCGACGACATCTCCCTCGACGCCGCCGGGGACGAAGGGCCCCCGATCGTCAGGCTGTTCGGCAAAGGTTCCAAGGAGCGGCTGGTCCCGCTGGGCTCCTTCGGTGCCCGCGCGCTTGACGCCTACCTCGTCCGCGGCCGCCCCCTGCTGTCCGCCAAGGGAAAGGGGACCCCGGCGCTGTTCCTGAACGCCCGCGGCGGACGGATCAGCCGGCAAAGCGCCTGGACCATTCTCAAGACAGCTGCAGAGAAGGCAAACATCACCAAGGACGTCTCGCCGCACACCCTGCGGCACTCCTTCGCCACGCATTTGCTTGAGGGCGGAGCCGACGTCCGGGTGGTCCAGGAACTGCTCGGCCATGCCTCGGTCACCACCACGCAGGTCTACACCCTGGTCACAGCCGACACACTGCGGGAAATCTACGCTGCCGCCCATCCGAGGGCGCTGGGGTAGGGCCTCGGCACTCCTGCTTCGCCGGGCCCGCTATAGGCTGGATTCATGGCGTCCACTCCGGTCACACTCTGTTTCCTCCTCCGCGACGCCGGCTCCGGCACCGAGGTCCTCTTGGGCCTGAAACGGACCGGGTTCGGCACCGGCAAGATTGTGGGGGTCGGCGGCCACGTCGAAGCAGGCGAGACTGATGCCGAAGCCGTGGTCCGGGAAGTCCGGGAGGAAGCAGGCGTCGTCGTCCGGCAGGAAGATCTGGCGCACGCGGGACTGGTGGAGTTCATCTTCCCGGCACGGTCGGAGTGGAACATGTCGTGCCGGCTGTTCACCACCCGGCGCTGGGAGGGCGAGCCCGCAGAAAGTCCGGAAATCACACCCGAGTGGTTCGATGTCGCAGCCCTTCCGCTGCATCTGATGTGGCAGGATGCAGAGCACTGGTTGCCGCCGGCGCTGGCCGGCGGCAGGATCGACGTCGTGGTGGTCCTCAACGAGGACAACGAGAGCGTTGCGTCGGTCCGGAATTCTTCGACCCCGGGCTGAGCCCGGTATCCACTCAGACGCTTTCGGCGAGCCGTGAACCTCAGCGCTTCGCAGTGCCGATAGCCTGCAATCCGGACAATCAAGGCTACCGGGGGACTGACATGGACTCGACCAACACCCAGACCAGCAAAAGCAGCACAGGAACAGCCGCTTTCAGCGAGGACACACTGCCGCCTGGTTCCGCCGCCCCCGCAGCCGCCCGACGCCGGCGGCCCTGGATTGCGGCGTTCGTGGGCGGCGCTGTCGCAACGGTTGCGGCCGGTGCCCTGGTGGCCTGCGGCCCGGGCCCGGGCCCGGGCCAGGGCCCGGCGCCGGCCGTGACCGCCGGGAGTGAGGCGGTTCCTTCCGCCTCGGCGCCGCGCGCGGCGGCAGCGAGCAGTGCTGCCCCGGTGAGCCCCAGCGTCCGGCCAACGGCCAGCCTGAGTGTTCCGACTGTCCAGCCCAGTGCCAGCCCGGGCGTCCAGCCTCCGGCGGGTGCAGTTTCCGGAACCACCAACGGGCGCTACGTCAGTGCCTCAGCCGGGGCCTCCTTCGCTCTGCCCGACGGCTGGACGGTGGAAGAGTCCGCAGCCCGGACCGCCGGTTCTCCGGGAACCTCCATTGTTGTGTTCAACGAAGCCAGGATGCAGGTTGCCGAGCTCAACCACGGCCGAGCCGGCGGGGCCGGCGGCGCCTGCGGCCCGGGCCCGTACCCGATGACCGAGTTGGACACCGCCCCTGTCCTGGACAACCCGTGGGCAACCGCGGCCGGTGTGCGGTTTTCCTACCGGGTGCTCGATATGCAGGCCGACGGCGGCGCTTTCGACTACCAGATTGGGCTGGTCGACAACGTCAGCGGCCAGCTGCAGGACAGCTGCCTGATGTCCTCCTTCGTCGCCGGCGCACCCCGGGGCCCACTATCCTTCGCGGACAGGGCATCCCAGAGCCCCCGGCACGATGATCCCATCTTCAACTCGATGGCCGAGGCAAAGGCCTACCTGCTGACACCCGAGTATCGGAAGCTCAAGGCCATGATCCTCAGCCTGGAGATGCAGAACTAGGAGCCAACGATGAACGGCCGGTCACCCGAAGGTGACCGGCCGTTCATCGTTGGCGCGCCGCTGTATGGCTGGCCGGCGCTCACCAGATGTTCGCGCCCTAGTGCAGGTGCCGTTCCTCGACGCCGTTGTACTCGCTCAAGGGGCGGATGAGTGAGTTCGAGTCCAGCTGCTCCATGATGTGCGCGGTCCAGCCGGTGATGCGGCTGGCGACGAACAGGGGAGTGAAGGTGGGGGTATCGAAGCCCATGAGGTGGTACGTGGGACCGGCGGGGTAATCCAGGTTCGGCTTGATCGACTTGGCCTCGTCCATCGCCGACTCCAGACCGTTGTACAGCCCCAGCAGTTCCGGACGGCCGTAGTGCGCAATCATCTTGTCCAGGGCGGCCTTCATGGTGGGTACCCGGGAGTCGCCGTGCTTGTAGACCCGGTGGCCGAAGCCCATGACCTTTTTCTTCTTGGCCAGGGCGTCTTCCATCCAGGCTTTCGCGCGGGTGGCGGCCTCGTCCAGGGACTCCTCAGGGCGGATGCCGATCTCGTCGAACGTGTGCATGACTGCCTCATTCGCGCCGCCGTGCAGTGGGCCCTTCAGCGCGCCGATCGCCCCGGTCACGGCCGAATGCAGGTCCGACAGCGTCGAGGTGATCACCCGGGCCGTGAACGTCGAGGCGTTGAAGGAGTGCTCGGCGTAAAGGATCATCGAGACGTTGAAAGCCTCCACGACCTCCTGTACAGGCTCTTCACCGAAAGCCATCCATAGGAAGTTCGCGGAGTAATCCAGGTCCTCCCGGGGAGCCACGACCTCCTCACCGTGACGGCGCCGCTGGTCATAGGAGACCACCGCCGGCATCGCGGCAAACAGATCCACGGCCTTTGCCATGTTGGCCTCACGCGAGGAGTCCTCGGCCAGCGGGTGCCGGGCGCCCATCACGGAGGCCGCAGTCCGGCAGACGTCCATCGGGTGCGCGGTGGTGGGCAGCGCATCGATGACCTGCTTGATGACAGGGTCCAAAGCCCGCCCGGCGCGTTCCCGGGCCGTAAACTCCGCCAGCTGCTCGGGAGTCGGCAGCTCACCGTTCCAGAGCAGATAGGCGACTTCCTCGAAACTGCACTTGGCGGCCAGCTCCTGCACAGGGTAGCCGCGGTAGAGCAGTGAGTTGGTGTCGGGGTTCACCTTGGAGACCGCGGTGTAGTCCACCACGACGCCGGCGAGGCCCTTTTTGATGTCTTGTTCAGCCATTGCTGAAACTCCTTTGTTCCTGTCGCCTGTCGAACCGGCCGGAGCCGGAAGTCCGATGCGGGGCTTATTGGCCGGGGATCTGGAAATTGAAGACCCCGGTGTCGAAGCTGTTGTAAGACTCATAGTCGACGAGGTCATACAAACGCGCCCGGGTCAGCATGTTCCCGACCTGGGCTTCCTGGGTACCGTCAGCCTTAATCGTCTCCAGCGTACGCTCCGCAGCGCCCATGGCACTACGGAGCAGGGTCACCGGATAGATGACCATGTTGACGCCGACGCCGGCGAGTTGCTCCACCGTGAACAAGGCACTCTGGCCAAACTCGGTCATATTGGCCAGGATCGGCACGTCGACGGCGTCCCGGATGGCCTGGAACTCGTTAAGATCCTTCATGGCTTCAGGGAAGATGGCGTCAGCCCCCGCCTCAACGAGAGCCACTGCGCGGTCCTGCGCGGCTTTGAGCCCGTCGGTGGCACGGATATCGGTCCGGGCCATGATCAGGAAGTTCGGGTCCCGCCGGGCGTCGGCCGCGGCCCGGATCCGCTTGGTGGCGGTGTCCAGGTCCACGACGTTCTTCCCGTCGAGGTGACCGCAGCGCTTGGGATTGAACTGGTCTTCGATGTGGCAGCCGGCGAGGCCTGCGTTCTCGAGTTCCTGCACAGAACGGGCCACATTCATCGGCTCACCAAAGCCGGTGTCGGCGTCAACGATGCTCGGCAGATCGGTCATGCGGGCAATCTGCCCGGCACGGGTGGCCACCTCGGTGAGCGTGGTCAGCCCGATGTCCGGCAGGCCCAGATCGTTGGCCAGCACGGCACCGGAGATGTAGACCCCGGCGAAGCCCTTTTCCTCGATCAGCCGGGCCGAGAGCGGGTTGAATGCGCCCGGGAACTGCTGGATCGTCCCGGACGCCAGAAGCTCGCGGAACGTGATCCGCTTCTGCTCGGCGGTGACTTTCGAATACAGCATTAGAAGAGTCCCTTCGGTGCTGCTGCCAGGTCGATCACGCCGTCGGCAGCCCGGATGTTGAGCTGGTCCAACTCACCGGCGGCCAGCTCGGGCAGGCGTGCGGCGGCGGCCAGGAAGCGTTCAATTTCCGCTTCGTCGACGACGCCGGCGGCGAGGGTGCGGAACTTGTGCACGTACTGTTCCCGTGCGAACGGCCGGGCGCCCAGCGGGTGCGCGTCGGCGACGGCGATCTCATCGGTGATGACCGTGCCGTCCTTGAGGGTGATCACCACGGTGCCGCCAAAGGCCTTCTCGGCGATGTCCAGGGAGTGGTAACGGCGGGTCCATTCCGGATCCTCGACGGTGGTGACCTTGTGCCAGAGTTCCACGGTGTCCGGGCGGGCCGCGCGCTCCGGGGCGTAGGAATCCACGTGGTGCCAGGCGCCGTCCTGCAAGGCCACGGTGAAAATGTACGGGATGGAGTGGTCAAGCGTTTCGCGGCTCGCAGTGGGGCTGTACTTCTGCGGGTCATTGGCGCCGGAACCAATCACATAGTGCGTGTGGTGGCTGGTCTTGATGAGCACGGAGTCCACGTTGGCCGGGTCGGTAACCTCCGGATGCTCGCCGTGGAGCTTGCGGGCCAGATCGATCCACGCCTGGGCCTGGTATTCGGCGGAGTGTTCCTTGGTGTAGGTGTCCAGGATGGCCCGCTTGGCCTCGCCAGGCGTCGGCAGCGGCACGGTGTAAGAGGCATCCGGGCCGTCAAGCATCCACGCGATGACGCCGTCTTCGCCCTCATAGATCGGTACAGGGGAGGTCTGGCCGCGCATGGCACGATCCGCGGCCTCGACGGCCATCTTGCCGGCGAACGCGGGCGCGTGTGCCTTCCAGGTGGAGATCTCACCCTTGCGGGACTGCCGGGTGGCGGTGGTGGTGTGCAACCCCTGGCCGACGGACTGGAAGATCGTCTCGACGTCGAGTCCCAGCAGGGTGCCGATGCCGGCGGCGGCGGAGGGGCCCAGGTGCGCCACATGGTCGATCTTGTGCTTGTGCAGGCAGATGGCCTTGACCAGGTTGACCTGGATCTCATAGCCGGTGGCGATCCCGCGGATCAGGTCCCGGCCGGTGGAGCCGACGTGCTGGGCCACGGCGAGGATCGGCGGGATGTTGTCGCCGGGGTGGGAGTATTCCGCGGCGAGGAACGTGTCATGGTAGTCGAGTTCGCGGACGGCGACGCCGTTGGCCCAGGCTGCCCATTCGGGCGCGACGCGCTCTTCGATGCCGAAAACTTTCGAGCCCTTGCCGCCGGTGGTGGGGCCGTGGGTCAGGGCCTGGGCGCGGGCGGCGATGATCGGTGCCCGGTTCAGGGAGGCGATGGCGACGGAGGCGTTGTCGATCACCCGGTTGATCACCATGTCGGTGACCTCGTCGGAGACGGCGACGGGATCCGCGGCCACCGTGGCGATCTTGAACGCGAGCTGGTCCTCGCGGGGCAGGTTTTCCTCGCTCTTGTAAACGCGGACGTGGTGTTCCTTGACCATGATGCTCCTTAGTTAGTGGGGTTCGTGGGTGGCTTTGACATGGGACAGACTGCGGTGCAGATGAAGGGTGGTGGCGGCCTCGGCGAGGCGCGGGTTTCCGGCGGCGATCGCCTCGGCAATGGCGGCGTGCTCGGCGGCGGCGGCCGTGAGCCGTTCGGCGTCGTCCGCCGCCAACCGCCGGACCCGGACCAGGTGGACACGCAGGCCGCGCATCGCCTGGGCGAGGTAGGAGTTCTTGATGGCGACGTCAATGGCGGCGTCCAGTCGACCCACCAGAGAGTAGTAGTCATGCCGGGCGGGGTCATCGCCGCTGATCAGCGCGGGGGCCCGGCGCAGCTCGTCGCGGAGCTGTTCGAACGTGACGGCGTCGCCGCGTTCGGCCGCCAGCGCCGCGGCTTTGCCCTCGAGCGTTTCCCGCAGTTCGAACAGTTCGTCGATGTCGTCCAGGGAGATATCGGTGACGACGACGCCGCGGCCGCCCGCCGTCGTCGTCAGGCCCTCCGCGGTTAGCCGGCTCAGGGCCTCCCGCAGCGGGGTGCGGGAGATGCCCAGCCGTTCGGATTGCTCTACTTCCGCGAGGACAGTCCCGGGCAGGAGGCGCCACTCGATGATGTCCTCGCGCAGGGCCGCGTAGGCCTTGTCGCTGGCGCGCATCCGAGCTCCTTTGGTGGGTAACGATGTCCAGTGTATACACGGGGGCAGCATTTGCCCAGTGTATCCCCGCTCAACGCGGAATTACCGGATGTCATGTATACACACGTCTTGTATTGAACGCGCCGCCGGGACTACCATGAGCTCCATCACATCGTCGTGGACGGGACTCATCTTCATGGTTACCAAGAACTACCAGGACAGCTACGCACGTAGCCTGGATACGCCCGAAGCATTCTGGCTGGAAGCCGCGGACAAGGTCTCCTGGACTACTCCGCCGCAGCAAGCGCTCGATTCCGGCAGGGCGCCGCTGTACAACTGGTTTCCCGACGGCGTACTCAACACCTCCTACAACGCGCTGGACCGGCACGTCGAGGAGGGGCGGGGCGGGCAGGACGCCCTTATCTACGACTCCGCCATGCTGGGCACGCAGCAACGATTCAGCTACGCCGAGCTGACGGATCTCGTGGCGCGGTTCGCCGGGGTCCTGCGCAGCCAGGGGGTGGGCAAGGGCGACCGCGTCGTCATCTACATGCCGATGATCCCCGAGGCGGCCATCGCCATGCTCGCCACGGCCCGGCTCGGGGCTGTCCACTCCGTCGTTTTCGGCGGATTCGCCCCCAAGGAACTCGCCGCACGGATCCGTGACGCGGCGCCCGCAGCGGTGGTCACGGCCTCCGGGGGAATCGAGCCCTCGCGCCGGATCGAGTACCTTCCCGCCGTCGCGGAAGCCCTGGGCCTGGCCGGGGTGCCGGAAACCCCGGTCCTGGTCAAGGGCCGGGAGGGTTTCCTCTCCGCAGCGGCCGACCACGCCGGCTGGCTCGACTGGGACTCCGCAATGGCCACCGCCGCTCCGGCAGCCCCGGTGGATGTTCAGGCCACCGACCCGCTGTACATTCTCTACACCTCCGGAACCACCGGTACGCCCAAGGGCGTGGTCCGGGACAACGGCGGCCACGCAGTGGCGCTCAGCTGGACCCTCGAAAACATCTATGACATCGGCCCCGGCGACGTGATGTGGACTGCCTCCGACGTCGGCTGGGTGGTGGGGCACTCCTACATCGTGTACGGCCCGCTGCTCGCCGGCGCCACCACCGTTCTCTACGAGGGCAAGCCGGTGGGCACCCCGGACGCCGGCGCCTTCTGGCGCGTCATCCAGGACCACAAGGTCAACGTGCTGTTCACCGCCCCCACTGCCCTGCGGGCCATCCGGAAGGCCGACCCGGAGGCCGAGCTGCTGGGGAACTACGACATATCCAGTCTGCGGACCCTGTTTGCGGCCGGCGAACGGCTGGACACCGACACCTTCCACTGGGCCTCCCGGATCCTTGACGTCCCGGTGGTGGACCACTGGTGGCAGACCGAGACCGGCTGGGCCATCTGCGCCAACCCGCGCGGTTTGGACGGGCTGCCGATCAAAGCGGGTTCGCCCAGTGTCCCGATGCCCGGCTTCAAGCTCAATATTGTCGACGGATCGGGGGAAGACGTTGAGGCCGGGACGGAGGGCAACATTGTCCTGGCGCTCCCGCTGCCCCCCGGCACGCTGACCACCTTGTGGGGCAACGACGAGCGCTACATTTCCTCGTACCTGCAGGCGTTTGAGGGTTATTACGCCACGGGAGACTCCGGCTACCGGGATGCGGACGGGTACCTCTTCGTCATGGGCCGCACGGATGACATCATCAACGTGGCCGGGCACCGTCTCTCCACCGGAGCCATGGAACAGGTGATTGGCCAGCACCCTGCTGTGGCCGAGTGCGCGGTGATCGGGCTCGCGGACCCCCTCAAGGGCCAGCGTCCCAGCGGCTACGTGGTCCTGAAGTCCGGTGTGGATGTGCCCGAAGAGATCCTCGTCAAGGATCTGATTGCCCTGGTCCGGCGCGACATTGGCGCCGTCGCGGACTTCAAGCACGTCACCGTGGTGGAGGCGCTGCCGAAGACCCGCTCGGGCAAAATCCTGCGCAAGACCATGCGCCAGATCGCCGACGGCGACGACTACGTGGTGCCCTCAACCATTGAGGATGCCGGCGTCATAGACCAGCTCCTCGGGGCCCTGCGGCCGTCAAAGCCGATGATGCCCTAGCACAGGGCGCTGAGTTGGCATCCCGACGGCGGGGGAGTCGGCGGCAGGGTCCCTATGCCCCCGGCCGGGTCCAGCGGTATTCGTTTTCCGGCCGCCCGGGCGCGCCGTAGCGTGCCATCCGGGAGACGCTGCCGGCGTCGGCGAGGTATTCGAGGTAGCGCCGGGCGGTCACCCGGGACATGCCCAGTACCTCCATTACCTCGCTGGCGGACACCGCACCGGACTGGCGCTTCAAAAAGTCCTGCACGGAGTCCAGCGTGGACGCGGAGAGCCCCTTGGGCAGCGGCAGCTCAGACGGAGCCCGCAGGCTGGCAAATGCCTGGTCCACATCGCTCTGCGAGGCGCCGGGACCTGCCTGTCCTGCGGCGGGGGAGGCCAGTTGCTGCCGGAAGAGCCGGTAGCTGGTGAGCTTGTCCGCGAAAGTTGCAAACGTAAACGGCTTGATCAGGTACTGGACGACGCCGGTGGCCACGGCGCTGCGGACAATTGTCAGTTCCCGGACGGCGGTGATGGCGATGATGTCCGCGAACAGCCCGGCAGCACGCATGCGCCGCGCAATGTCGAGCCCGTGCAGGTCCGGCAGATTCATATCCAGCAGCACCAGCTCCACCGGAGTGCCAGCGGCCGCGAAGTCCGTCATGAGGCGGAGAGCGGACTGGCCGTCCGGAGCCGAGCCGGCCAGGACAAACCCCTCCAGCCGGCCGATGTAGGCGGCGTGGGCCGCCGCCGCGATGGGCTCGTCTTCGACGACGAGTACACGGATCTCGCTCATTGCTGTCCCTCTGTGGTCACTGTCGCCGGCGATGCAGCCGGCGACACTGCCGGCGGCGCCGGCAGTGTGACGCGGAACAGGGCCCCGGCCGGGCTCGTGATTGTCATGGTACCGCCCAGCCGCTGAACCGCCTGCCGGACCAGGGCAAGGCCGAGCCCACGCCCGAATGGCCCCGGTGTCTTGGTGCTGAAACCGTGCCGGAAAATGGCCTCCACGGCCTGCGGATCAATGCCCGGCCCGCTGTCCTCCACCGTGATGTCGAGGGACTCCGCGCCCGCTTCCACGGTGAGTTCCACGAGTTTCGGAGCCGGCGACTCGGCAGCGGCGTCAATCGCGTTGTCCAGCAGGTTGCCCAGGATCGCCACGAGGTCCTGCACGGCCAGACCGGTTCCAGCCGGTTCCCCGGAGCCGTTCCCCACGGCGTTGAGCGTCAGTTCGACGCCCCGCTCATGCGCCTCGGCGGCTTTGCCCATGATGAGGGCTCCCAGCACGGGTTCGTCCAGGGAACTCACCAGGTCATCGGTCAGCCGCTGGCTCAGCTCCAGGTCCTGGGTGGCGAACGCCAGTGCTTCCGTGCCGCGTCCGAGCTCCATCAGCGACACGATCGTGTGGAGCCGGTTGGCGTGCTCATGGGTCTGGGCGCGCAGGGCATCGGAGAGGGTGCGCATGGTCTCCAGCTCGCTGCCCAGGGATTCGATTTCCGTGCGGTCTCGGATCGTGGCTACAGTCCCGTAAACGGCCGGGCTGGTCCGTCCGCCGGCGGAGCGGGGTCCGATGGCGGGACCCTGGTTCACCACAAGGATCCGCGGGCCGGTCAGGTGGATCTCGTCCAGCGTTGTCCGGCCGGACTCGAAAAGCTCCCTCAGGCTGGGGGCCAGGGGGAGCTCAGCGAGCGACGGCGCGGTCCGCCCGCCGCCTCCGGACGCGCCGCCGGCGTCGGACGCGCCCGGCGGAAGTTCCAACAACTCCGCGGCCTGGTCGTTGTACATGACGACCTTGCCCTTGGGATCAATGAGAATGACGCCCTCCCGCACGGAGTGGAGAACCGATTCGTAGTACGCGAAGAGCTGGGCGAGCTGCTCGGGGCCCCAGCCGCGGGTGACCCGGCGCAAATACCGCCCCAACAGCCAGGACGCCACCGATCCGCCGACCAGCAGGGCCAGCGCAATCGCGATGAGAGCCGGCAGCCGGCCGGAGACGGCAACGTCCACGGTGCGGACGGTCACGCCCGCCGCCACCAGTGCCCGCACCGTGCCTTCTGCGTCCTTGACCGGAGCGATGGTCCGCACCGAGGGGCCCAGGGTGCCGGCCATGATCTCGGTAAACACCTGGCCCTGCAGGGCGGCGTCGATCGAACCAATGTACGGCCGGCCCAGTTCCTCTTCACGGGGATGCGTCCACCGGGTGCGGTCCGGTGCCATGATCGTGATGAAATCAGCGTCGGCGTCCGCCATTACCTTCAAGGCATACGGCTGCAGCAAGGCAGCAGGATCTGCAGCGCTCGCCGCGTCCAGCACCAGCGGGTTGTCCGCCACCGCCGTTGCGACGGCGGCCATCCTGCGGCCGGCCTCGTCGTAGGCATGGTCGCGTGCATCGACAAAAGTGGCCGTGCCGACGACGGCCGTCAAGCTGAGGATAAAGAGCAGGTGCGCCACGAAGAGCCGCCTGGCGATGCTCCAGCGGTGGATCATCAACACCCTCCATGACCAATATGAACGCAACGGTGATGCGCGTCACTGAATCCCCAATGATGGTGGAACACGCAGAACGGACGCGATGGGCCCACAGCCGGTGCCGCACCAACGTCCAGCCTATCCAAGGAGAACACCATGACCTCTCAACGAGGAGAGTCAGCGGCAACGGTCGCGACGCCGGTCAAGAAGCGCAAGAGGCTCGACAAGTCCCATTATCTCTACATCGCGGTCATCGTGGCCGTCGTCCTGGGCGCCCTCGTCGGGCTGATGTTCCCCGAGGTCGGCAAGTCCCTGAAGCCGCTGGGTGACGGATTCATCAAACTCATCAAAATGATGATCGGCCCGGTCATTTTCTGCACCATCGTCCTGGGCATCGGTTCTATCGCCAAGGCGGCCACAGTGGGCAAGGTCGGCGGCCTGGCCCTCGGGTACTTCATGGTGATGTCCACCTTCGCGCTGGCCATCGGCCTAGTCGTTGGCAACCTGATCCATCCGGGCGAGGGCCTCAAGCTCGCACCCTATGACCCGAACAAGAAGGCTGCCACCGACAGCACGGTCGACTTCCTGCTGGGCATCATCCCGGGCGACATCCCGGTCCTGCCGACGCTGCTCGCCGCTCTGCTGGTGGGCTTCGCCCTCCAGCAGATGGGCAAGCAGGGCGCTCCCATCCTCAAAACCATCGGGTACGCCCAGGCCCTCGTGTTCCGCATCCTGGTCATGATCATGTGGCTGGCCCCGGTCGGCGCCTTCGGTGCGATCGCCGCCGTCGTCGGCGCCACCGGCGTGCAGGCCATCTTCAGCATGGCCACATTGATGATTGCTTTCTACATCACCTGCGCCCTCTTCATTGTCGTGATCCTCGGCGGCCTGCTCAAGATTGTCGCCGGCGTCAACATCTTCCGGCTGATGAAGTACCTGGGCCGCGAATACCTGCTGATCTTCTCCACCTCTTCCTCCGAAGCTGCGCTGCCCCGCCTGATCGCGAAAATGGAACATCTCGGTGTGTCCAAGCCCGTTGTCGGTGTCACGGTTCCCACCGGCTACTCCTTCAACCTGGACGGCACCGCGATCTACCTGACAATGGCTTCACTGTTTGTCGCCAACGCCATGGGCACCCCGCTGGACCTCGGTGCGCAGGTGTCGCTGCTGATCTTCATGATCATCGCTTCCAAGGGTGCCGCCGGCGTCACCGGCGCCGGCCTGGCCACGCTGGCCGCCGGACTCCAGGCGCATGCGCCCCAGCTCCTGGGCGGCGTGGGCATGATCGTGGGCATCGACCGCTTCATGTCCGAAGCCCGGGCCTTGACGAACTTCACCGGCAACGCCGTGGCCACCGTGCTGATCGGCACGTGGGTCAAGGAGATCGACGGCGGACAGGTCGAGCGCGTCCTCTCCGGCAACGAGCCCTTCAACGAGCAGACCATGATCGCCGGCCACGGTGAGATTGGCGCGGAAGCAGCACCCAAGCAGCCGGTTCTGGCCAACGCCTGAGCTGCACCGGACCGCACCGGACCGCCCGGACGCCGCAAGGCCTCCGGGCGGTTTTCCGTGCCGCGGTCGGAACGTTAGACTTCTACCAGAGGGTTGAGGCTCAGGCAAGAGACGCTGTCAAGGTTCGTGGATTACCGTGTCGGGCGCTGTAACCTTGGGAGGAATAAGCTCCATGCTGGATCTTCAGCGGAGCGCTACAAGCACCACCATCACCGTCATCGAAAGTGTGGATAGATACGTGAGCAGCGAACAGGGTTCAGCAACTCTGGAAGGCACCGGACTCGATCTGGAAGACGCCGTCATGGGCCCCACGGGGCGCCCTCACCGCGAGTTTCCGGAGCCTACGCCACTGTCGTCCCACGGCCCGGCGCGGGTTATCGCCATGGTGAACCAGAAGGGCGGAGTGGGGAAAACCACCTCCACCATCAACCTGGCCGCCGCGCTGGCGGAATTCGGCCGCCGTGTGCTGGTAGTGGACTTCGACCCGCAGGGCGCCTTGTCGGCCGGGCTCGGCATCAACCCGCACGAACTGGACCTCACGGTCTACAACGTGTTGATGGACCGCAAGGTGGACATCCGTGACGCCATCCACAAGACCGGCGTCGAGAACCTGGACCTGCTTCCGGCCAATATCGACCTCTCCGCCGCGGAAGTCCAGCTTGTCAACGAAGTCGCACGCGAACAGGTGCTGGACCGGGCGCTGAAGAAAGTCGAGGATGACTACGACGTCGTCCTGATCGACTGCCAGCCCTCGCTGGGGTTGTTGACCGTCAACGCACTGACGGCCTCCCATGGCGTCATCATCCCGCTGATCTGCGAATTCTTTGCCTTGCGCGCGGTCGCCCTGCTGGTGGAGACCATCGATAAGGTCCAGGACCGGCTCAACCCGCGGCTCCAGGTCGATGGCGTCCTTGCCACCATGTACGACGCCCGCACCCTGCACAGCCGCGAGGTCATCTCCCGGCTCGTGGAGGCCTTCGGCGACAAGGTCTTTGAAACCGTCATCAAACGGTCCATCAAGTTCGCGGATGCCACCGTCGCCGCAGAGCCCATCACCAGCTACGCCGGCAACCACATCGGCGCCGACGCGTACCGGAACCTGGCCAAAGAGCTCATTTCGCGCGGCGGCGCACCCTAGTCAGGACCGTGGCAGAAACAGGGACTCCGACGGCGGAGCACAGTCCGGCCGGCAGGAAACCGGGTTTCGAGGTCCGGCTGGCCAACTTCACCGGCCCGTTCGACCTTCTGCTGGGCTTGATTTCCAAACACCAGCTGGACATCACGGAAGTGGCGCTGTCCACCGTCACCGACGAGTTCATCAAATACACCAAGGGCCTGCAGGACCTTGGTGAGGAATGGGCCCTCGATGAAGCCAGCGAGTTCCTCGTCATCGCGGCCACCCTGCTCGACCTCAAAGCAGCCCGGCTGCTGCCGGCCGGTGACGTGGAGGACGAGGACGACATCGCGTTGCTGGAGGCCCGGGACCTGCTTTTCGCCCGGCTCCTGCAGTACAAGGCGTTCAAGCAGGTGGCCGGCATGCTCGGCTCCACCCTCGAACGTGAGGCCGGTCGATATCCGCGCCAGGTGGCCCTGGAGGGACATTTTGCAGCGCTGCTGCCGGAACTGCTCTGGCGGCACACCCCCCAGCAGTTTGCGGCCCTGGCCGAGGCTGCGCTCCGGCCGAAAGAGGCGGCGCCCACCGAGGTGGGCCTGGCCCACCTGCACGGCAGCCCCGTCAGCGTTAAGGAACAGGCCGAACTGCTGGGCCGCCGGCTGCAGCGCGGCTCCCCGCTGACTTTCCGGGTCCTGGTCGCCGACGCCGAATCCACGCTCGTCGTGGTGGCACGCTTCCTGGCGTTGCTGGAGCTGTTCCGGGACCACACGGTTTCGTTCGAGCAACTGCTCCCCCTGGGGGACCTGACAGTGCGGTGGACCGCCACTGCCGGGCCCTGGAGCAGCGAACACCTGAGCGAAGAATACGAGGAACAGCCATGACCGATGCCCCCGCCCGCACCGGATCCGATCCGGCAGCGTCCAGGGGTCCCGGTGTCGAGAGCCTCCCGGGCGGCGCCCGCGCGGCCCTTGAGGCTGTCCTGATGGTCATCGATCAGCCGGCAACCGCGACCGAGCTCGCCGCAGGACTGGACGTGACCGTCGACGCCGTCGAGGCCCTGCTGGCGGACCTGCAACGGGAGTATAACGGCTATACTGTTAATGCCCCGGCTGTGGACGACGCCAGTTCCATCGGTTTCACCTCCACCCCCCGGGGTTTTGAATTGCGGCATATCGCCGGAGGCTGGCGGATCTACTCGCGCGCTGAGTTTGCCGACGTCGTCGGCGGGTTCGTGCTGGAGGGACAGAGCGCCAGGCTGACGCAGGCGGCGCTTGAGACGCTCGCCGTCATCGCTTACCGCCAGCCCGTTTCACGGGCGCGGGTGTCGGCAATTCGAGGAGTCAACGTTGACTCTGTCGTGCGGACGCTGACACAGCGGGGGTTGATCGAGGACTCGGGAACGGATCCCGAATCCGGGGCCCTCCTGTACCGGACGACGCCGCATTTCCTGGAGCGGATGGGAATCGGCTCGGTAGCGGAGTTGCCGCAACTTTCACCCCATCTTCCGGGGCTTGAGGGCATCGAAGAGTTTTATGACGCAGCAAGAATGTAGGCGGGAACCACTGCCTGCGCACGGAATCCACCGGGGCAGAAGCTTTTTGCCCCAGCCGGCGGGTGTTGTCGGGAGACAGCGGCCGCAGGCCAATAACGAAGGACGGGTCATGACACAGGCGGGACGCCAGGGTTCACCACGTAACGGTTCGGGACGCAACAGTGCCGGACAAAACTCAGCGCAGGGCGCAGGCCGCAGCGGGCAGGGCGGCGGATACCGCAGCGGCGGAGCCGGCTTCAAGGGCGGCAGCGACCGCCCCTTCAAGCGGCCCAAACCGCGCGAAGAAGCCTTCATCGACCCTGACCTGCAGGGCCCCGACGGCGCCCCGGCCGCCGGCCGTCCGGCCTCCGGGGACTGGAAGTCCAAGGCCCCTTCCGGCAAGGAAGCGGCCCGCAAGGCCGCCGCCCGCAAGCCCGGTTCCGGCAGGGCCCCCGGTACCCCCGGCGCCCTCAAACCCAAGCCGCGCACGGGCGCCGCTAAGTCCGCTGGGCCCCGCGCCTTCGGCAGCGAACGCTTCGGCCAGAACCTCGGACCAGTGCGCAAGCCGGCCCGCAAGCGCGGACCCCGTGCCGACGTGCCCCAGTCAGAGCTTCACGACCAGGACGGCACCCGCCTGCAAAAAGTCATGGCCTCGGCCGGCGTCGCGTCACGGCGCGTCTGTGAGGAGATGATCGCCGAAGGCCGTGTGGAGGTCGACGGCCAGGTGGTCACCGAACTCGGCGTCCGCGTCGACCCGAAGACCGCCGTGATCCACGTGGATGGCCTGCGCATCCAGCTCGACGAAAACATGGTCTACATGGTGTTCAACAAGCCCAAGGGCGTCGTTTCCACCATGGAGGACCCGGACGGACGTCCCTGCGTCAGTGACTTCGTCCGCAACCACCACGGCGAACGCCTCTTCCACGTCGGCCGTCTCGACGTCGCCACCGAGGGCCTGCTGCTCCTGACGAACGACGGCGAGCTCGCCAACCGCCTGACCCATCCCTCCTACGAAGTCCCCAAGACCTACCTCGTGCAGGTCCGCGGGCCCTTCCCGCAGGGCATCGGTGCCGAGCTCAAGGCCGGCGTCGAACTCGAAGACGGCATCGCCTCGGTGGACTCCTTCAAACTCGTCGACTCCACCCCGGGACATGTGCTGATCGAGGTAGTGCTGCACTCCGGGAAAAACCGGATCGTACGGCGTCTTTTTGATGCCGTCGGTTTCCCCGTGCTCCGCCTGGTCCGCGTCAAGGTTGGTCCCATCGGCCTGGGCGACCAGCGCCAAGGCAGCATCCGCAACCTCGGCAAGCAGGAAGTCGGCCACCTGCTGGCATCCGTAGGGCTGTAGGCGTGTCCGCCTTTCGCACCCACGGCCGCGGCCACCTCAGCGGTCCGGTGGTGGTCGTGGGGACCGGGCTCCTCGGCACCAGCATCGGGCTGGGGCTGCGGGGCCGCGGAGTAGCAGTGTTCCTCTCCGACCCCTCGCCCACCAACCAGGCTGTGGCCGTTGACATCGGCGCCGGCCTGCCTTTGGCGCGCCTTGACGGCGAACGGCCCGAACTTGTGGTCGTCGCTGCGCCGCCGGACGTCACGGCTGCCGTGGTGCAGCGCGCCCTGGCGGACTATCCCGAAGCAACGGTCGTGGACATCGCCAGCGTGAAAGCCGGCATCCTGGCCGAGCTCCGTGCCAGCGGTGCCGACCTCAGCCGCTACGTCGGCACCCACCCGATGGCCGGCCGGGAGAAGTCCGGCCCCGTGGCTGCCCGCGGTGAACTGTTCACCTCCATGCCGTGGGTCCTTTGCCCCGCGGAGGAGACGCTGCCCCAGGCCGTGCAGGCAGCACGTGCGCTGGCCGGAGACCTCGGCGCCGTCGTCTCCGACTTCGGGGCCGACGAGCACGACGAGGCGGTGGCGCTGGTCTCGCATGTGCCGCAGGTGGTGTCCTCGCTTGTGGCCAGCAGGCTGCAGGCCACGCCCCTGCATGCGCTGTCCCTCGCCGGCAACGGGCTGCGTGACGTCACCCGGATCGCGGCAAGTGATCCCACCCTATGGGTGCAGATTCTCGGCGCAAATGCGGACAAGGTGGTGGAGATCCTGCACGGTGTGCGCGAGGACCTCAACCGGGTCATCGGCACCCTGGAACACCCGACAGCCCCCGGCGCCCGGTTGGATCTCGCCCAGCTGATCAGCGAAGGCAATGCCGGCCAGTCCCGCATCCCGGGCAAGCACGGCGGACCCCCGCAGGCCTACTCCTGGCTGACCGTCCTGGTGGATGACACGCCTGGACAAATCGCCAGGCTCCTGACCGAGATCGGCGAGATCGGTGTCAACCTCGAGGACCTCCGTCTGGACCACTCTTCAGGACAGAATGTGGGCATGGTGGAAATCTCTGTCCTGCCCAGCAAGCACGAACTCCTTATCGAAGCTCTCAACGACCGCGGATGGCGGGTACTCCAGTAATGACCCAGGAACTTATCTCTTCCGTGGACGTCCTCCGCCCCGGAAAGAGCCTTGTCGTGGCCATCGACGGGCCGTCCGGTTCGGGCAAGTCCAGCGTCAGCAAAGAGGTGGCACGCCGGCTCAAACTGGCCTACCTCGACACCGGCGCCATGTACCGGGCCCTGACCTGGTTTTGCCTGGACACCGGCACGGACCTGGACGACGGTGCCGCTGTTGAGGCAGCCTCCAGGACCTTCCCGCTGGAGATCAGCACGAGCCCGCAGGAAGAATACGTCCGGGTCGGCGGCACCGATATCACCGAGACCATCCGGGAGCCATCGATCTCAGCCGCCGTCAGCGCTGTCGCCACCACCCTCGGCGCCCGCACCGAACTGATCCGCCGGCAGCGTGAGCTGATCGAGAAGCATCACCACCGCATGGTGGTCGAAGGGCGGGACATCACCACCGTCGTCGCACCCTCCGCCGAAGTGCGGATGCTGCTGACAGCCAGTGAGGAGGCGCGCCTGCGCCGGCGGGGCATTCAGCTGGGGGGCAGCCAGAACGCCGAACAGCTCGCGGCCCAGGTCACGGCGCGGGACGCCAAGGATTCCACTGTGGTGAACTTCACCCGGGCCGCCGACGGCGTGGTGACGCTGGACTCCTCGGACCTCGATTTTGCCGGAACCGTCGACGCCGCCCTCAGCATTGTTTCCCGCATCGTCAACCACGAAGCGCTCCACCGTGACTAAGGCCCGGCAGCGCCAACCGCTCCAGGCTCCCTCGCCGGCACCGGCCCGGGTGCCGGCCCGCTGGACCGTGGCCTGGAGCCGGCCCGTCGGCTGGCTCCTGGACCATGTCCTCTACCGGACCTCGGTCACCGGGCGGTCCAATGTGCCGGCGACGGGTCCGGTGATCTTCGCCGGCAACCACATCAGCTTCCTGGACGGACCGGTGATGTTCGGGGCGTCCCCGCGAGCCATGCACATCCTGGTCAAGAAGGAAATGTTCGCTGGTTTCCTCGGCCGGGTTCTGCAGGCCTCCGGCCAGCTGGCCGTGGACCGTGCCGGCGGCCGGGCTGCCCTGCTCACGGCCAAGAGCGTGCTCGACGCCGGACGGTGCGTTGGCATCCTCCCCGAAGGCACCCGGGGGAGCGGAGAAGCTACCGCCATCAACAACGGCGTCGCCTGGCTCGCCCTGAACTCCGGGGCGACTGTGGTCCCCGTGGCCATTCTCGGTACCCGAACCGGCGGCGAACACCTCGACGCCGTGCCGCGGTTCCGCCGCCGGCTGCATGTCAGCTTCGGCGGAGCCCTCAATGTCAGCCGCAGGCCCGGCGAGACGGGCCGTGTTTCAATGGACAGGGCCGGAACTGAGATCCGGGCCGCGCTGGCACGCCACGTCCAGGACTCGATCCACAAATCCGGGCAGCCTTTGCCCGACGCGGATTCCCCGCAAGAACGTCATGAAGCAGAAGCCGGGACGCCGGCAGATCACCCCATAAGGAAAGTGCAATGAGCGATACGACTCAAACCTCCGGCCCGTCTGGCGCCGGCGAAGACGAATACACGCCCACCGGCACGGACCAGGTGGCCGAGAACCTCGCCGCCCTGGACGACGAGGAAGCTGAGCTCCGCGCGGCCTCCCTTCGGGCCGGCCTGGACGACTACGAACTCGATGATGAGGACGCCGCCCTCCTGAGCGGCGAGTACGACGACGAGGACTTCGACGGCCCGGTGAAACTGGACCCGGTCCTGGCCATCATTGGCCGCCCCAACGTGGGCAAGTCCACCCTGGTGAACCGTATCCTCGGCCGCCGCGAAGCCGTGGTCGAAGACACCCCCGGCGTCACACGCGACCGGGTCATGTACTCGGCCACCTGGAACGGGCGGAACTTCACGGTCGTCGACACCGGCGGCTGGGAGCACGACGCCCGCGGGATCCACGCCCGTGTCGCCGAACAGGCCGAGATGGCCGTCGAACTTGCGGACGCCGTGCTGTTCGTCGTCGACTCCGCCGTTGGCGCCACCGCCACTGACGAAGCCGTCGTGAAGATGCTCCGCAAATCCAAGAAACCGGTCATCATGGTGGCCAACAAGGTCGATGACTTCGCGCAGGAGGCCGACTCGGCGCGGCTCTGGGGCCTCGGCTTCGGCGAACCGTACCCGGTCTCCGCACTGCACGGCCGGGGCGTTGCCGACCTCCTGGACCACGTCATGGACACTCTGCCCGAGTACTCCACCATCGAAGGCCTGGAGCGCTCCGGCGGTCCGCGCCGCATCGCCCTGATTGGGCGTCCGAACGTGGGTAAGTCCTCGCTGCTGAACAAGCTGGCCGGTTCCGAGCGGGTTGTCGTGGACAACACTGCAGGCACCACACGCGACCCGGTCGATGAATTCATCGAACTCGGCGAACGCACCTGGCGTTTCGTGGATACCGCCGGCATCCGCCGCCGCCAGCACATGGCACAGGGCGCGGATTTCTACGCCTCGCTGCGGACGCAGAGCGCCCTCGAAAAGGCTGAGGTCGCCGTCGTGCTTCTCGCGGTGGATGAGGTGCTCAGCGAGCAGGACGTCCGGATCCTGCAGCTGGCCATCGAATCCGGCCGTGCCCTGGTCCTGGCGTTCAACAAGTGGGACCTGCTCGACGACGAACGGCGCAGCTACCTTGAGCGTGAAATCGAACAGGACCTCGCCCACGTGGCATGGGCTCCGAGGGTGAACATCTCGGCGAAAACCGGCTGGCACAAGGACCGGCTCGTTCCCGCCCTGGACACCGCGCTGGAAAGCTGGGACAAGCGCATTGCCACCGGCCGGCTCAACGCCTTCCTCGGCGAACTGGTGGCCGCGCACCCCCACCCGGTCCGTGGCGGAAAGCAGCCCCGCATCCTCTTCGGGACGCAGGCATCGAGCCGTCCGCCGAAGTTCGTACTCTTCACCACCGGGTTCCTGGACCCGGGCTACCGCCGCTTCATCACCCGACGGCTTCGCGAAACCTTCGGGTTCGAGGGCACCCCGATCGAGGTCAACATGCGCGTGCGTGAAAAGCGCGGCAAGAAGCGCTGATTCCGGCACGCCTTGCCCGTGAGACGGTGAGTGTTCCGGGCAGCCTCCGGAATCGTGTAAGCTTTTGGAGGTGGTTCGGCCGGACTGCTCAGATGACATTACTTGACACACTCAAGGACATGGCATTGCGAGCGGAGAACGGCGGAACCAGCGGGCTGTAGCGCAGCTTGGTAGCGCACTTGACTGGGGGTCAAGGGGTCGCAGGTTCAAATCCTGTCAGCCCGACCAACAGAAAGTACCCCGCCATTCCTGATCAGGGAATGGCGGGGTTTTCTGCTTTCAGGAGCGGCCGGGACGGTGCGCCCACGTCCAACGGACGCTTACTTCAAAAAGCGGGACGTCCGCCGGTCGGCCAGTATCTTCCCGTGCGTCTGGCAGTGCGGGCAGTATTGCAGGGCCGTGTCCGCGAAGGAAACCTCGCGGACGGTGTCCCCGCAGACAGGGCAAGCCTCGCCCGTCCTGCCATGGACCCGCATGTGGCTTCGCTTCGTGTCCTTGAGTTCCGTGGGTGGTTTGCCGCCCGCTTCCTGCAGAGCCGTTCCAAGAATGCCGTGGATGGCGTCATACAGCCGTTGCACAGCCTCCCCGTCGAGTGACTTGGCGAGGGCGAACGGAGATATGCGCGCAGCGTGCAGGATTTCGTCGCTGTAGGCATTACCGATGCCGGCAATCACGCTCTGGCTGCGCAGGACGCCCTTGATTTGCTGTGAACTGGCCGCCAGGATCCCCGCCAGGGCACCGACGTCGAACCCGGGACTGAACGGATCCGGCCCCAACGCTGCAATTCCGGGGACCTCGCCCGGGTCCCGGACCACGTAGATTGCCAGGCCCTTCTTTGTGCCGGCCTCGGTCAGGTCCAGGCCCAGCGGACCGGAACCGCCGGAGAACAGCAGCCGCGCAGCAATGTGCCCTTTGCCCATTTTCAATGGCGTGTCGTTGGGTGTGCTGGTGAAGCGGACCCAGCCCGCCCTCGCTAAATGGAAGACGAAATGCAGCCCTTCCGTGTCGAGGCTGACAAACTTGCCGAACCGCCGTACCCCTGTCACGGTCCGGCCCGCAAGCTGGGTGAAGGGGGGATCCGCCGTCTTGAGCACCGCGAAGGAGGCGATCTGGACGTTCGTAACCGCCGTGCCGAGCAGCTGGCCGGCTAAAAAATCCGTCAGGGCTGCGACTTCGGGAAGCTCAGGCATGGCTAGCCGGTACCGGCTTGTTCCGTCATGGCCCCATCATGTCAGAGTCCTGACCGGGCCGGACGGATATGCCTATACTTTCAGCGGCGGAGAGTTCACGTGACCGCCGTCGCAATTGGTGATTGACCCGATGAAAGGCCCATCATGAGCATCATTCCCGAAGAGCTGTCCTACACCGCGGAGCACGAGTGGGTGTCCTCCCCGAACGCCGACGGCGTGGTGCGCGTGGGCATCACCGACTTTGCCCAGGATGCCCTGGGGGACGTCGTCTATGCCCAGATGCCCGAGCCCGGCACGACGGTCAAGGCAAATGACGTCATCGGTGAGGTTGAATCCACCAAGAGTGTCAGTGACATCTACGCGCCCGTGTCCGGTGAAGTCGTGACCCGCAACGAATCCCTGGACACCGACTCGGCCTTGATCAATTCCGATCCCTACGGCGAAGGCTGGCTCATGGAAATCAAGCTGGCGGAAGCCGACGCGATCGAGTCGCTCCTCAGTGCATCGGAGTACGAACAACAGGTAGGCTAAAGCAAAGCCTTTTTAGGCCGGGGTCGTCGGGACCGGTGCTGGGAAACCAGCCCCGCGACGCCCCGCCGAGGGGTTGATTCCGGATTGGCACGGCTTTTCCGGACGGCATGCGTTGTTTGCAGGCGGGACACCTGCAGCGAATGGAGGAATCAATGTTTGGGCACGAACGGGACAACACCGGTGACGGCTATGGCACGGGTGGAGTGAAGGCTTCGGAGACCACATCGATCAACCTCACCCCGATCCGCGAGGAACCCAGCATCGCCCCGAAGCTGGCCGCGGAAGAGCGGGCCGCTGTTGAGGCGTTGCCGTTCGGCTCGGCCCTGCTGGTGGCGCACAGTGGCCCCAACGCGGGGGCGCGTTTCCTGCTTGATACGGACGTTACGACGGCGGGCCGGCACCCGGACGCCGATATCTTCCTCGATGACGTTACGGTGTCACGCCGGCACGTGGAATTCCGTCGCACAGCGCGCAGCTTCGAGGTGGTGGACACCGGAAGCCTGAACGGTACCTACGTCAACAATGACCGCGTCGACAGCGTTGAACTGAGGTCCGGTAACGAGGTCCAGATCGGTAAGTTCCGCCTCACCTTCTACCTGAGCCCTGCCCGCGCAGCAGGCAACGTCTGATTCCGGGGTAGCTGCCTGTGGGCATGGCACAAGCGGAACGGCGCGGACCCCAGATTCTGAACATCGGGGAAGTCCTGGCTCAACTGAGCGACGACTTCCCCACCATGACGGCGTCCAAAATCCGGTTTCTGGAAGAAAAAGGACTCATCAACCCGCAGCGGACCCCCGCGGGGTACCGGCAGTACGCCGAAAGCGACGTCGAACGGCTGCGTTTCGTCCTGGCGCTGCAGCGGGATCAGTACCTGCCGCTGAAGGTCATCAAGGACTACCTTGACGCGATCGATCGCGGGGAACGCCCCGACAACCTGCCGCCGGGCGTCACGGTGTCGCCTCGGATAGTCTCGGCGGAGCTGGCCTCTGAACTGCAGAACCGGGTCCGCCGGCTCAGCGAGGAGCAACTGCGGGCCGAGTCGGGCGCCAGCGTCCCCCTGCTGGAATCCCTCCTGAGCTATGGCCTGATCGGGCACGTCAACGGAAAATTCGATGAACACGCCCTTCAGGTGGCGCGTGCCTGCGTCCAGTTGGAGAGCCACGGCCTGGAACCGAGGCACCTGCGGCCGTTCCAGGCTGCCGCCGAACGCGAGTTCGGCCTCGTGGAGCGGGCCGTGTCCACCCTGAGCTCCCGGAAGGATGCCGCCTCCCACGCCCGGGCCGCGGAGGCCGCCCGGGAGATCAGTGAGCTGTGCCTGACGCTGCACCGGGCGCTGGTCCAGGACCGCATCTCAAGAATGGACATCTGATGATTGAGGTGGAGATTGTCGGGGTGCGGATTGAGCTTCCCTCCAACCAGCCACTGGTTCTGCTCAAGGAGATCCGCGGGGAACGGCACGTGCCGATCTGGATCGGCACGCCCGAAGCCAGTGCCATCGCCCTGGCCCAGCAGGGCGTGGTGCCGCCGCGTCCCATGACGCACGACCTCCTGGTGGATGTCGTCGAAACACTTGGCCACACCATCGTCAGCGTCAACATTGTGGCGGTGGAAGACAACATCTTCTACGGGCAGCTCCAGTTCGAGAACGGGACCACCGTCAGCTCCCGCGCATCCGACGCCCTGGCCCTGGCCCTGCGCGCCAAGTGCCGGATCTGGTGCGCTGACGCAGTGATGGAAGAAGCCGGTGTCCGGATCACCGAGCATGACGAGGGCGAAGACGCCCAGCAGGGTCCCGCCGTCGACGAAGAGGGCGAGTTGCGCCGCTTCCGGGAGTTCCTCGACGACGTTGAACCCGAAGATTTCGCGGGCTGAGATTCCGCAAAGGTTAAAGTCGAGAATGAAAGTTTCGACACGCCCCGGCAATACCCCCAACGTCTTTGACCTTGGGCCCGCGCAGGCCTAACGTCGGGAGTACAAGTTCCCATTGCACGTAACGCACCGCTGAGGTCACACTGGAAAGTGCAGCCCGCACGGGATTACACGGATGAATCTTCTCGGACCGTGTGCTGTACAGGCCAGATGAAACCGGTTGCTGCATTTTCTGCAGGGAGCCACGACAAGGAGGATCCACGTGAGTCCTAAAGGCGAAGCGGGCGAGCTCACACAGCCCCCGGCAGCCGGTGTGGCTGTGCCTGCCAGCGGGGCCCAGGGCCTGCTGTTCACCGAGGACCTCCCTGTTCTGGACGAAGACGCCGGCTACCGCGGCCCTACCGCCTGCAAAGCCGCCGGAATTACCTACCGTCAACTGGACTACTGGGCACGCACCGGACTCGTGGAACCCGCTGTCCGTGGTGCCGCCGGTTCAGGCTCCCAACGGCTGTACGGCTTCCGGGACATTCTGGTGCTCAAAGTCGTCAAGCGCCTGCTCGACACCGGCGTATCACTTCAACAGATCCGCACTGCCGTGGAACATCTCCGGGAGCGCGGCGTCGAGGATCTCGCCCAAATCACCCTGATGAGCGACGGCGCGAGTGTCTATGAATGCACCTCCGCTGACGAAGTCATCGACCTCGTCCAGGGCGGACAGGGAGTATTCGGCATCGCTGTCGGCCGCGTGTGGCGCGAGGTCGAAGGCAGCCTTGCTGCCCTTCCCAGCGAACACGCCAGCGATCAGTCCTTCCCCGACGATGAACTCAGCAAGCGCAGGGTCACCCGCAAAATCGGTTAAGCTCCCGCTGGCAAGATAAGGCCGGCCTCCCCGGGCATCGGTAACAACCAGGGAAAGCCGGCCTTTGCCGTGTGGCCGCGGATCTGCTAACGGTTGACGCGGTCCCGGACCGGCGCCGCAGGCACGCGCCCGTTCGCACCGAGCAGGCTGGCCAACAACGACCCGAACAGCACAGCGGCCTTCCTGGCGGACTCCCCGGGCCAGTGGTGGATGGCGTGCGCAGCGCCTTGGATCTGCTGCCAGTTGGCCTGCTCCGGAATGTGCGGGGTCAGCAGCAGCGGGCCGAACATTGACTCCATCTCGGCGAGCCGGAAGGTGTGCTCCGCGGAGCTGGTCCGGACCCGGTTGGCGACGATGCCGGCGGAGGAGAGCCTGGGAGCGAACTCCTGTTTGAACAGCTGAATAGCCCGCATGGTGCGTTCCGTGCCCGCGACCGAGAAGAGCGCCGGTTCAGCGACGAGGGCCACCTTGTCGCTGGCGGACCAAGCCATTCTGGTGAGCCCGTTCAGAGACGGCGGGCAGTCCACGAGGACCAGATCATATGTGCCCGCGCCGGCCAGTACTGACGAGAGCCGGCGGAGGTCGCGGCGGCCGAGGTCGGGCCGGTCGTAGATGCCGGTATAGGCCGAACCGACGGCAACATCCAGGACAGGTGCCGGGCTGCCGGCGGGCGTGCCGCCAATGGCGGCCTCGCGTTCCACCCAGCCACTGGCTACGACGTTCTCGGCCAGGCGGGCCCGCCGCGGAGACTTGAGCATCCGGCCAATGTCCAGCTGGGCTCCCGGCCGGACGCCGAGGGCCGTACTCGCATCGGCGTGGGGGTCAAGGTCGACGACGAGGGTGCGGATACCGGCGGACAGGGCCGCGGATGCCAGTCCAGTGGTCACGGAGGTCTTGCCGACGCCGCCTTTGAGGCTGCTGATGCTGACTACTTGCACTTGAGAAACCAATACCTAACGCCGGTTACCGGGACGGGTCTTGCCTGCTCCGGCAATCTTTCGGAGCCCGTGCGCGCATGCGCCACCCACCTGCTCATCATAGGGTGCGGGCCGCCTAAAACTGGCTCATCGGGTGCCCGGGGCGGCAGATCGCGGATATGCTGCACTCGGGGCCGGAATCCACTCCAGGTTGCTGCAGGTGCCGGCAGCACCTGCCTAATCCGGCGAACGTGACGCGCGTCGCTGTGACAGTCGCCACAATAATTTGTGTTTCCCAGTACCGTTCTTAGACACTGTGACCAATTACCGATACACCCGCGATGATGCAGGAGAAGCATGTTTTCGAAGATTCTGGTGGCAAATCGCGGCGAAATCGCGATCCGTGCCTTCCGCGCAAGCTACGAGCTGGGCGCCAAGACCGTTGCCGTTTTTCCGAACGAGGACCGCAACTCTATCCACCGCCAAAAGGCCGACGAGGCGTACCTGATTGGGAACGAGGGCCACCCCGTCCGGGCTTACCTCGACGTCGATGAGGTGGTGCGTGTCGCCAAGGAAGCCGGAGCCGACGCCATCTACCCCGGCTACGGCTTCCTCTCGGAGAACCCCAACCTGGCCCGGGCCGCCGCGAAGGCAGGCATCACGTTCGTGGGCCCGCCGGCCGAAGTCCTGGAACTGGCCGGCAACAAGGTCGCCGCCCTCGAAGCGGCCCGCAAGGCCGGCGTGCCGGTACTCAAATCCAGCCAGCCCTCCAAAGACCTCGACGAGCTCATCGCAGCTGCCGACGTCATCGGGTTCCCCATCTTCGCCAAGGCCGTCGCCGGTGGCGGCGGGCGCGGGATGCGACGCGTCGATACCCGCGAGGCGCTCCCGGAAGCGCTGCAGGCCGCCATGCGCGAGGCCGACGCAGCCTTCGGCGACCCCACCATGTTCCTGGAGCAGGCCGTCCTGCGTCCGCGCCACATCGAGGTCCAGATCCTGGCCGACGCTGAGGGCAACGTCATGCACCTCTTCGAGCGTGACTGCTCCATCCAGCGCCGCCACCAGAAGGTCATCGAAATCGCGCCGGCACCGAACCTGGACGAAGGCATCCGCCAGGCGCTTTACCGCGACGCCGTGAAATTTGCCAAGGCGCTGAACTACGTCAACGCCGGCACCGTGGAATTCCTTATCGACACTGTGGGGGAGCGCGCAGGCCAGCACGTCTTCATCGAAATGAACCCGCGCATCCAGGTTGAGCACACGGTCACCGAGGAAGTCACCGACGTTGACCTCGTCCAGGCGCAGCTGCGCATCGCTGCCGGTGAGACCCTGGCGGACCTGGGCCTGTCGCAGGAGACGGTCCAGCTCAAGGGCGCTGCCCTGCAGTGCCGCATCACTACGGAGGATCCGGCCAACGGCTTCCGGCCCGACGTCGGCAAGATCACCGGCTACCGTTCGGCCGGTGGCGCCGGTGTCCGGCTCGACGGCGGCACCGTCTACTCGGGAGCCGAGATCAGCCCGCACTTCGACTCGATGCTGGTCAAGCTGACCTGCCGCGGCCGCGACTACCCGGCCGCAGTAGCGCGGGCCCGCCGTGCCCTCGCCGAGTTCCGCATCCGCGGGGTCTCCACCAACATTTCCTTCCTGCAAGCCGTCCTCGACGACGCCGACTTCATCGCAGGCAACGTCGCCACCTCCTTCATTGACGAACGTCCCGAGTTGCTGAAGGCCCGCGTCTCCGCGGACCGAGGCACGAAATTGCTGACCTGGCTCGCCGAAGTCACCGTCAACAAACCCAACGGCGAACTTACGGTCCACAGCGATCCGGCGGCCAAGCTCCCCGCCCTCGGCGAGGACGCTGCCGCGCCGGGTTCCCGGCAGCGGTTGCTGGAACTGGGGCCGGAGGGCTTCGCGAAAGCCCTGCGGGGCCAGGATGCCGTCGCCGTCACGGACACCACCTTCCGCGACGCCCACCAGTCGCTGCTGGCTACCCGGGTCCGTACCCGCGACCTCGTGGCGGCCGGACCGGCAGTGTCCAAGCTGCTGCCGGAGCTGCTGTCCGTCGAGGCCTGGGGCGGTGCCACATACGACGTCGCCCTGCGTTTCCTGGGCGAGGACCCCTGGGACCGGCTCGCGGCGCTGCGCAAGGCGCTGCCGAATGTCTGCCTGCAGATGCTGCTCCGCGGCCGCAACACCGTTGGCTACACGCCGTACCCGGAAGAGGTCACGGTGGCTTTCGTCAATGAAGCCGCCGCCACCGGCATCGACATCTTCCGCATCTTCGACGCCCTCAATGACGTCAACCAGATGGCCCCCGCCATCCGCGCCGTCCGCGAGACCGGCACCGCCGTCGCCGAGGTGGCCCTGTGCTACACCGCCGACATGCTGGACCCCCACGAGACGCTTTACACCTTGGACTACTACCTGGAGCTGGCGCAGAAAATCGTCGACGCCGGCGCGCACATCCTGGCGATTAAGGACATGGCGGGACTGCTGCGTCCCGCCGCCGCCGCCCGTCTCGTGGCAGCCCTCCGCGAACGGTTCGACCTGCCGGTCCACCTGCACACCCACGACACCGCCGGCGGGCAGCTGGCAACACTGCTGGCCGCCGTCGACGCCGGGGTGGACGCTGTGGACGTCGCCTCCGCATCCTTGGCCGGCACCACCAGCCAGCCCTCCGCCTCGGCGCTGGTGGCAGCCCTGGCCCACACGCCCCGCGACACCGGCCTGAGCCTGGCCAACGTGTGCGCCCTGGAACCGTACTGGGAAGCTGTCCGCCGCGTCTACGCCCCGTTCGAGTCCGGACTGCCGGGCCCCACCGGGCGGGTCTACCAGCACGAAATCCCCGGCGGCCAGCTTTCCAACCTGCGCCAGCAGGCGATTGCCCTGGGCCTCGGGGAAAGGTTCGAAGCCATTGAGGATATGTACACCGCAGCGGACCGGATCCTGGGCCGGCTGGTGAAGGTCACGCCCTCTTCGAAGGTGGTGGGTGACCTCGCCCTGCATCTGGTGGGCCTCAACGCTGATCCGGCGGACTTCAACGAGAATCCGCAGAAATACGACATTCCCGACTCGGTGATCGGATTCCTGTCCGGTGAACTGGGCGATCCTCCCGGAGGCTGGCCGGAACCCTTCCGCTCCAAAGCGTTGCAGGGCCGCACGGTGAAGGTCCGCGACGTCGAGCTCAGCGGCGAGGACAGCGCAGCGCTCAAGGGTGATTCCAGGACCGTGCAGCAGACGCTCAACCGGTTGCTCTTCGCCGGGCCCACCAAGGATTACCAGAAGAGTGTCGAGTCCTACGGCAATCTGTCAGTCCTTGACACCCGCGATTACCTGTTCGGGCTGCAGCGCGGCGCCGAGCACGAGATCGAACTCGAGAAGGGTGTCCGCCTGATCGCCTCACTCGAAGCGGTCTCCGAACCGGACGAGAAAGGCATGCGCACCGTGATGTGCACGCTCAACGGCCAGTCCCGGCCCGTCGTCGTCCGGGACCGTTCCGTGGTCAGCAACGTCAAAGCCGCCGAACGCGCCGACACCTCCCAGCCGGGGCAGGTGGCAGCACCGTTCGCCGGCGCCGTCACCCTGACGGTCAAGGCCGGCGACGCCGTCAAGGCCGGCGACACGGTCGCGACGATCGAGGCCATGAAGATGGAAGCATCCATCACGACGCCGGCAGCCGGCACCGTATCACGGCTCGCCGTAGGCGCGATCGAACAAGTCCAGGGCGGAGACCTTCTGCTCGTCGTCGAGTAGCTCAGCGGTACGCAGCAGAAAAGGCTCCTCCGGCGTCGGCCGGAGGAGCCTTTTTCGTGGGGTGCGCCGCGCTGTGCGCCCCATGGGACGGATCAGCCCTGGGAGGGTCGCGGGGCCCCGTACATCTCCTCGATGACGTTCTCGAAGTCCTTCATTACCTGGGCGCGCTTGACCTTCATCGACGGCGTCAGGTGACCGGAGGCCTCCGTGAAGTCGGCGGGGACGATCCGGAACGACTTGATGGCCTCGGCCTTTGAGACGGACTGGTTGGCGCCGTTAATGAGTTCCTGCACTGCGGCCTTGACCGCTGCGTTGTCGGTGGCCTCGGCGAGGGTGGTGGAGGCGGGCAGCCCGTGGCGGTGCAGCCAGCCAGGCAGTGCCTCCTCGTCCAGGGTCACCAGTGCGCCGATGAAGGGGCGGTTGTCGCCGACCACCAGCACCTGTGAGACCAGTGCATCGGCCCGGATCTGATCCTCCAGGAGGGCCGGTACGACGTTCTTGCCGCTGGCGGTGACGATGATTTCCTTCTTGCGCCCCGTGATGGTCAGGAATCCCCGGTCATCCAACTGCCCGATGTCGCCGGTCCGGAACCAGCCGTCCTCAAAGGATTCGGCCGAGAGGTCCTCGCGTTTGTAGTAGCCGCGCATAACGCACACGCCCTTGGCCAGGATCTCGCCGTCCTCAGCGATTTTTACCGCGTTTCCGGGAATCGGGGCGCCGACGGTGCCGATCCTGATCAGGTCCGGGGTGTTGACGGTTACCGGGGCCGTGGTCTCGGTCAGGCCGTAGCCCTCCAGGATCTGCATGCCGATGCCCTGGAAGAAGTGCCCCAGGCGTTCTCCCAGCGGACCGCCGCCCGAGACGGCGTGGGCAACTTCGCCGCCCATCGCCGCGCGCAACTTGCCGTAAACGAGCTTGTCAAAGAGGGCGTGCTTCAGCTTCAGGCCTACACCGATTTTTCCGGCCTGGCGGGCACGGGAGAATGCGATGGCGGTGTCCGCGGCGCGGTGGAAGATCGCGCCTTTGCCGCCGTCCTCCGCCTTGGTCAGGGCCGAGTTGTAGACCTTCTCAAACACCCGCGGCACGGCAAGGATAAAGGTCGGCTTGTAGCTTTGGAGATCCGGCAGCAGGTTCTTGATATCGGGGGTGTGCGCCACCGTGACACCGGCCGCAACCGCCAGCACCGAGATGAAGCGCGCAAAGACGTGCGCCAGCGGCAGGAACATGATGGTCCGCGCCTGCTCATGGACGATGGTGTTCAGCGACGTGGCCAATGCGTTTTCGGAGAGTTCCACGAAGTTGCCGTGGGTGAGCTCGCATCCCTTGGGGCGTCCGGTGGTGCCTGAGGTGTAGATGATGGTGGCGAGGTCGGCAAGGCCTGCGAGGCTGCGCCGCGCTTCCAGGTCCTGGTCACTGACGGCTGCGCCGGCGGCACGGACTTCGTCGAGGCCGGACCCTTCGAGCTGCCAGACGTGGGCCAGGTCCGTGAGGCCCTCGGAGGCGGCCGCCTGCCGGATGGTGTCCTCGTGATGGGCGGACTCGCCGAAGGCGGCGACGGCGCCGGAATCGCCTAGGTTCCAGGCCACCTGCGAGGGCGAGGACGTCTCATAGATCGGCACGGAGACGGCACCGGCGAACCAGATGGCGAAATCCACGAGCACCCATTCGTAGCGCGTGCGGGACATGATGCCCACCCTGTCACCGGCGGAGACGCCGCTGGCCATCAAGCCCTTGGCGAGCAGGGAAACATCGGCCAGGAAATCGGTGGCCCGGACGTCCTTCCACTGCCCGGCCGCGTCGAGGCGGGAGAACAGGGCCGGATTGGAAGCCTTGGCGGCCTGCCGGAGGACCAGGTCGGTGACGTTCGTTTCCGGGGGGACGATGACTAGGGGCGGGACACTGATTTCTCGCACGGTAGCTCCTTTGATATCCATGAACCCGCGAAGGGTACGACTAAGACTAGTATGCGGTCCGGGGTATGTGTGTTGCACCACACCTACTCGCCAGTAACTTTACGATTCGGGGCCGCGGACGCCAAACCGGACGCGTGCGGCTCCCGGAGCGCGCGGGCTGGGAATAGGAGCGGAATAGGATAGGGAATCATGCACACACCAACACCCGGGCAGCAGCCCGCCCCGTACCGCCGAACGGGCGCCTGGCGGCGGCGGACCACGGCCGGCGTGGCGGCCGCGCCCCCCGGACAGGGATTTCGCGAGCACCTGCGGCTTGGCCGCAAGGGCCTGGCCATCGGAGTGGATATCGGCGGCACCAAGGTGGCCGCCGGAGTGGTCGATGCGGACGGCAGGATCCTCGCCCAGGCGAGGCGCTCCACTCCCGGCAACGACCCCCGTGCAGTCGAACAGGTGATAGTCGAACTGGTCGAGGAGCTGGGCGAAGGCCATCGGATCTGGTCCGTGGGGATCGGCGCGGCCGGCTGGATGGACCTTGACGGCGGCACCGTACTGTTCAGCCCCCACCTCGCATGGCGCAATGAACCCCTTCGGGACAACCTGCAGCGGCTGCTCCGCCGGCCCGTGTTGCTGACCAACGACGCAGATGCCGCCGGCTGGGCGGAATGGCGGTTCGGAGCCGGCCAGGGGCAGAACCGGCTGGTGTGCATCACGCTCGGAACCGGGATCGGCGGTGCCATGGTGATGGACGGCCGGCTGGAACGCGGACGGTTCGGCGTGGCCGGGGAATTCGGCCATCAAATCATCTTCCCCGGCGGCCACCGCTGCGAGTGTGGTAACCGGGGCTGCTGGGAACAGTACGCCTCCGGCAACGCCCTCGGCCGGGAAGCCCGGGAACTGGCCGCCGCTAATTCCCCGGTGGCCCAGGAGCTGTTGAAAGCGGTGGACGGGCACGCGGAGCGCATCACCGGAGTGATTGTCACTGAATTGGCAAAAGCCGGGGACGCGACCTCCCGGGAGCTGCTCGAGGACGTCGGCGAATGGCTTGGACTGGGCCTCGCCAACCTGGCGGCAGCCCTGGACCCGGGAAAATTCGTCATAGGCGGCGGTCTCTGCGACGCCGGTGAGCTGCTGGTCGGGCCTGCCCGGAAGGCGTTCGCCCGGAACCTGACGGGCCGCGGCTTCCGGCCTGCGGCCGGGATCGAGCTGGCCGCCCTGGGCCCGAACGCCGGCCTGATTGGTGCCGCAGACCTGTCCCGGGTCAGCAGCCGCATGCACAGCTAGCTGCGTGCACGGCTGGCTGCGTGCAGGGCTGGATGCGTGCATGGCCGGATTCAGGCAGTGCTAGATGCGGGCACCGTCGTCGTGTTCGTCTTTCTCGCCGGGCAGCTGCATTATCAAGAACACCACCGACGCCGCGAAAGCAGCCACCATGGCGAGGATGGCCACCAGCGGGGCCGAACGCCAAAACATTGCGCACATCACGAGCGCCACGGGAGCACCCACAGCACCCAGCCACGCCAGGACCGTCAGCGGGTCCGCGCCGGCGAGGCTTGGCGGTTCTTCCGGCACGAACTCGTCCGGGGCGAAGGGGTCATCCTCTGCGCCCTCATAGTCCCGTGGGCCACGCGGTGCCTCCGGTGGTGCGGCAGCTGCAGCGCCGGCACCCTCCGGCCGGCGTCGGGCGAGCCGTTCCTCGGCGGAGAGTTCAATCGGAACTCCGACGGACAGCCCCAGCGGATCGAAATCGCTGAAGGGCCGGGCGGGGGCGCCGCCGGTTCCCGCAGTGTCCGTGGCCGGCGCCTGTGCACTCTCCCGGTCCTCCCCGGCCCCGGGGGCGGGGGTGGCGGGGCCCGCCGGCCCGCTGTTTTCCAGCCTGGCCACCAGGTCGAGCCAGACCGCGTCGTCCTGGTTGGCGCTTGAATCCGGAGAATGGGGGTCCGGTCTAGTCATCTGCCGTGTCCTTCTGGCTAGAGTGCGCGGCGTCCTGGACGCCCTCCGCAACCAGCGACCGGATGAACTCGGCCGAGCCGTGGAAGATCTCCGGCGCGTCATTGTCCATCGTAGCCACGTGATAGCTGTTTTCGAGCCGGATGACCTCCAGCGGGGCGTGGGTCAGGCCGCGGCGCAGGGCCACCATGCTTGAGTCCGAGACCACGTGGTCCACCGCCGAGCGGTATACGCGGACGGGAGCCGTAATCCGGGGGAGGAGCCGGACGGTGTCCTTGAACATCCGGTTCAGCTCGTGCGCGGCCGCGACCGGTGTCCGAGGGTAGGCGCCCTCATCGATGCCCGCTTTGAGGATGTCATTGGCGATGGCGGGGGTGCTCTTCAGCACAAATTTCAGGATGCCGGCGAGCGGAGCCCGGGGGTCGTCGATCACGAGGCCCGGGTTGACCAGCACGGCACCGGCGACGGGACGCGTGGCGGCGATGCGCAGGGCCAGCGCCCCACCCATGGACAACCCGGCAACCACCACCTGGTCACACTCGCCGGCGAGCTCAAGGTAGGCGGCGTCAAGGGCTGCATGCCAGTCCTGCCAGCGTGTCCGGGCTAATTCCTGCCAGCTGGTGCCATGCCCCGGCAGCAGAGGCATCCGCACGGCGTAGCCGGCATCGGCCAGGAATGTGGCCCAGTCCCTAACGCCGTGCGGGCTGCCGGTGAATCCGTGCGACACCACGACGCCGGTGCGGGTGCCGGTGCCGGTGAAGGGGCTGCTGAACGGCGAGTGGTCCAGGGGGATCGTCATCGGGACTCCGGGATCGTGGGGGTGGGCTCGGTGGGGCCGGTTCCCGTCCGGGGGACGGCCCCTGCGTGGCGCAGGAAGAACTGCATGGATTGGTCAAAAATCAGGGGAGCATCGACGTCGAGCGTGGCCACGTGGCCGCTGCCCGGCAGGCTGACCACAGCCAGCTCCGCCGACCCCAGCTTTCGCCGGATCAACTCGACCGACGTGGGCGGAACCACGCTGTCGGTTTCGGACTTGAAGACCAGCACCGGCGCGGCGACGGCCGGCAGTTCCCGCAGTGTTTCCTTGAAGAGCCTGCTCAGCTGGTGGACCGCCGCCAGCGGGGTGAGCGAATAATCGCCGTCCGCGGTGGTCGCCGCCGTCGGATTCGCTTCCTGGGCAGGAACTGTGGTGCGTTGGAAGTGTTTTAACACACTGATGTAGCGCATCCGGCGGTCGTAGAAGCTCAGCCCCGGGTTGACGACGGCGACGCCGGCGACGCGGTGGCGGGCCGCGGCACGCAAGGCGATGGTCCCGCCCATGGAAAGTCCGGCCACGTAGCAGTGGCGGGTTTCGGCGGCGAGGTCCAGGTACGCGGACTCAAAGGCCCCGTACCATTCCTGCCAGCTGCTGCGGGCAAGGTCGCGCCAGTGCGTGCCATGCCCGGGCAACAGCGGAACGGACACCGCGAAGCCCTGCCCGGCCAAGTGCTCTGCCCAGGGAAGGACGCTCAAGGGACTGCCGGTGAAGCCATGGCAGATGGCCACGCCGATGCCCGCATTCGCGCCATGGCCGGGATAACTGAACGCTGCGGGCGCCAGGGGAGTGCTTGCGGTCATGCGCCCATCGTGTCACTGTTCCGGACAAAACTCACTAGAGTAGGGTGTCATTGAAGTTCTGGCCGGGTCCGATGCAGGGCCGGCCAGACGCCTTCCGGAGAGGTACGCCACGTGTTTTATTGGTTCATGAAGACGTTTGTCCTGGGGCCGGTCCTGAAAACACTTTTCAGGCCCTGGGTTAAGGGCCTGGACAACGTCCCCGCCGAAGGTGCCGCCATTCTGGCGTCCAACCACCTGTCTTTCTCCGACTCCATCTTCATGCCGCTGATGGTGCCCCGTCCGGTCGTGTTCCTGGCAAAATCGGAGTATTTCACCGGCAAAGGCGTCAAGGGCCGGCTGACGGCGACATTCTTCCGGCTCACCAACCAGCTTCCGATGGACCGCTCCGGTGGCGCGGCGTCCCTTCAGTCGCTCAATGCGGGCATGGACGTGTTAAAAAACGGCTCCCTCCTGGGCATCTATCCCGAAGGCACCCGCAGCCCGGATTCCCGGTTGTACCGCGGCAAGGTGGGGGTGGCGCGGCTGGTCCTGCAGGCGCGGGTTCCGGTCATCCCGGTCGCCATGATCGGCACGGACAAAGTCCAGCCCATCGGCAAGCGGATGCCCAACATCCGGCGCATCGGGATGATCTTCGGCGAACCTCTGGACTTCAGCCGGTACTACGGCATGGAGGACGACCGGCTGATCCAGCGCTCCGTCACGGACGAGATCATGTACGAACTCATGCGCCTCTCGGGCCAGGAATACGTCGACGAGTATGCCGCCGTCGTGAAACTCCGGCTCGCCGGAAAGGCCGCGGACGTGGCGAAGGACGGCCGCGCAGGCTCAGGTCCCGCCGGCGCCGGGCCGGAGTGAGAGGACCGTGTGACGGCGTCGGCGCTGTCAATGACGGTCAGGAACCGACGATCGCCGGAGAGCCAACTACCCTTAGAGGGTGACTGAGCTATCTGCGCCTACGGCCTTCCCCCTGAACAGTTCCCTGAACGGCTCACCCCTGGCGGGTTCGGCCCTGACCAGCACCGCCCAGAGCGGTGCCGCCAACTATCCCGGCCTGGACCGCTGGCGGGAGCTGCCAGCCTCGCAGCAGCCGACCTGGTCGGATAAGGCTGTCTTTGACGCCTCCGTTAAGGAACTCTCCGTCCTTCCGCCGCTTGTTTTCGCCGGCGAAGTGGACATCCTGCGCGAACGCCTTGCGGCGGCGGCGCAGGGCAAGGCATTCCTGCTCCAGGGCGGTGACTGCGCGGAAACGTTTGAGGCCGCCACGGCGGACAAGATCAGCGCGCGGGTCCGCACCATCCTTCAGATGGCGGTTGTCCTGACGTACGGCGCCGCCATGCCCGTCATCAAGATGGGCCGGATGGCCGGGCAATTCGCCAAGCCCCGTTCCTCCAACGATGAGACCCGCGAGGGCGTCACGCTGCCGGCCTACCGCGGCGACATCGTCAACGGCTATGACTTCACGCCGGAATCCCGGGCGCACGACGCCGGTCGGATGCTCAAGGCCTACCACACCTCGGCCTCCACCCTGAACCTGATCCGCGCATTCACCCAGGGCGGCTTCGCTGACCTGCGGCTTGTGCACCAGTGGAACAAGGGCTTCACGGAGAATCCCGCCCACGCCCGCTACGAGTCGTTGGCCCGTGATATTGACCGGGCCATCAAGTTCATGGCCTCCTGTGGCGCGGACTTTGAGGCCCTCAAACGAGTGGAGTTCTACGCCAGCCACGAAGCGCTGCTGCTGGACTACGAGCGCGCCCTGACCCGCATCGATTCCCGCACCGGTTTCCCGTACGATACGTCCGCGCATTTCCTGTGGATCGGAGAGCGGACCCGCGAGCTGGACCACGCCCACGTCGACTTCCTCTCCCGGGTGCGGAACCCCATTGGTGTGAAGCTTGGGCCGGGCACCTCCGGCGACGACGCACTGCGCCTGATCGACAAGCTGGATCCGGACCGCGAACCGGGCCGCCTGACCTTCATCACCCGGATGGGTGCCAGGAACATCCGTGAGAAGCTGCCTCCGATCGTGGAACGCGTCACCGCCTCCGGTGCCCAGGTCCTCTGGGTCACCGATCCCATGCACGGCAACACTGTAACCTCACCCAACGGCTACAAGACCCGTAACTTCGACGACGTCATCGACGAGGTGCGCGGGTTCTTCGAGGTCCATCACACACTTGGCACCGTCCCCGGCGGCCTACACGTTGAAATGACCGGCGATGACGTCGCGGAGTGCCTTGGCGGTGCCGACCCGGTGGACCAGGAAGCTTTCCTGGACCGGTACGAATCGGTCTGCGATCCCCGCCTGAACCACATGCAGTCCCTCGAGATGGCGTTCCTGGTATCCGGGGCCCTGTCCAAGCGCTGAGCAGGGCAGTCTGACACCAATAGAAGCTCCGCCCGGCTGGTCTGGCCGGGCGGAGCTTCTATAGTGGCGGCGCTTCCGGGTGTGGCGGAGCCACGTCAGAACTAAGCCGGATCCCTCACACCACGGTCAGGGTAACCACGGATCCCTCCGGGGCTTTGGTGTTCTTTGGATCCTGGTCCCGAACGGTGCCGAAGAAACCGCCCAGGAAATTCTCGACGCGGACCTCAAACCCCAAGTCCTCAAGTGCCTTGCGGGCCTCACCGACCTGCTTGCCAATGAAGCTCGGAACGTCAATCAGCTTCGGTCCCTTGGAAACGGTCAGGGTGACGGTGCCGCCCTTGGTCAGGTTCCCGGAGGCCGGATCCTGCGCCACTACGGCGCCCTTGGGCACGTTCCGGTCAAAGACCGTGTCCGGTGCCACGACCGCCTTCAGGCCGGCAGCTTCGATGGCCTTGACCGCGGCGGCCTGCTCCTGCCCGCGCACATTTGGCACCGGAAGGGGTTGCGGTCCTTTGGACACGGTGAGGCTCACCGGAGTGCCGTGCCGGACGGGGTTGCCGCTGCGGGGAGCCTGTCCCAGAACCGTGCCGGCGGGCGCGGATTCGTCGTATGTTTCAGATATCTGCCCCAGCGCCATTCCTGCGCCATTGAGAATGGTCTTGGCATCCTCCAAGGACTTACCGGACAGCTCGGGGAGCGCAAACAGTTCAGGACCCTTGGAAACAGCCAGCGACACCGGCTGGAACTTCCGGATGACTTCCCCGGCTCCGGGCTCCGATCCCACCACCAGCCCGGGGGCAACGTCGTCGTCGAAGACGTCCCGGATGCTGGACTGGAATCCGGCCGTGCGCAACAGCTGCTGGGCCTCGGCCACCGTCTTGTTCGCGAGCTGCGGGATCGTTCCGGGGGAGCCCGGCCCCATGCCGAAGAACCAGCCGGCACCGCCTGCCAGGAGCGCTGCAATCACCAGCAGGAGAATCCAGAGCAAGCCGCGCCGGCGCGGATCTCCGTCATGCAGGCTCCGGACCGGCGTGGACGCCGCCCGCAGCCGGGCTTTCTCCGCATCGCGGTCCTGCCTGCGCTGGATCCGCTTGCTGGCAGGAATCGCGCCGCCCTGCCCGGAGCCGGTGTGCGGGGCGTAACTGCCGGGGTAGGGCTGCTCGGCGGGGGCGGACAGCGGGCCGTAGCCGGGGCGGCGCGGGGCGGCCGACATCACGGTGGTCGGGTTGCTGCCGCGGAGGAGAAATTCCGTGGGCTGGGCTGGGCCGCCGATGACCTCGGTGGCACCGCTGCCGACGGCCGTGCCGGCCCGGGGAGCCGGCGTCACGCCGGAATCGGGGGTGCCGCCGGGCCGCAGGACTGGCAGCCCGGGCGTGGGCGGCAAACCCGGGTGGGCGGCGGGGGGGTGCAGGTCGAGCTCGGCATCGCTGAGGTTCCGCCGGATGTGGCGCAACTCGGAGAGTAATGAGTTTCCATCGACCGGGCGGTTTTCCGGGTCGTTGGCGGTGCACCACTGCACGAGTTCGTCGATTTCGGCAGCGAGCCCCGGCACGTGCTCGGAGGGGGCGCCGACAGCGGAGTTGACGTGCTGGTAGGCGACCTGGATGGGAACTTCGCCCTCGAACGGCTGCCTGCCGGTGATCATTTCGTAGAGCATGATGCCGACCGAGTAGATGTCGCTGCGCGCGTCGGCCTGCCGGCCGAGCACAAGCTCGGGGGAGAGATACGCCACTGTGCCGATCAGGGCACCGGTGCTGGTCGACGTCGAAACGGCACGGGCCAACCCGAAATCTCCGAGTTTGATCCGGCCATCGTCCGCGATCAGCACATTCTCCGGTTTGATGTCGCGGTGGATGAGGCCCGCTTCGTGCGCGGTACCCAGGCCTTCAACGACCGGGTCGATCAGTGCCAGGGCCAGCCTCGGCGGGAGCGCGCCTTTGTCCTTGAGGACGTCGCGGAGGGTGTGGCCCTTGATGTATTCCATCACCAGGTAGGCCACGCGGCCATCTTCGCCCTGGTCCAACACCCCCACGACGTGCGGGTGCGACAGGCGGGCGGCGGCTTTGGCCTCGCGGCCCAGCCGGTCGAGGAATTGCGGGTCACCGGCCATGTGCGGGTGCAACACCTTGAGCGCCACATCCCGTTCAAGCCGTTGGTCCGTAGCGACGTAGACAGTGGACATGCCGCCGCTGGCGAGCCTGGACTGAATCAGGTACCGGCCATCCACCAGGGTGCCAACAAGAGGGTCCGACGAATAATCCTGCACTCTACGATCCTAATCGCTGCACGGAAACGGGCCCGAATCAACATGCGATCCGGACCCGTATCGTTATCCGCCGGCCTTCCCGCGGGGGTGAATTCCCGCGGCGCGCCCCTTCCGGCTTCTAGCCGAAGGTGTTCCGGTGCGCCTTAATCGACTGAACGTAGCGCTTGGTGTCGTCGTACATGCCGTACTTACTGACGGAGTACTGACCCTGGTAGTAGCCTGCGATGGCCGAGTCCAGGTTCGGGCTGGAACGGACCAGTTGGCGGATGATGGCGACGCCAGCGGTGGCGTTGTCATAAGGGTCCAGCAAGTTCAGCTTGCGCCCCACGAGGTCCGAGGCCCACTGGCCGGAGGACGGAATGACCTGCATCGTGCCGATCGCGTTGGCCGGGGACACCGAGCGGTGGTCGAAGCTGGATTCCTGGAAGGCAAAGGCCAGGGCAAGCGCCGGGTCCACTCCCATGCGGCGTGCGGAGTCCGTCACGATGGTCTTCATCTGCGCTCGGCTGGGGACCGGCGAAGCATTGAGCAGGGCCTTGTTCTGGTTGGCGGAATTGACCACGGCGGCCGGGTAGCTGTAGCCAAGGAAGGTGCTCGGAACGAGGGGAGTCACTGTGGCTCCGGGCTTCGTGGCGGCCGGTGCAAGGGACCCGCCCCGAAGCGCGAGCTTCTGGCCGGGGTAGATGATGCTGCTCATGCTCAGCCGGTTGGCGGAGAGGAGGTCAGCAAGCTTGACGCCGTTCCTGGCCGCGATGCCGGAGAGGGTATCGCCGGATTTAATGGTGTAGGAAGCCGGTGCCGGAGTGGCGGCGGGTGCCACCGGAGCTGGAGCCGAAGGTGTGGCCGGAGCAGAGGGAGCGGGGGCCGCGCTGCCGCCGCCAATCCTGATTTTCTGGCCGGGGTAGATGATGGAGCCCATGTTGAGCCCGTTCCAGCTGAGAATTTCCGAGAGCTTGACGCCGTGGCGGCCCGAGATGGCGCTGAGGGTGTCGCCTGATTTAACAGTGTAGGAGCTGCTGGGCGCCGCAGGAGTGGCCGGAGCCGCGGGAACGGCCGGGGCCGTCGCCTGGCCGCCGAGCTTGATCTTCTGGCCGGGGTAGATGATGGTGTTGGCCTGCAGTTGGTTCAGCTTCAGGATGGCGTGCGTGTCCAGGCCGAACTTGCCGGCGATCCCGCTGATCGTGTCACCGCGGGCAATCGTGTACTGGGCCGGAGCCGGGACCTGGGTGGGGCGGAATGCGGACGGCACGGCGGCCGGAAGGAAGCCCGCAGGGATCACCGCCGGAGCCAGCGACCGGACAGTGTGACCGTGGGCCTGCGCCTGCATCGCTGCAGCAAGGGTGGCCGGGATGGCGCGGGGACGCGACTCCGCCGCGGCCGGCTGGGCGATGGCCAGGGAAGACAGAATGACGGCGGGAAGAGCCGCCGTCGTGGCCGCGATCATGGGCAGGCTGGGTCTAGGCGAACGAAACGTCGTCATGGGAAAGGTCCTCTTCTCAGCGGCGAACGCTGCGGGTATGGCCGGCATTACTGGTGATACCAGTGTGACCAAAGTTATTGCTGTGGCGAATGTGATCTAGGTGAATCTCTCATGAATTGGGAATTAGCACAAGAACTGTTTGACAAAATGCAAAGAGTTGTTTGGGGAGGTTCGCCGGGGCGGCCCGGGGCCCGGCCCGGAGCGGTGCGGGAGCAGCGGCTTCCGGCGGCGACGCCGACTAGGCGCAGGGGTACCCGGCATGGCAATCTTGATCCGTGAGTAATGTAGAAAGCCTTGTGGGCGAATGGCTGCCCCTGCCCGATGTCGCACAGCTGTTGAACGTTTCGATTACCAAGGTCCACGCCCTCCTGGACGAACGGGCGGTGGCCGCGCTGCGGGTCGGTGAGCGCCGGATCCGTTGCGTCCCCGCGGAGTTCATCCAGGACGGTCACGCCGTCGAAAGTCTCAAGGGCACCATTGTGGTCCTGGCCGATGCGGGCTATTCCGATGAGGAACTTATTACCTGGCTGTTCACCCCTGATGAATCATTGCGGGGCCGTCCGATCGACGCCCTGCGTGAAGGCCGCAAAACCGAAATTCGTCGCCGGGCGCAGTCCCTGGCCTGGTAGCAGCGCCGCCGGGACGATCACCGCACACGTATTATGCGACGCAGGCCCTGCACCTATAAGAGGTGCAGGGCCTGCGCTGTCACCGGACCTGGGCCGTTGGACAGGTCGAGGCGCCGGGGCTCTGGACTTGCAGCAAACGCCTCGACAGCTTAGGCGGCGCGGCTGACGGTGGCTTCCGCCAGCTTGCGGAGCGCCGTTTTCGGCAGCTCCTCCAGCGGCAGAAGATCCAAGGCGGAATACGCGGCGCGCCCAAATTCGTCAATGAGCGCCTCTGTGGCCTGGAGCGCCCCGCAGTCCGCGATTATCCGGCGGATTTCGTCCACGTCGGCGTCGTCCAGGCCGGGGCTGCCCAGCTTTGCGTCAATGAACTCCGACTCGGCCGGGCTGGCCATGTCCAGGGCGAAAGCGATCAATACTGTCCGCTTTCCCTCGCGGAGATCATCTCCGGCTGGTTTACCGGTAGTGACCGGGTCGCCGAAGACTCCCAAAACGTCATCACGGAGCTGGAAGGCCTCGCCGAGGGGGAGGGCGAACGCCGAGTAGCCGCGCAGCAGCTCGTCGTGGGCGCCGGCAAGGGCGCCACCGAGCGCCAGCGGGTGTTCAGTGGAGTATTTGGCCGACTTGAAGCGGATGATCGACTGGGCCCGGCTGACGGCACCGGCCCGGTCACGCCTCGGTCCGGCGACTTCCTCAAGGATGTCAAGATACTGCCCTGCCATGACCTCGGCGCGCATCAGGTTGAAGATCAGCCGGGCGCGGGTTCCGGAAGCAGCGCTTCGGCCAATCTCGGTAAACGACTCCTCGCTGAAGGACAGACACAAATCCCCGGTCAGAATGGCTGCCGCGTGCCCGAATCGTTCGCTGTCCAGCGCCCAATCCCGCGCCGCGTGCAGTTCGCTGAACCGCCGGTGCACGCTGGGTCCGCCCCGGCGGGTGTCCGAGCGGTCGATGATGTCATCATGAATCAGCGCCGCGGCCTGGAAAAGCTCCAACGCCGACCCTGCGGTCACCACCTCGTCGGCTCCGGCCGTCCCGCCGGCGCCGCGCCAACCCCAGTAGCACATGAGGGCACGCAGGCGTTTCCCGCCCGTAACAAGGTTGGAGATTGATCCCATCAAGGGATCGATGTCCGGGGAGATCGAGGACATCACCGATTGGCGGGCGGTGAGGAACTCGGTGAGCTTTCCGGCGACGGCGGCTACGTAGGCTGCCTGTTCCAGGCGCAACTGCTCCGCGAGGGTCACTTGACGGACTCAGCGGCGACGTTCGCGCCGATGGTGAAGGTGGAAACGCCGGCGGCTTCGATCACGGAAAGGTTGACCGTTTCGTTGTCGCCGCGGAGGAAGTCCTTGGAGGGGACGGCACCGACGGCTTCCCCCGGGACGGCCTGGAAGCCCTGGGCAAGAAGTTCCTTTGTATAGAACGCCAGCACGTCGGCGGACGGTGCGGTGATGCTGCCCACGAGTGCAACGGTGGCCGGCGTAGTGGTCTTATCGAAACTGCTCGAGACAACTTTGGCGCCGGGCATCACCGGCAGGAGCGTCGCCGGAAATCCCGGTACCAGGGCGCCGACAGTGGCCGATGTGCCTGGTTCTGCGGAGGCGCTGGCGGATACCGTCGTGGCGGGCTGGGCCGAGGATGGTGCAGCCGAAACCGAGGGGGAGTCCGAGGAAACAGCTCCGGGGCCGGCGGGCGTGCATGCGGCCAGGGCCGCCATCGCGGCCGCCGCCACAAGGGCTCCCGCGGCACGGTTGCGCTGTCCAAATACCTTCACAGAGACTGTCCTCCTGGTGTTGACGCCGGATGCAGCCTCCAGTTTAGTCAGTCCCCGGGCATAGGATTGAAGTCGTGCGGCCGGACCAGGATAAACAGCAGCGGGAGCAGTCTCCCCAAGGCGCAGCCAGACGGTTCAGCGAAGAGCAATTGCGCGAGCTTCGGCGGAGCAGCATCATGCACGTGGACATGGACGCGTTCTACGTTTCCGTGGAGCTGCGCAGCCGCCCGGGGCTCGTTGGCAGGCCTGTCATTGTCGGCTACCCCGCCGACCGATCCGTCGTACTGTCCGCCTCGTACGAAGCCCGCAGGTTTGGCGTGAAATCGGCCATGCCCATGGCGGTTGCCATGCGCATGTGTCCTGCCGCGACCGTGATCGAGCCCCGGCACAGGGTGTATCAGGAGGTATCGGGCCAGATCATGGCGATCTTCGGTTCGATCACCGAACTTGTGGAGCCACTCAGTGTGGACGAGGCCTTCCTCGACGTCGGAGGCGCCATCCGGCGGCTCGGCCCGCCCCGCCAGATTGGCGAACTCATCCGGACCCGCGTCCGCAGCGAACTGGGCATCACCGCATCCGTGGGAATAGCCGCCAGCAAGTTCGTGGCGAAGATCGCGTCCACCCGCTGCAAGCCGGACGGGTTGTTGCTCATCGGTCCGGAGGAAACAGTCGCGTACCTGCACAGCCTTCCGGTGAGCGCCCTCTGGGGCGTCGGGGCCAAAACAGTGGAGGTGTTGTCCCGGATGGGCATCCGGACCGTCGCTGACGTCGCGGCGTCTCCGCTGCCATCGCTGCGGAAAGTGCTCGGCGCTTCGGGAGAGCACGTGTACCGGCTGTCGTGGGGGATTGACCCCCGCCCGGTGACACCTGTCCGGCTTGAAAAGAGCATAGGTGCGGAAGAGACGTTTGCCGTGGACACGGCGGACGAGGCGCTGCTGCACCGGGAACTGCTGCGCCTTTCGCACCGCACCGCGGAACGGCTCCGCAGCGCCGGCATGCATGCACGCACCGTGGCCCTGAAACTGCGCTACGCCGACTTCTCCACTATCACCCGCAGCCGGACGGTGAGCACCCCGATCGACAGCGCACAGCTGCTGTACGCCGTCGCCGTCCAACTGCTCGAATCCCTCGGCGACCGTCCCATGACCGTCCGGCTCGTAGGCATCCGGGCCGAACAGCTCGAGGAGGCAGCGCAGGCACCGCTGCAGTTGAGCCTTGACCGCCGGGACGACAACTGGCGCGCTGCAGAGCAAGTCCTGGACCAAGTGACCCGGAAGTTCGGGACAAAGTCGGTGCTTCCAGCCCGGCTCCTGGACCCCGGAAACACGCCGGGCTGAGACCGGCAACCTGAGGTACCGGCGCGGCGGGCGAAGGGGACCTCCGGCACCTTTCAGAACAGCGCGCAACAATCTATTCTTAGTTATACGTAAGTGTGACAATGACTGGATCGAGCGTTCGCCACCGATGCATGACCTGCTGAACACCCCGGAAGCGGCCGTGAAAATCCCCATTCGACCAGCGACGGAGAATGGGAACCACACGGTATTCCCGCACGTTGTGGGGTTAAAGACACTGGCCACGTCAGTTGGACGCTGGTCGACTCAAGGAGGTCGTGATGCCGCTCTCGGAGCATGAACAGAAGTTGCTGGAGCAACTTGAGAAGCAGCTGCATGAGGACGATCCCAAATTCGCCAGTTCCATGGGCTCGGACGCCGGGCGGTCGTGGTCAACGCGCCATCTGGTGATCGGCGTTTTGGCCACGTTGGCCGGTGTGGTCCTGTTACTCCTGGGCGTGACGATCCAGAACATCCTGGTCGGAGTCCTGGGATTTGTTGTCATGGGCGCCGGCGTTTATTACGCGACCATGCGTGGTGCCGGGGCCGGCAAGGCGAAGGCTCCGGGACCGGCCGGGAAATCCGGCAAGCCCAGGAGTTCCTTCATGAGCAATCTTGAGGAACGCTGGGACGAGCGGCACCGCGGCGAGCCCTGATCCGCCGGCCAGCGGCCACCCACTCCACTTCCCGCCACCGGCCGCACCCGGTGGCGTAAAAGACCCGCTTCGGCGGGCCTTTTTTGGTTAATGCCGGCTCCGGCCAGTCTATCCAGCCGGAAATTCCGCCAGCACAGCCTGCAGTCGACCGGCCAACCCCGGCTGCCGGCAGCTGGCTGGCAAAATTTCCTCCACTTCGGCCCACCAGGCTGCCCCGGGGATCGTGCCGGCAGCTGCCCCATAAATAGGGGCGGCAACCTGCGGCGTGTCGTTGACTGTGGAGGGAAGTGGAGTACTGTGGAGGACGTAAGAGGGTAGTGGCAACACGGGGGACGTTGGGCTTCCTACGATCAGACAGGCGGTGGGCCGTGTTTCTCGGCACACATTCGCCGCGCCTGGACGAAAAGGGCCGGATTATTCTCCCCGCCAAGTTCCGCGAGGAGCTCGCCGGCGGACTGGTTCTCACAAGGGGCCAGGAACGCTGCATCTACGTCTTCAGTGAGGCGGAATTCGGCCGGGTTCACGAGCAGATGCGGGAGGCTCCTATCTCCAGCAAGCAGGCCCGGGACTACATCCGTGTGTTCCTGTCGGGAGCCTCCGATGAGGTACCTGACAAGCAGGGGCGCGTGACCATTCCCGCAGCGCTCCGGGAGTATGCCGGGCTCGGCCGGGAACTTGCCGTCATCGGCGCAGGAACCCGCGCAGAGATCTGGGACGCCGAGGCTTGGACCGAGTACCTCGCTGAGAAGGAAACGGCCTTCTCGGAGACCGACGACGCAATACCGGGGATTCTCTAGAACCCCACATGCAACAACCAGCAGTGCACCGTTCTTGATTGAGATCTCCAGCCGCCCACCCGGTTGTTCTCCTGGCTCACTTCCCCGGAGCCAGGCGAACGCGGGTAGGCGCGGATGGGGATCTGAATCAAGAAGCGGCACTGGCAGTCAGCCGCCCACCAAACATCAGCCGGACAACGAAAGGACGCAGGTATGACGGACGCCAACCAGTCGAAGCCCACGTCCGAACGGCATGTGCCGGTCCTGAAGGACCGGTGCATCAGTTTGTTGGCCCCGGGATTCGAGGCGGCGCGCGGCCGTGGCGAAACCCCCGTGGTCATCGACGCCACCCTTGGCATGGGCGGCCATGCTGAGGCCCTGCTGCAGCGGTTCCCGGACCTGCACCTGATCGGGATCGACCGTGATGAGGAAGCCCTGGCCCTCGCGGGGGAGCGCCTTCGGCCTTTCGCCGACCGGATTGACTTGGTGCACGCCGTGTATGACGAAATTCCTGACATTTTGGAGGACCTCGGCTTTGAAGAGGTCCATGGCATCCTTTTGGACCTCGGCGTCTCCTCGCTCCAGCTCGACGAACGCCAACGCGGGTTCGCTTACTCGTTCGACGCCCCGCTGGACATGCGCATGGACATGAGCCGCGGCCAGACTGCCGCGGACGTCGTCAACAATTACAGCGAAGAGGACCTCGTCCGGATCATTCGGAAATGGGGCGAGGAGAAGTTCGCCGGCCGCATCGCCAACCGCATCGTCACCACGCGTTCCGAGAAACCGTTCACCACGACGGGAGAGCTCGTCGAACAAATCCGGGATGTCGTCCCGTCCGGCGCGGCCAAGTCGGGAGGGCACCCCGCGAAGCGCACCTTCCAGGCGCTCCGGATTGAGGTCAATGAAGAGCTCGACGTCCTGGAACGCGCCATTCCGGCCGCCATCGCAGCGACCGCCGTTGGCGGCCGCGTGGTGGCCATGTCCTACCACTCACTCGAAGACAAGATTGTCAAGACGTTCTTTCAGGCAGGATCCAAGTCCTCCGCGCCCCTCGGCTTCCCCGTGGAGCTCGAAGAGCACAAAGCAGAACTGAAAACTTTGACGAAGGGTACTGAGGTACCCACCGCCGACGAAATCGCAGAAAATCCACGTGCCGCTTCCGCCAGGCTCCGCGCCGTGGAACGCATCAAAGCCAGGAGGGCCGCATGAGCACCGCCGCTGTCAGCAGATACCCCGTTGCCTCAGGTGCGACGGCCCGAGCCCTGCCCGGGATTACTCCCGATACCGGCCCGTCCCGGAAAGCGCGCACCCCGCTCTCGCTGGTGCGGTCGGCGCCGCGGAAACGCCGGGCGCCGTTCGTGGTGCTTTGCTTCGGTCTTCTGGCCGTGGCCCTGATGGCCGTGCTGGTCCTCAACATCTCTGTTTCCACCGCCCAGTACCAGCTGGTCCAGCTGCGGAGCGAGCAGTCTTCGCTCACCAAGCAGAACCAGGACCTTGCGCAGCAGGTGCAGAACTTCGACGCCCCGCAGAACCTGGCCGCCAAGGCCACCGGGCTGGGCATGGTGGCCTCCACCACCAAGGGCCAGATCGACCTGTCCACCCTGACCGTCACGGGCAAGGCCAAGCCGGCAGTGAAGGGTGACGCCGCCGGAGCCGTTATTGCCGCTCCGGCGGTGGCGGGACAACTCAGCGTCGTTCCGCCGGCCACCGTGCAGGAACCGCTCGCCAACCGGAAGCCCGCCGACGGGGCCGGAGACGGCGCAGCAGCGGGTACCGTTGGAGCGGCGCCCGCAGCGGCCGCCGTCGCCCCGGCAGCACCCGCCGCCGAACTCCACGGAGGGTCAGTACCGGCCCCCGCGCAAAAGGTCCCGGGACACTAACGCAGGACGGACCACCAGCCAGGCAAGCAGCAAGGATTTATCGTGGCGCAGAAGACCGGCAAGGCAGTCAAGACGGAAGCGCCGAGCGCGACGCGGCGCCTGCGGCTGGGGCTCGGCGTCATGCTCACGCTCCTGCTCGTCGTCGGTGGAAAACTCTTCATGGTCCAGGGCCTGGACGCAGGGGGCATGGCCGAGGCCGCGCTCCAGAACAGGCTGACGCCCATTGAGCTGCCCGCTGAGCGCGGCAGCATCCTTGACTCCAACGGAAACATCCTGGCCAGCAGCGTCATCCGCTACAACCTGGTTGTTGACCAGACAGTCAACACCAAAACCGAGTCGTTCCGCCGGCTGGAGCCGGTGGACGGCAAGGAAGAGCTCGTCAAGATCTCCCGTGACCAGGGCATCTCGGAGCTGGCCGACGTTCTGGGCATGGACGAGGACGCCGTCAAGACCGCCCTGACCGGGGACCAGCGCTATTACATCGTGGCGAAGGACCTCAAGCCTGACGTCGAGGACCGGATCTCCAAGCTCCAAATCCCAGGGGTCGTCACCGAAGGCACCAGCAAACGGGTGTACCCCAACGGCTCGGTGGCCGGCGGAATTGTGGGATTCCTGAAGGACGGCACCACCGGCCAGGCCGGGCTGGAGCAGACCCAGGACGAGATCCTCAAGGGCACCCCGGGCAAACGGCTGTTCGAGATCGGTGCCGACGGCCTGCGCATCCCGGTCGGGGTAGACCAGTTGACTCCGGCCGTGGACGGCAAGGACGTCAAACTCACCCTGAACTCCGACCTCCAGTACTACGCTCAACAAGCGATCCAGAGCCAGCGGGACAAACTCAGCGCCGAGTGGGGCGTCGTGATCGTCCAGGACATCAAGACCGGCAACATCGTCGCCATGGCGGACACCAACGCACCGGACCCCAACGACCCCGGCAAAGTCGAGGCCAAGGACCGCGGTGTCCGTGCTGTGACCGCCGCCTACGAGCCCGGGTCGGTGGAAAAGATGATCACAGCTTCCGCCCTGATCGAGGAGGGACTGTCCAACCCGCTGGACAAGTTCACCATTCCGCCCTCCTACACCGTCGATGGCCAGACGTTCAATGACGCCTTCACCCATGGCACTGAGGACCGGACCCTCGCCGGCATCCTCGGCTGGTCCATGAACACCGGTACCGTCATGGCCGGGCAACGGCTCAGCAAAGAGCAGCGCTACAACTGGTTGAAGAAGTTCGGCATCGGGGAAGCGCCGGACGTCGGACTTCCGGCCCAGGCCCAGGGTATCCTCACCCCCTACGAGCAATGGGACGGCCGCCAGGAATACACCGTCTTGTTCGGCCAGGGCGTCTCGCAGTCGACGCTGCAGACTGTCCGGGCATTCCAGAGCATCGCCAACAACGGTGTGATGCTCCAGCCGAGGTTGATCGACAGCTACGTCAATCCGGACGGCACCGAGGAAAAAGCACCTGTGCAGGACCCGCGGACAATCGTTTCCCCGGACACCGCCCGGCAGGTGCGGGACATCCTGGAAAGCGCCGTCACCGAAGGCCAGATCAAGGAAGCCGGACTCGACGGCTACCGGGTCGGAGCCAAGACCGGCACGTCGCAATCTCCCTGCGACGACGGGACCGCAGGCTTCTGCGGCTACACGGCTTCCATGGTGGGGATGGCGCCGATGGATGATCCCCGGTTTATTGTTGAAGTGGTCCTGCAACGGCCCAAGGGCGATATCTACGGAATCTCGAACGGACCGGTCTTCCGGTCGGTCATGAGCCAGGCGCTGCGGACCTACAACGTCCCGCCGTCCACCGGTACGCCCGCCCGGCTGCCGCAATACGCCAAAAAATAGCACCACCCCGCACGTCCGCGAACCTGCACCGGGAGACTGAGCCAGTGGGCCGGAGCCTTTCTCCGCGCGCAACGCCAGATCCACCAGCACCACCTATGGAGATCCACTTGTCAGATCAGAATGCCCCCGGCACATCCGCCGAGCCGGCCGGTCCAGGTTCAGCCCCGGGCTTCCGGCCCACAGCGGTCGCCGCAGTTCCGTTGGCAACCATCGGGACGTCGATCGGCGTCGTTGTCCCCGGCGCCTCCGGCTCCGTGCCGGTCACCGGGATCTCGCTCAACTCCCGCACCGTGCAGCCCGGCGACCTGTACGTCGCCCTTCCCGGCGCCAGCCGGCACGGGGCCGACTTCGTCTCCCAGGCTGTGGCGGCCGGGGCCGCCGCCGTGCTGACGGACGACGCCGGAGCGCGCCTGCTGGCCGTCTCGCACGACATGGCCGTGCCCGTGCTGCTGGCCGAGGAGCCCCGCAACCTGGTCGGCGGGCTGTCCGCCCTGATCTACCGCAGCAGGCCCGCCGATACAGCGTCGCCGGCTCTTTACGGCGTCACCGGCACCAACGGCAAGACCACCACCACCTACTTCCTCAACGCCCTGTTGCAGGCCCTCGGCCAGAAGACAGGGCTGATCGGCACCATCGAAATCCTGGCCGGCGGCGAGCCGATACCCAGCCTCCTCACGACGCCGGAGTCCACCGATGTCCACGCCCTCCTGGCGCTGATGCGCGAACGCGGCCTCGACGCCGCTTCGATGGAGGTCTCCTCGCATGCGATCGCGTTCCACCGCGTCGACGGCGTCGAGTTCGACGTCGCCGGGTTCACCAACCTGACCCAGGACCACCTGGACCTGCACGGGAGCATGGCGGAGTACTTCCAGACCAAGGCGCAGCTGTTCACGCCCGGGCGGGCCCGCTCCGCCGTCGTGACGGTCGACGACGACTGGGGCGTCAAGCTCGCCGTTGCCGCGGGCGTCCCGGTCACCACGCTGGCCACACAGCCATCCAGCCCATCGCGGGAGACCCCCGCAGCAGCCGACTGGGTGGTGCTTGATCCGGCCCCGCGCGGACTCGGGACGGACTTTATCCTCCGGCACCGGGACGGCACGGAACTCCGCGTCCACACCGGCCTGCCCGGAAGCTTCAATGTCGCCAACGCGGCGCTTGCGACGGTCATGGTGCTCGCCGGCGGCCAGGATGCCGCCACAGTCCAGTCCGCGCTCGATGCGGCCGACCCCTTCACCGTCGCCGTCCCCGGCCGCATGCAGCTCGTATCGACGGCCCCCGCAGCAGTGGTTGATTTTGCCCACAACCCGGACGCCCTGGCCCGCGCACTCGAAGCGGTCCGCTCGCCGGAGCCCGGGTCCCGGGTAATTGTCGTCTTCGGCGCCACGGGACAGCGGGACCAGAGCAAACGGCCCGCCATGGGTGCCATCGCAGCACGCCTGGCCGACACCGTTCTTGTCAGCGACGATGACCCGCACGACGAGGACGCCGCAGGAATCCGCGCCGACGTCCTGGCCGGGGCCGTGGAGGCCAAAGAACGCGAGGGGCTGGACTGCACCATCCTTGAGGTCTTCCCCCGCGCCGCAGCCATCCGGAAAGCCGCGGAGATTGCGGGTCCGGCCGACACCATCCTCGTCGCAGGGCGGGGCCACGAAATTTGGCAGGAAGTCAAGGGCGTCAACCTCGCCCTCGACGACAGGGTGGAGCTCCGCTCCGCCTTGACAGCCCGGGGATTCACCGTTCTCGAAGACCAGCGGATAGAGTCCTAAACCGAGATGATTGCATTTACCGCGGCGGAAATCGCCGACATAACCAACGGCCGGCTGGCCGCCGCACCGGACATTACACCCGGCTCGGTGGTAACCGACTCCCGTGAAGCCTCCCCGGGATCCCTCTACGTGGCCAAGCCCGGGGAGACGGCCGACGGGCACGACTTCGTGTCCGCGGCTTTCGAACGCGGCGCCGTGCTTGCCCTGGTCGAACACGATGTTGCCGACGGCGCCGGGAGCACCTTTCCCGCCGTCGTGGTCCAGGACTCGGTCCTGGCGATGGGCGCCCTCGCTGCGGAAGCCGTCCGACGGATCCGCGCCAGCCGCGCCGCCAACGGTGAGCCGCTGACCGTGATCGGCATCACCGGGTCCGCCGGGAAAACCACCACCAAGGACCTGCTGGCCGGGATCCTCGGCGCGGAGGGCACTACTGTCGCCCCGCAGGGTTCCTACAACGGCGAAGTCGGAGTGCCGCTGACCGTTTTCCAAGCCGGGCCGGACACCCGCTACCTCGTGATCGAGATGGGCGCCACAGGAGTGGGCCACATCAGCTACCTCGCCGCGATGGTCCATCCCGACATTGGAGTGGTTCTCGGCGTCGGCACCGCCCATGCCGGCGAGTTTGGCGGCGTTGAGAACATCGCCCGGGCCAAGGGTGAGCTCGTCGAAGCCCTTGCGGCCGGCGGCACCGCCGTCCTCAACCTTGACGACGCCCGTGTCGCTGCAATGGCTGCCCGCACCCGCGCCAGCATCCTTGGCTACACCGCCCAGCCGTCCCGCGGCGGCCCGCCCCAACCAGCCGGTGCTGAGCTGGTCCGCGCCGACGGCGTGGGGCTCACGGCCGGCGGCTGTCCCGAATTTGACTTGTTCCTGCCCGGTGACAGCGAAGGGCACCATGTCGCAGCCAAGTTGATCGGCGCCCACCACACCGCCAATCTGCTGGCAGCGGCAGCGGCAGCGCACGCTGCCGGCGTCCCCGCGGACCGGATCGCCGCCTCCCTCACCGCCCAGACGGCCGCCAGCCGCTGGCGCATGGAGCGCACCGAGCGGACCGACGGCGTCACCATCATCAACGACGCGTACAACGCCAACCCGGAGTCCATGCGCGCCGCTCTGCGCACCCTCGCGGACCTCGGCCGGGGCCGCCGGACGTGGGCTGTGCTCGGAGCGATGCTGGAGCTCGGACCGGATTCCATCCGGGAACACATGATCGTCGGCACGCAGGTGGTCCGGCTGAATATTTCGCGGCTCCTCGTCGTCGGACGCGAGGCCCGTTCGCTCTACGTCTCCGCCGTCAACGAGGGATCCTGGGGCAACGAGTGTGTCTTCGCGGAAACCGCGGAGGAAGCGTACGAGTTGTTGCAGGACGAGCTGCTGCCCGGTGACCTGGTGCTGTTCAAATCCTCCAACAGCATTGGACTGCGTCATTTGGGTGATCGGATAGCATTGCCCCCACGAGCCCCCGGAACTACTGCCGGACCCACCACCGGCGCTGCCGGACCCACCACCGGCGCTGCCGGACCTGTTGCCGGCCCCGCTGCCGGAACCGCCACTGAAGGGAGTGCGCTGCTGTGATTGCACTGCTGATGGGCGCCGGACTGGCCCTGTTGTTCGCCTTCCTGGGCACCCCGCTGTTTATCCGCTACCTGGTCCGGAAGAGCTACGGGCAATTCATCCGGGATGACGGCCCCACCTCGCACCACACCAAGCGCGGCACCCCCACAATGGGCGGCACGGTCGTGGTTCTCGCGGTGCTGGCCAGCTACGGCATCACCCACTTCGTCATGTGGCTGATCAATCCTGACTCGCCCGGCCCGTCAGCGTCGGCCCTCCTGTTGCTGTTCCTGATGGTCGGCATGGGCCTGGTGGGATTCCTGGACGATTTCATCAAGATCTCCAAGCAGCGAAGCCTGGGCCTGAACGCCAAAGCCAAGCTCCTCCTGCAGGCTGCCGTGGGCATCATCTTCGCGGTGCTTGCCCTGCAGTTCCCCGACGAAAACGACCTCACCCCCGCGTCCTACCAGATCTCCCTGGTCCGCGACATCCCCTGGCTGAACCTGGCTTTCGCCGGCACGGTGGTCGGCGCCCTCCTCTTCGTACTGTGGTCAAACCTGATCATCACCGCCGCCACGAACGGCGTGAACCTCACTGACGGCCTCGACGGACTCGCTGCCGGTGCGTCCGTTATGGTCTTCGGCGCGTACACGCTGATGGGAATCTGGCAGAGCAACCAGGCCTGCGGCTCACCCCGGCAAGCCGGCGCCGGCTGCTACAGCGTCCGCGATCCGCTGGACCTCGCCCTGCTCGCCGCCATCCTCAGCGCCGCCTTGGTCGGCTTCCTGTGGTGGAACACCTCACCGGCCAAGATCTTTATGGGGGACACCGGGTCGTTGGCCATTGGCGGCGCCGTCGCCGGTTTCGCCATCCTGTCCCGGACCGAGCTGCTGCTGGCCTTCATCGGCGGCCTCTTCGTCCTGATCACCCTCTCGGTGATTATCCAGGTGGGTTACTTCAAAATCACCAAGGGCAAACGGTTCTTCAAAATGGCCCCGCTCCAGCACCACTTCGAACTCAAGGGCTGGGCAGAGGTCACCGTCGTCGTCCGGTTCTGGATCCTCTGCGGACTCTTCGTCGCCGCCGGGCTGGGCGTCTTCTACGCCGAATGGGTGGTACTCCTGTGAGCGGTCCGATTCCCGAACCCCTGACCACCTCAGCCCGGGTCGAGAACCTGACCAGCTGGGACTCCGGCTGGGCCGGACTCCGGGTGGTCGTCACCGGCATCGGGATCTCCGGTTTCGCTGCCGCGGACACGCTGATCGAACTTGGCGCCCGGGTGGTGGTGGTGGATGCCGCCACCGGCGCCAAGGCGCACGCCCAGGCGGACACCCTGCGGATCGTCGGCGCTGTCGACGTCCTGCTCGGTGAGGACGCTGTGGATGCCGTGCCCAAAATCGACGGTGCGCTGCCGGACCTGGTCGTTACGTCACCGGGCTGGCGGCCTGACCAGGCCCTGCTCGCTGCCGCGGCCCGGGCCCACATCCCGGTCTGGGGCGACGTCGAACTTGCCTGGCGGCTGCGGAAACGCCAGGGACGCAAAACCGCCGACTGGCTCACCATCACCGGCACCAATGGCAAGACCACCACCGTCGGACTGACCGAGTCGATGCTGCAGGCGGCAGGACTGAAAGCCATCGCCGTGGGCAATGTGGGCACACCGATCCTGGACGCCCTGCGCGATCCGGTGGACTACGACGTCTTCGCCGTTGAACTCTCCAGCTTCCAGCTGCACTGGAGCCACTCGGTCTCGCCGGTGGCAAGCGTCTGCCTGAATGTCGCGGAGGACCACGTCGACTGGCACGGCTCCTACGCCTCCTACCTGGCGGACAAGGCCAAGGTCTACGAACACACCCAAAAGGCCTGCATCTACAACGCGGAGCAGATCGAAACCGAACGCATGGTGGAGGACGCCGACGTCGTCGACGGCTGCCGTGCCGTGGCTTTCACTACGCTGACACCGGCGGTGAGCATGCTCGGCGTCGTCGAAGGACTGCTGGTGGACCGCGCGTTCATCGCCGAGCGCAAGGACAGCGCCGCCGAACTTGCCTCCGTTTCCGACCTCGGCGCCGTCGCTCCGCGCCACATGGTGGCCAACGCCCTCGCCGCCGCGGCCCTGGTGCGCGCGTACGGCGTCGAGCCGGCCGCCGTCCGCAAGGGGCTGCTGGACTACCTGCCGGGAGACCACCGGATCCAGCCGGTCGCCCGTCACAACGGCGTTCTGTGGGTCAATGACTCGAAGGCCACCAATCCGCATGCCGCGGCTGCCGCGCTGTCCGCGTTTACCAATGTTGTCTGGATCGCCGGAGGGCTGTCCAAAGGTGTCAATTACGGGCCGCTGATCCAGGAAAATGCCGGCCGGCTTAAGGCTGTGGTCCTGATCGGCACGGACTCCGGGGATCTCCGCTCCGCTCTGCAGCGACACGCGCCGGATGTCCCCGTGATCGGTGCGGGGAAGGGCGAAACTGAAGTGGTGCAGACTGCCGGAACGGCCGACGCCGTAGCAGCGCCCCCGCCGATTCCCGGTGAGACTGTGATGGCCCGGGCCGTTGCGTCGGCAGCGCAGTTGGCTGCCTCCGGTGACACTGTGCTTTTGGCCCCGGCGGCTGCATCCATGGATCAGTTCTCTTCCTACGCTCACCGTGGCGACGCCTTCATCGAAGCTGTCCGCGAGCTCGTGGAAGGGCAGGCTCAGACCACCGAGGAGTAACAATGGTCAGCACGCCCACACGTACCCCCGCGGCCGCATCGGCCGCCAAACAGCGACCCGTGGCCAAGGCGCCGCTCGGGCGGCCGCGCACCGGCCTGCAATCGGCCGGTCGCAGCATCCGGGGCTGGTACCGGAGTTTTTGGTCCGCCCTGGAAGGTTCCGGAAAGTCGCGCAACGGCTCCACCTACTACCTGATCCTGGGATCCACCTTGGCGCTCACGGCGATCGGCATCCTCATGGTGCTCTCCGCTTCCAGTGTTGAGGCGATCGCGGCAGGGGAGTCGCCCTACTCGGCCGCCCTGAAGCAGGGATTGTTCGCCGGAATCGGTCTCTTTGCCATGTTCCTGCTCTCACGGGTCAACGTGGTCTGGCTCAAGCGCGGGGCCTGGATCGCGATCGTCGTGGCGTTCGTGCTGCTCGGGCTGGTACTGCTTGTGGGCCGCAGCGCCCTCGGCAACCAGAACTGGATCGACGTCGGCCCCTTCACATTCCAGCCCTCCGAAGCAGCCAAACTTGCGCTGGCCTTGTGGATGGCCACTGTTCTGGACCGTAAAGCAAACTTGCTGTCGCAGGCGAAGCACGCCCTGGTGCCGGTCGTCCTCCCTGGCGCCGCCGGCGTGATCGGGCTTATTCTCATGGGCAACGACCTCGGCACCGCCATGATCGTCATGATGATCACCGCAGCCGCCCTGTTCTTCGCCGGCGTGCGGCTCTACCTCTTCGGACTCGCCGGCGTCGTCCTGGCCGCCGGCACCGTGGTGCTGGCCATCACCAGCCCCAACCGCATCTGCCGAATCCTGTCCTGGACCGGACAGACCTGCGCTGACGGCTCCGACGTGAACTACCAGTCCACCAACGGCCTGTACGGACTGGCCTCCGGCGGCTGGTTCGGCGTGGGCCTGGGCCAGAGCAGGCAGAAGTACAGCTGGATTCCCGAAGCCCACAACGACTTCATCTTCGCCATCATCGGCGAGGAACTCGGGCTCGTCGGAACCCTCGTGGTGCTCGTCCTTTTCGCCATCCTCGGCACCGCAATCTACCGTGTCGTGGTGGCCCAGAAAGACATGTTCCACCGCGTCCTGGCCGGCACCATCATGGTCTGGCTCCTCGGCCAGGCGACCGTCAATATGGCGGTGGTCACCGGATTGGCCCCCGTGGTGGGAATTCCGCTTCCGTTTATTTCCTACGGCGGCTCGGCGCTGCTCATGTCCTTGTGCGCAATCGGCGTGGTCCTGTCCCTCGCCCGGGCCCAAATGGATCCCGGGCTCCAGCCGGACCGCCTGTTCAGGTTCGGGCCAGCCGGGCTGGCAACATCTTTACGGAAGCTGACCGCGGCCCGGAGTGCAGCCCACGGCGTCGCCCGGACCACGGAACGCAGCGCGCCCCCAAGAACGGACCGAGGCGCCGCCCGGGATGCGGCCCCGGCCACCACCAAACCCGGCAACCGTTCAGCCTCACCGGGGGCCGGCAGGGATGCGGCCCCGAACGCGGCCCCGGCCACCACCAAACCCGGCAACCGTTCAGCCTCACCGGGGGCCGGCACCCGAAGGCCAGCCCCCGCCAACCCCGCACGAAAGCGTAAATAGGTTCCCATGAACACCGAGTCGTCATTGTCCGTCGTCCTTGCCGGCGGCGGAACTGCCGGGCACATCAGCCCCCTCCTGGCCATCGCCAACACCCTCCGGGAGGTCCGCCCCGACGTCCGGCTCCTGGCCGTGGGCTCTCCGGGCGGGATGGAAGCCCGTCTGGTCCCGGCCGCCGGGCTCGACCTCGCCACGGTCAACCGGGTGCCCTTCCCGCGCCGGCCCTCCCCGGACATGCTGCGTTTGCCCGGCCGGCTCGCCGGCGCCGTGAAACAGGCCGGCGCCATCCTCGATGAGGCGGAGGCTGACGTCCTGGTCGGTGTCGGGGGCTACGTCTGCACCCCCATGTACGTCGCGGCCTGGCGCCGCAAGATTCCCATTGTCATCCACGAGGCGAACACCCGCCCGGGGCTGGCAAACCGTGTGGGCGCCCGGCTCGGCGGCCACGTTGCGGTGGCGTTCGCAGCAACAAAACTGGGCGCCGCCCGCCACGTCGGCATGCCGATGCGCAAAGAAATCTCCGGCCTTGACCGGTCAGCGGCCCGGACAGCGGCCCGGGAAGCCCTCGGCCTCGACCCGGACCGCCCGGCCCTGATCGTCACCGGCGGATCTTCGGGAGCTCAGAGCATCAACCGCACCATTGCGGCGTCTGTGAACGTCCTCGCCGAGGCGGGCATCCAGACCCTGCATATCACCGGCCGTGGCAAGGCAGTGCACGACGCCGGCGGCAAGCTCCTGACGGCCCCCGGTTACGTCCAGCGCGAATACGTCGACGGCATGGAAGCCGTGTACGCCGCAGCCGATGTCCTGCTGGCACGCTCGGGCGCAGCCACAGTCTGCGAGGTCGCCGCCGTCGGCCTGCCCGCGGTCTTCGTGCCGCTGCCGATCGGCAATGGCGAGCAGGCGCTCAATGCCGCGGGCCTCGTCGAGGCAGGCGGCGCCCTGCTGGTTCCGGACAGCACGCTGTCCCCGGACTGGATCAGCGGCCATCTCATCCCCCTGCTGCAGGATCCCGACCGGCTCGCACGCATGGCGGCCAGCGCCGAAAAACTCGGCATCCGGGACGCCGACCGGCGGATGGCCGATCTCGTCCTGGAAGCCGCTGCCGCAGCAGGCGCAGGCTCGCCGGCGGCAACGTCCTCCAAGCACCACAGCAGGAAGCGGTAACGGAAATGACCCAGCCCGACCACGAGCCCGAACACCACACCGAATCCCTGCCCACCCGCACCGGCGAGTCACTGGGCCGCGTCCACTTCATCGGCATCGGGGGAGTCGGAATGTCCGCCGTGGCCCGCGTCCTGGTGGCCCGTGGCCTGCCGGTCAGCGGCTCCGACGCCAAGGATTTACCGGTCATGGCCGACCTCGCCGCAGCGGGGGCCAGGATCTGCGTCGGCTACGACGCCGTGAACCTCGGTGACGCGCAAAGCGTCGTCGCAGGCTCGGCCATCCGTGCGGATAATCCCGAGATGGCCGCCGCCCACAGCGCCGGGCTCCCGGTGCTGCACCGCTCCGAGGCGCTGGCAGCCGCCATGGCTGCGGACACCGCCGTCACCGTCGCCGGCACCCACGGCAAGTCCACCACGACGTCAATGATTACCGTCCTTCTGCAGGGCGCCGGCCTGGACCCGTCCTTCGCGATCGGCGCAAACGTCCCCGCGCTGGGGGTCAACGCCGCGAGCGGCACCACCCCGATCTTCGTCGCCGAAGCCGACGAGTCCGACGGCTCCTTCCTGAACTACCGTCCACAGATCGCCGTGGTGACCAACGTTGAACCGGACCACCTTGACTACTACGGGACGGCCGAGGCCGTCTACGCCTCTTTCGACCGCTTCACGGCCCTGCTCCCGGCCGACGGGGTGCTGGTGGCCTGCGCGGACGACGCCGGAGCCCGCGCCCTTGCCCGGCGGACTCTGGAGCGGGGCAACACCCGGGTGGTGCTTTACGGCACCGGCGCTGACGCCGAGCTCGTCCTGCACGACGGCGGCCCGGGGGACGTCTCCATCAGCACGCCCGAGGGACGCTTCCCGCTCGAGCTGCACGTCCCCGGACGCCATAACGCCCTCAACGCGGCGGCGGCCTTCGCCGTCGCCCTGGAACTCGGCGTGGATCCCGGCGTTGCCGCCGGTGCGCTGGCCCACTTCACGGGCGCGTCCCGGCGCTTTGAATTCAAAGGCGAAGGCTGCGGTGTCCGGGTCTATGACGACTACGCCCACCACCCCACCGAAGTGCGGGCCGCCCTGGCCGCAGCGCGGTCGGTGGCCGGGGGCCATAAGCTGCATGTCCTCTTCCAGCCGCACCTGTTTTCCCGGACCCGGGAATTCGCAGCAGAATTCGCCGACGCCCTCAACGCCGCCGACTCCGCCCTCGTCCTGGATATCTATCCGGCCCGTGAGGATCCGATTCCGGGCGTCACCAGCCAACTGATCGCCGCGCACCTTGGTGCCGGCGGACGCCTCGTGGGCCCGGGGATTGAGGCTGTGCAGTCCGTCGTGTCCGCCGCCGCCCCGGGTGACATAGTGCTCACGGTCGGCGCTGGGGACGTCACGGCCTACGGGCCGCTGATCGTCGCAGCCCTGAACGCCGCAGCCCTGAACGGCGCATACCCGAACGCCGCCGCCCCGAACGGCGCAGACCTGAACGGCGGCACTTCCGATGCCTAGCACCCGCAGGCCCGGCTATCTGCCGGCAGGGCGCAACGCGCCGTCGACGGGCAGTGGTATGGCATCCGCCGACGTCATTACGGCGTCCAAGGACAGTGCGGGGACCGCTGCCGCCGCGGGAAAGTTGCCACCGCAGGGCAACGTGCTGTCCTTTCCCGAACCCCGGGCCAAACGGCGCAGGCGGCTCGTGTGGGGAACCCTCGCCGCACTGGCGGTCCTCATTGCGGGACTTCTTGTGGCGGCCGTCTATTCGCCCGTCCTGGCGCTGACCACGGTCTCCGTGGAAGGCACCAATATGCTGACGCCCGACCAGGTAAAAACGGCGCTCGCGCCGCTGCAGGGCAAGCCTTTGCCACAGATCAGCGACGACGACGTGACTGCCCTCCTGCAGCCCCTCGTTCAGGTCAAGGAAGTCACCACCGAAGCCCGCCCGCCCTCGACGCTGCAGGTCAAGGTGACCGAGCGGGTGCCGGTGGCGCTGGTCAAACAGGGCCAGACGTACCAGATGGTCGACGTCGACGGTGTGAGGCTGAGCGATGCCGCCGACCCGGCGTCGACACGCCTTCCGGTCATTGACGGCGGTAACGGCACCCTGCCCAAGGACTTGTTCCGTGCTACCACGGAGGTCCTGGGCGCGTTGCCCGCGGAAGTTCTCTCCCGGCTCGCCAGCGCCTCGGCTTCGTCTGTCGATGCCGTGGAACTCAAGCTCGTGGACGGCCAGACGATAGTGTGGGGTAATGCGGGGGAAAAAGAGCTCAAGGCCAGGGTGCTGCAGGCCCTGCTGAAGGCCCCCGCGGATCCAAAGAATCCAGTCCGGATTTACGACATCAGCGTGCCCCGGCATCCGGTCACGCGATAGTGAGCCCGCACTTGGTGACGGCCCCGGAACGCCGAGTAGCGCCCGGGCCCGCGAGGAGCGATTTTCGCGGTATTACGGCGACACGCGGGGCCGGTTATTGAATGTCGGCTGCATAGGAAATAGCGTCGACGCATGAGTTACTTGACATAACTATAACCCTCAAGTCGAAGGTTAAGGTTCAAAGCTTCAAGTACGACTCCATCAGTTTTCGCAATAGAACACGAACAAGGGACACGTAACGTGGCAGCTCCGCAGAACTACTTGGCCGTCATCAAGGTCGTCGGCATCGGCGGCGGTGGCGTGAACGCAGTCAACCGCATGATCGAAGTCGGTCTTCGCGGCGTCGAATTCATCGCAGTCAACACCGATGCGCAGGCATTGTTGATGAGTGATGCCGACGTCAAGCTCGACATTGGGCGTGAGCTGACGCGCGGCCTGGGGGCCGGCGCGAACCCGGACGTCGGCCGTCAGGCAGCCGAGGACCACGCAGAGGAAATCGAAGAGGTCATCCGCGGCGCTGACATGGTCTTTGTCACAGCCGGTGAAGGCGGTGGCACCGGCACTGGCGGCGCCCCGGTCGTCGCCCGGATCGCCCGGTCGCTTGGCGCACTGACCATCGGCGTTGTCACCCGCCCCTTCACCTTCGAGGGCCGCCGCCGCGCGGGCTCCGCTGAAGCCGGAATCGACGCCCTCCGCGACGAGGTCGACACCCTCATTGTCATTCCGAACGACCGCCTGCTCTCCATCAGCGACCGCAACGTTTCTGTTCTTGACGCGTTCCGGTCCGCGGACCAGGTCCTGCTGTCCGGTGTCCAGGGCATCACCGACCTCATCACCACTCCCGGCCTGATCAACCTCGACTTCGCCGACGTCAAGTCGGTCATGCAGGGCGCAGGCTCGGCACTGATGGGCATCGGTTCTGCCCGCGGTGAGGACCGCGCGGTCAAGGCGGCCGAACTGGCCATTGCCTCCCCGCTGCTTGAAGCATCGATTGACGGCGCGCACGGCGTCCTGCTGTCCATTCAGGGCGGCTCGGACCTCGGCCTCTTCGAGATCAACGAGGCCGCCCGGCTGGTCCAGGAAGTCGCCCACCCGGAAGCCAACATCATCTTCGGTGCAGTCATTGACGACGCCCTCGGTGACGAGGCCCGCGTCACGGTCATCGCGGCCGGCTTCGACGACGTCAAGGCCACCTCGCCCTCCATGGACCAGTCGCTGCCGCAGTCGGCACCGCAGCGACCCGCAGTGCCGGCAGCAGCTCCGGCCCCGGCCAAGGCTCCGTCCTCGGCCCAGGTGCAGCCGCTGCACGCCACAGTCGGTGCTTCCGGTTACGGCGGCTGGGGCCAGCAGCGCCCGTCCGCCGTCCCGGCCGACGCCGGCTTCGACGTCGACCTTCCTTCGGTTGTGGAGCCGGACCTGTCCGGCCGCCGCTCCGATGACCTGGATGTCCCTGACTTCCTGAAGTAAAGTCCGAAAGCACCATGGCACTGCCTGATGGCAGTGCCATGGTGCTTTTCTCATAAGATCGAAGTTCCGGAATCAACAGTGGGCGGTGTTCTGAGTGTTCTCGTGGCAGGCGGAAGTGAGGCCGGGAATCCGGGTGGCCTTCACGGACGCGGCGGCCGGCAACCTGGCGCTCCATGTCGGCGACGATCCAGCGGCCGTCAGGGCCCGGCGCCGCGATATCGAACTGGCGCTGGATTTCGGCGACCGGCGGTTCCAGTACATGAACCAGGTCCACGGCAACTCCGTGGCAGTCATCGGGACTGCCGGGCCGGCTGACGCCTGGGCTGCCGACGTGCCGACGGCGGATGCCTTGGTGTCCCTTGGGGAGCCCCTCGCCGTGATGGTGGCCGACTGCGTGCCCATCGTCCTCATAGGGGACCGGCCGCGCGGAGAGGGCCCGGTCCTGGCCGTCGTGCACGCAGGGCGCCCGGGCGTCGCGTCCGCTGTCGTCCCTGCGGCCGTGGCCCGCATGCAGGAGCTCGGCGCATCGGCGATCGCTGCCTGGATCGGCCCGTCCGTTTGCGGACAGTGTTACGAAGTTCCCGCCGACATGCGCGACGACGTCGCTGGCGTCGTGCCAGCGGCCCGGTGCACCACCGCCCGGGGAACTCCGGGCCTGGACCTGCCGGCGGCTGTCCGCAGCCAACTGCACGACGCCGGCGTCGTGGTCGAGTACTCCGGCCACTGCACCTTGGAGGATCCCGGCCTCTTCTCCTACCGCCGTGACCCGCGCACCGGCAGATTCGCCGGGCTCGTCTGGGCTGACGCCGGGGCGGCGCAGCAGTGAACGCCGTGGACGACACCCAGCCTGATGCCCGGCTGGAACAGCTGCGGGAGCGGCTCGCGGCACTCATGCAGCGGATCGGGGACGCCGTCGCGGCAGCAGGCCGCCAAGCCCAGCCTCCCCAGCTGATTGTGGTCACGAAGTTTCGTCCGGCGGAAGACATCCGCCGGCTCGCGGCGCTCGGGATCACTGACGCCGGCGAAAACCGGGACCAGGAAGCCGCCGCGAAAGCCGACATGCTGCGCAGTCTGCGGCTCCGCTGGCACTTCATAGGCCAACTGCAGACCAACAAAGCCAAGTCTGTGGTCGGCTATGCCCACGCCGTGCACTCCGTGGACCGGCCTCAGCTGGCTGATGCCCTGGCCAAGGCCATGGCCGCCGAGCAGGACCGGACCGGGCGGGCTCCACTGGAGTGCTTCATCCAGGTCAACCTGGACAAGGATGCGAGCGGACACCGCGGAGGTGCCCTGGCCGCGGACGTTCCCGCCTTGGCAGAACAACTGGCAACAGCGGCAGGGCTCCGCCTCGCCGGCGTGATGGCGGTGGCCCCCCTCGGCGCGGATCCGGCGCAGGCCTTTGAAAAGCTCGCGGAGTTGTCCGCCCGGCTCACCGAGGCCCACCCCCAGGCTGCCGCCATCTCGGCAGGAATGAGCCAGGACCTGGAACAGGCTGTCCGGTTCGGGGCGACACACCTTCGCGTCGGCTCCGATATTCTCGGTCCGCGTCCGGCGTTGCGGTAGGTTCAACGTATTGGAAGGTAATAGCGGGAATTCCAAGGCTGCTTAGTCACTGATCGGCCCGCTGACGGACACGATTAGGAGTCGACCATGGCCGGCGCTCTGCGCAAGACAATGATCTATCTTGGGCTCGCTGATGGCGATGAACACTACACGTCCGAGCACCCAACATCGCACAAGGATGAGGACGATTCCATGGAGCATGACCGCGAGGAACGCCGTGCACCGGCACCGGTCCGCGAGGCCACCAGGGAAGAGCCCTACGCCGCTGAAGAGGAATATCGCGCACCTGTGACACCCATCAAGCGAGCGGCGTCGAGCCGCGAAGAGCACACCGGGCTCCGGCAGATCACCACGATCCACCCGCGGTCCTACAACGACGCCAAACTCATCGGTGAAAGCTTCCGTGAGGGCATCCCCGTCATCATGAACGTCACCGATATGGGCGAATCGGACGCGAAGCGGCTCGTGGACTTCTCCGCCGGGTTGGTCTTCGGACTCCGCGGCAGCATCGAGCGCGTCACGAACAAAGTCTTCCTGCTCTCGCCGTCGTACGTCGAGGTCATCGGAGATGACAAGAAGGTCTCCGAGACGCAGGCGAGCTTCTTCAACCAGAGCTAGCCGCGAATTAACACCACGGATGCCAGGCAGGGACACCTTGCCTGGCATCCTTGCTGAAATTTCCGTGTTGAAATAGAGGCGTAACTATCAAGAGGACACTGCGGTTTCCGGAATAGTCATGGAGATATGAGTTAGCTCATGGGAATTGTATTCGGACTTGTCTATATAGCCCTGCTGGTGTTCCTGGTTGCCCTCATCATCCGGCTTGTTTTCGACTGGGTGCAGATGTTCGCGCGAAGCTGGCGGCCCCGCGGGGTGGCCCTCGTAGCGGCACACGCCGTGTATACGGTCACGGACAAGCCACTCAAACTGTTCCGGCGGCTCATCCCGCCGCTGCGGCTGGGAGGGGTGTCCCTGGACCTCGGCTTCCTGCTGCTGTTCATCGCCGTCAGCATTGCCATGTCGGTGGCCAAGTACCTGGTGTACTCTCAGCCGCTGGCAGCGTAGCCACGGCGGACAGGGATTCGCGGCCCCCAACGATTTATCCTCCGGTTTGACACTGCGGTGTTGAATTAGAGGAACCAGTCCATATTTAGGTACCGTAGTTTTGATGGCCGGAAGGCCTCCTGACTAACTAGACCAACGAGGTGACCAGATGGCTTTGACGCCAGAAGACGTTGTCAACAAGCGCTTTCAGCCGACCAAGTTCCGCGAAGGGTACGATCAGGACGAAGTTGATGACTTCCTGGACGAAATCGTCGTCGAACTGCGGCGCCTGAACCAGGAGAACGACGAGCTGCGCAAGAAGCTCGCCGAATCCGGCGCCGGCACGCCTGCCAGCTCCACCGCCGCGGCCCCGGTCGTGGAGAAGGTTCCCTCACCCGTCAAGGCCGGCAAGGAAGACCGCCCGAAGGCGGACGCCAACGTCAAGACCACCGAGGCTGACAAGGCCGGCGAAGCCGCTGAAGCCGCCACCAAGAAGGACGCTGAGCAGGCCGTTGCCCCGGCACCCGTCGCCTCCACCCCGGCGGCCGAGTCCGCCGCGGGCCTGCTGGCCATGGCCCAGCAAATGCACGACAAGCACGTTGCCGACGGTGAGCAGAAGCGCGACAAAATCATCGCCGACGCGCAGATCGAGGCAAGCAGCCTGGTCAATGACGCCCAGGAGAAGTCACGCAAGATTCTTGGCGCCCTTGAGCAGCAGCGCTCCGTCCTGGAACGCAAGGTTGAGCAGCTGCGCGGCTTCGAGCGGGACTACCGTTCACGCCTGAAGGCTTACATCGAAGGCCAGCTGCGTGACCTGGATGCCCGCGGCTCCGTGGCCGCCCCTGAGGTAGAAGCCACCAGCTAGGCTTTTACCAAGTATTCTGAAGGCCGGTGGCTGAGGATTCCTCGGCTGCCGGCTTTTGGCATTAACCGCCGGAACCGTCCGCGGCCATTGCCAAAGCTCCCGGTTCCCAGTCTCCGCACTGGCTCGTGAACGAAAGCCTTATGACTGACGCACCATCACCTGACGCTATGCCGCCTGCAGAGTCATCACCCACCGGGTCCGGCCGCACAGCTTCCAACGGGACACGCCCACGGCGGGCACTGCTGCTCTCCATCTTCTTTGGCCTGGCGTTGTTCGCCTACCTCTTCGACCAGCTGACCAAACTCTGGGTCACCAGCACCATGACCGAGGGCGAAAGGATCCCCGTCCTCCCCCCGCTGCTGCACTGGTATTACATCCGCAACTCCGGCGCCGCCTTCTCAATCGGCGAGAACGTCACCTGGGTCTTCACCATCATCATGACCGCCGTCTCGGTCGCCATTCTGTTGCAGCTGCGGAAGCTCGGATCCCTCTGGTGGGCACTGGCCCTGGGTTTGCTGCTCGGCGGCGCCCTGGGCAATCTCACGGACCGGCTTTTCCGCGAACCCTCGTTCGCGATGGGCCACGTCGTGGACTTCATCCAGCTCCCCAATTTTGCAATATTCAACATTGCGGACTCCGCCGTCGTCACCTCAGTGGTGATTATCTGCCTGCTGACGCTGCGCGGAATCGCCCTGGACGGCTCACACTTGACCAAGGACACAGTGAAACATGACTCCTGAGCACGGGGCGCCCGGACGCGGCAGGCCCGACGATATCCTCCCCGAAGACCTCGACGAGGCCATTGACGGGATCAGTGACGAGACCGGGCCGGCAACCACCGCGACGGTGTCATACCGCTTCGTGGTTCCGGACGAACTCGCGGGCACCCGGGTGGATGCCGGCCTGGCCGCACTGATGGAGATCTCCCGCTCGCAGGCCGCCGCGCTCATCGCCGAAGGCAACGTCACCAGCAACACCAAGGCCGTCGGAAAATCGCTCAAGCTTGCCCCCGGCGCCGTTCTCGACGTCGTCGTCCCGGGACGCCGGGACCCCCTGGAAATTGTGGAGGAAGTCGTGGAAGGCTTGAACATCCTGCTGGACGATGACGAGTTCGTCGTCATCGACAAACCCGTCGGTGTCGCCGCCCATCCCTCGCCGGGCTGGGTGGGGCCCACCGTCGTCGGTGGCCTCGCAGGCCTGGGCTACCGGATCTCCACGTCAGGCTCGGCGGAGCGCACCGGCATTGTCCACCGGCTCGACGTCGGCACCTCCGGGGTAATGGTGGTCGCCAAAACGGAACGTGCCTACACCGCACTGAAGCGCGCCTTCAAGGAGCGCACCGTGGACAAGGTCTACCACGCCGTCGTCCAGGGCCTCCCGGATCCGCTGGCCGGCACCATTGACGCGCCGATCGGGCGCCACCCCGGCCATGACTGGCGCTTCGCCGTGATCGAGGACGGGAGGGATTCCATCACCCACTACGAGGTTCTCGAGGCGTTCGGCAAAGCCTCGCTCGTGGAAGTCCACCTCGAAACCGGCCGCACCCACCAGATCCGCGTCCATTTCTCGGCGTTGCGCCACCCCTGCGCCGGTGACCTCACATACGGTGCGGACCCGCGGCTTGCCGCCACCCTGGGACTGACCCGGCAGTGGCTGCACGCCCGTCAGCTCTCCTTTGAACACCCCGGGACGGGGGAGCAGGTCACGGTGACCAGCGACTATCCGCAGGACCTGCGCTACGCGCTGGAAGTCCTGGAGTCCGGGCAGGCCTGACCGCTCCGAACTTCACGGGCCGGCCCACCCGTCGGCTGTCCGCCGGAGCGCCGCATGAAAATGCAGGTGCCCGGCACTAGAATGGACCGGTGACTTCCAGCAACGACTCGTTTGTCCATCTCCACAACCACACCGAGTACTCGATGCTGGACGGCGCCGCCCGGCTCGGTGAGCTCTTCGACGAAACCGAGCGGCTGGGCATGCCGGCCCTCGCCACGACCGACCACGGCTACCTGTTCGGCGCCTTCGACTTCTGGAAGCGGGCCACGGACCAAGGCATCAAACCGATCATCGGCGTCGAAGCGTACGTGACCCCCGGGACCGCCCGCGCGGACAAGACCCGTGTCCGCTGGGGCGAGGAGAACCAGCGCAAGGACGACATCTCCGGCGGTGGCGCGTACACCCACATGACGCTGCTGAGCTACAACAACGTCGGCATGCGCAACCTGTTCCGCGCCTCCTCGATCGCCTCCCTGGACTCGGTCTTTGGCAAGTGGCCCCGGCTGGACCGCGAGTTGCTGAACACATACTCGGAAGGCCTGATCGCCACCACAGGCTGCCCGTCCGGCGAGGTGCAGACGAGGCTCCGGCTCGGACAGTACCGGGAAGCCGTCGAGGCGGCCGCCGAGTTCCGTGACATCTTCGGTGCGGAAAACTACTTTTGTGAACTCATGGACCATGGCCTGGACATCGAGCGGCGCGTTACGGGGGACCTCCTGCGCCTGGCCAAGGAACTGAACCTTCCGCTCGTGGCCACCAACGACCTCCACTACACGCACGAGCACGACGCGAAGGCGCACGAGGCCCTGCTGGCCATCCAGTCCGGTTCGACCCTGCTGGAGCCGACGTATGACAACGGCGGCTCGCGCTTCGCTTTTTCCGGCAGCGGGTACTACCTGAAATCACCGCAGGAAATGCGCGAGCTGTTCCGTGACCACCCGGAAGCCTGCGACAACACCCTCCTCATCGCTGAGCGCTGCGAAGTGTCCTTCAACACCGGCGCCAACTACATGCCCCGGTTTCCCTGCCCCGAAGGCGAGGACGAAACGTCCTGGCTGGTCAAGGAAGTGGATAAGGGACTCCGCTACCGCTACCCCCAGGGCATTCCGGACAAGGTGCGCACCCAGGCCGACTACGAACTCGGCGTCATCACGTCCATGGGGTTCCCGGGCTACTTCCTGGTGGTGGCAGACTTCATCAACTGGGCCAAGAACAACGGCATCCGGGTGGGCCCCGGACGCGGTTCCGGCGCAGGTTCCATGGTGGCCTACGCCATGCGCATCACCGACCTCGACCCGCTGCACCACGGCCTGATCTTTGAGCGCTTCCTGAACCCGGACCGTGTCTCCATGCCCGACTTCGACGTCGACTTCGATGACCGGCGCCGCTCCGAAGTGATCGACTACGTGACGCGCAAATACGGTGACGAACGTGTCGCGATGATTGTCACCTACGGCACCATCAAGACCAAGCAGGCGCTCAAGGACTCCTCGCGGGTGCTGGGCTACCCGTTCAGCATGGGCGAACAGCTGACCAAGGCGCTGCCGCCGGCCGTGATGGCCAAGGACATCCCGCTCGCTGACATCCAGAACAAGGACTCCAAGCGCTACAGCGAAGCCGGTGACTTCCGGCAGCTGATTGCCACGGACCCGGAAGCCGCCAAGGTATTCGAAACGGCTCTGGGCATCGAGGGCTTGAAACGCCAGTGGGGAGTCCACGCCGCCGGCGTCATCATGTCCTCGGACCCGATCATCGACGTCATCCCGGTCATGCGCCGCTTCCAGGACGGCCAGGTCATCACGCAGTTCGATTACCCGACGTCCGAGGGCCTGGGCCTGATCAAAATGGACTTCCTGGGCCTGCGGAACCTGACGATCATTTCCGACGCCCTGGAAAACATCACGATGAACCGCGGGATCGACCTCGACCTCGAGTCCCTCGCCCTGGACGACGTCGCCTCCTACGAGCTGCTCGCCCGCGGCGACACCCTGGGAGTGTTCCAGCTCGACGGCGGACCCATGCGTTCCCTGCTCAAGCTCATGAAGCCTGACAACTTCGAAGACATCTCCGCCGTGCTGGCCCTCTACCGGCCGGGCCCCATGGGCGCCAACGCGCACACCGACTACGCCCTGCGCAAGAACAAGATCCAGGACGTCATCCCGATCCACCCGGAACTGGAAGAACCGCTCTCCGAAATCCTCGGCGGCACCTACGGCCTGATTGTGTACCAGGAGCAGGTTATGGCGGTGGCGCAGAAACTCGCCGGCTACACCCTGGGCCAGGCCGACATCCTGCGCCGCGCCATGGGCAAGAAGAAGAAATCCGAGCTTGACAAGCAGTTCGCCGGCTTCTCCCAGGGCATGCAGGACAACGGCTACTCCATGGCCGCCGTCAAGACGCTCTGGGACATCCTGCTGCCCTTCTCCGACTACGCCTTCAACAAGGCCCACTCCGCCGCGTACGGCGTGATCTCCTACTGGACCGCCTACCTCAAAGCCCACTACGCCCCGGAGTACATGGCAGCCCTGCTGACCAGCGTCGGCGACGACAAGGACAAGTCGGCGATCTACCTCAACGAATGCCGGCGCATGGGCATCACGGTGCTGCCGCCGGACGTCAACGAGTCCGCGCTGAACTTTACGCCCGTGGGCAACGACATCCGCTTCGGCATGGGTGCCATCCGCAACGTCGGCGTCAACGTCGTCGATGCCATGGTCACGGCACGCGAAAAGGAAGGCGCCTACACCTCCTTCAAGGACTACCTCATGAAGGTACCCGCGGTGGTCTGCAACAAACGCACCATTGAATCGCTGATCAAGGCCGGCGCTTTCGACTCGCTGAACCACCACCGGCGTGCCCTGGCCATGATCCATGAAGAGGCGATCGATTCCGTTATCACGCTCAAGCGCAACGAGGCGATCGGACAGTTCGATCTCTTCGCCGGTTTTGACGAGGCCGAATCCGAGGCGTCCCTCAGCATCGAGATTCCGGACCTCCCCGAGTGGGAGAAAAAGGACAAGCTGTCCTTCGAACGGGACATGCTCGGCCTGTACGTCTCGGACCACCCGCTGCAGGGACTCGAGGGTGTCCTCAGCCAGCACGCGGACCAGTCCATCACCTCGCTCATCGCCGAGGACGGCCCGCACGACGGCGCCATCGTCACGATCGCCGGGATGATCACCTCTCTGAGCCGGCGGATCGCGAAGGCCAGCGGCAACGCCTACGCCCGCGCCGAAATTGAGGACCTGGGCGGTTCCGTGGAGGTGATGTTCTTCGGGCAGGTCTACGGCCCCATCGCCTCGGTGCTCGCCGAGGACCTGATCGTCGTCGTCAAGGGGCGGCTGCAGCGCCGCGATGACGGCGCCGTCGCGCTGAACTGCATGGAACTGTCCGTCCCGGACCTCAGCGAAGGCCTCAATGGTCCGCTGGTCATTACCATGGCAACGCATAAGGCCACCGAAACCGTCGTGACCGAACTCGGTGATGTCCTCAGGACGCATCGCGGAAAATCCGAGGTACGGCTCCACCTGCAGGGCGACGCCCGGGTGGAAGTGATGGGCCTTCCCGTGCACTTGCGGGTCAACCCGAGCCCGTCGCTGTTTGGAGACCTGAAGGTGCTCCTCGGTCCGACCTGCCTGGACAGCTAGCCGCCCGCCCTGCCTCGCCCGCCGTTTCGACGGTTCCCTGCCCGCTCGATGCCCGTGAGCGTCTGGCCGGCACGGAACCGTCGAAATGGCCGGAGCAGCTTAGATCTCGTAGTCGAGCGGTGCCGGCTGGCCGTAGGCGCCGGAGTGGTAGAGCAAGGGAGCGCCGCCGGAACCCACTTCACCTTCCACGACTTCCACCACCACGACCGCGTTGTTTTCAAAGGAAAGCCGCATCTGGACCTTGCCGATCAGCCAGCCGGCGACGTCTTTCAGGATCGGCACTCCGTGGGGTCCGGGCTCCCAGTGATTGCCCTCGAAGCGGTCGCTGCCCCGGGCAAAACGGTCTGCCAGCGCCTGGTTCTCCAGGCCCAGCATGTGCACCCCGATGAAGGTGGCGTTGGCCACGGCGGGCCAGGATCTGGAAGTGCGGGCCATGTTGAACGTGAACCGGGGCGGCTGGGCGGAGAGTGAGGCCACGGAGGTCGCTGTGAAGCCGAAGGGGACCCCGTTGAGATCGGCGGTGATGATGGCCACGCCCGCGGCATGCCGGCGGAACATCTCCCTGAAAGTTCCTTCAAAGGCTTGGTCCTCTGTGGCCACTGCGTTCCCACTCCCTGCTGCACGTGTGTTGTTCCTACCCTGTCAGCGTATTGCTCCGGCGAGTGGCTGCGGAACTTTGTTTACCCGGTGCCGTCATGAGGGACGTCACACAAGAACGCGCGCTCATGTGTCCGGCCGGCGGAAAGCTTGTTAAGGTTTGTTGGCTCTTCGAGGTTCCCGGGGAATGGTCTGCTGAGATGATTGCTCATGCTGCCATCCGGGCTGCACTTCTCAAGAGGATACGCGATTTGTAGTT
>NZ_JAXCHX010000018.1:0-80732 GCF_035984855.1 Arthrobacter sp. MP_M4
CCGCATCGCCGAGAACTTCGACGTCTTCGACTTCGAACTAACCACCAGCGAGCTGGCACGGATCGACGCCCTGGACACCGGAGACACCCTCGACCCCGAGTCCTTCGGCATCGTCATCGACGAGGCCTAGGCAGCACCCAGCACCCAGCACCCAGCACCAACTCAGTCAAAGGGACTGCCCCCGCTTTTGCTGACTCGGTAACCAAACCTGGGCTAAGGGCCAGCGCTCCGTTCTGTCCAGCAGCCTGTGAACCGACGGGAGATCTAGGGCGCGGCGTTCCTCGCTGGTGCTGCATTGGCCGCTTGGGCATACCGGGTCATCGATGAGGCCTATCGGACCGCTGAACGGGAAAATCTACTCCTCTACGTCGGCATCTCTGGAAACTCCATCGCCGCGTGGGGGCAATCCACACTTGACCAGTCCTCATAGCAGCCTCACAAACGGTCGGATGTGAGTCACAATCCTGATGCTTTTGCCACCCGATTATCGGCAGACGCGCGGGCGGAGCGGGTACAGCACTCCTCCATGCGCCGGTCGACTTTGGCCGGGGTTTCGTCCGTGCCGGTTCTTTCGGGTTTGCTGCGCCGGCGACGAGCTGGTCAATGCGACCCGGTACGGTTCACACCGCCGTCGACCGGGTGGCTAGGCTGGGTGGATGGCGACAGTTATTCTCGTGCGGCACGGCCGCACCACAGCCAATGCCACTGGACTGCTGGCCGGTCGGGCCCTCGGCGTCAGCTTGGACCAGATCGGGCGGGACCAGGCGGCTATGACCGGAGACCGGCTCGCGGCCGTGCCCGTAGTCGGGGTGGTGTCGAGCCCTCTTGAACGTTGTCAGCAGACCGCACAGCTCATCCTCGATCGCCAGGCTGGCACACCGTATGCGCCGGTCGATCTCGATCTCACTGAGTGCGATTACGGCCAGTGGCAGGGCCGCACACTCAGTGATCTCGCAACCGAGGATTTGTGGCCGGTTGTGCAGTCGCAGCCGTCCGCCGTCGTCTTTCCCGGCGGTGAATCCATGGCCGCGATGCAGGCTCGGGCGGTGGCAGCGATTCGACGCCACGATGCAGCCTTCGAAGCCGAGCACGGGCCAGGGTCCGTATGGGTGGCGGTGAGCCATGGTGACATCATCAAGTCAATTCTCGCCGACGCGCTTGGCATGCACCTTGACCTGTTCCAGCGTATTAACGTGGGCCCCGCTTCGGTATCGATCGTGCGCTACGGCGCCAGTCGGCCGAGCGTATACGCGACCAACACCGACGCGGGTGATCTGTCGTGGCTAGCGGAGGGCATCCACTCTGCCGATGCGCCGGTGGGAGGCGGTGCAGGGCAGACGGCGCCATGAACCTCATGTGACTAAAATATTGACATGCCTACACGTGTTCATGAGTTTGCCTGGCCTGATCGGGTCGTCGTTGGCACCATTGGCCTTCCGGGGGCGCGCACGTTCTACCTGCAGGTGCGCGCAGGGACGCAGATCGTGAGTATTGCCCTGGAGAAGCAGCAGTCGGCTCTCCTGGCGGAGAAGATCGACGAAATTCTCGACCAGCTCATCACCGTCGAGGGCAACCCCTTCAGCGTTCCCACGAGTACTCCCGTTGAACTTGTCGACAACGACCAGCTCGAGGCCGTTCAGGAGCAGTTTCGCACCGGCGCCATGAGCCTAGGTTGGGACCCAACCACGGCCCAGGTCGTAATAGAGGCCTACCCCATCACTGATGTCGATGCTGATGTCAACGACGAATCGCTTGTTGACGACGCCTCTGACGAGCCCGAAATGCTGCTGGTGCGGATGCCGGTCGGCACCGCCCGCGCATTCGCCAAGCGCACCCGTGAGATCGTGGGCGCCGGGCGTCCGATTTGTCCGCTCTGCGGTTACCCCATAGACGCCGACGGGCACATCTGCACCCTTCCCGAGCTCTGATGCCAGCGCCGGACCTCGTGACAGCCGAGCTGACGCTCACCGGCCGCATCACGACGGCCTCAAACGCTACCTTTCTGGGCAGCATCGGCGACGTGGCCGTCGTCTATAAGCCGATAGCAGGCGAAAGTCCGCTGTGGGATTTTCCCCACGGCACCCTGGCCCACCGGGAGGTGGCCGCCTACCTGGTCTCGGAGGTCTTCGGCTGGGACGTCGTGCCGCACACGTGGCTGCGCGATGGTCCGATGGGCGAAGGAATGGTGCAGCTCTGGCAGGAACAAGACCCCGCCCAAAGCGCCGTGAAGCTCGTCGCTGCGGAGCAGTTGCCGGAGAACGGCTGGAAACACGTTCTCGAGGGACGGGATGAGAACGGACGGATGGTCGCCCTCGTTCATGAAGACTCGCCAGCGCTCAGACGCATGGCGGTGTTCGACATGGTCGTCAACAACGCCGACCGCAAAGGCGACCACATTCTTGCAATGACGGACGGACAGCGGCACGGCGTGGACCATGGACTCACCTTTCACCGTGACCACAAGCTGCGCACGGTGCTGTGGGGATGGCTGGGAGACGCTCTGACCGCCGAGGAACGGGACGGCATCGATCGTGTCGGGGAAGGACTGCACGGCGGGCTGGGCCGAAATCTGGCGGACTTGCTCAGCGCCGAAGAAATCGCATCGCTCGCTGCGCGCTGCGCACGGTTGCGCTTGGCAGGGCGGTTTCCGGCTCCGAGCGGTGAGATGTCGGCGGTGCCCTGGCCGCTGTTCTAAGGCGATTACGCCGAGGGACTTCGCAGGCCGTGTCACGTTGATGGCATTGGTCTTGACGTGGCGACGGAAGTCATCACTCCTGAGCTTGGGCTCGGCTGGCAATTTCCCCAGGAACCGGACCCCGACGGGCAACCCGCTGTTCCGAAGGTTTGGGCGACGGGAGAGACGTCAACTGTCACCGGGAATTCGCTGCCCAAGTAGCTGGATCCCGGTGCGGGCCCGGCAACGTTGCAGAACAGTTTGCCGTTTCAGATACGCCCTGATCTCCTCCGGTTGCCAGGCGATGTCCGTCCACTCCGGCCGTTTTCATTGGTCTTTGAACCCGCTGGTCCCTGGCCGCCCCGCTCCGGCAAGGAGAAGGAATGGACGCGACCTGACCCGAGATCGTGCCCCGGGACGTGATGCACGCGTGATGGCAGCACCCGGAGCTAACTCGGGAGCCAGCTATGGGCAAACGCACCCAACCGTCGACGCTCGATCCTGGACACCAGTAATGCCAGGTTGAACCCGCCGGGCTGGCCCTCGGGCTCATCTGCGACGCCCCGGCCTGGCAACACCCACGCTGACGCGGCCCGCCGCGGAAGAATCCCGAGGACCGGTCGCCCGGAGGGGTGTGAGCTCGGCCGCGCTTATTCCCTGATGGTCCACCCCAACGACGGTACGGCGCCGCAGCGACGGGCAATTGCACCACATCCAGCCGCACCCTGGCCGAGCAGTTCAACCACAAGCCGGCGCTGCAGGCGATCTTTCGCGAGCGCGTCTCCACCAACACCACCGAGTACTGGACCACCCGGTTGGAGGGCAAGGGTCTTTTGAACGCCTCCGTGCACACGCTGGGACAGGCCCTCGCCGACGCGCAGAAAGAGGCCAACGGCATGATCGTCGAGGCCGAGCACCCGGGCGTGGGAACGGTGCGCATGCTCAACGCGCCGATCCGGCTCTCTGCCAACCCGCCAACCGTCCGCCGCGTCGCGCCGCGGCTCGGCGAGCACAACGCGGAGGTCCTGCTGGAGAACGGCTTCGACACCGCAACCATCGAACGCCTGCAGCAGCTGGGGGTGCTCCGGTGACCGCCGCGGCGGAATGGACGCCGCCATGGGGGCCGTGGTGAGCCGGCAGCAGTTCGAGCAGAACCAGGCCGCGGTGCGCTCCGCCGTCGAACGCGGTGCCACGCTGCTGGCCGGCGCCTACGACGGCAACCCCGCCGGGCCGCTGGTCTTCCCGGCCGCCGTACTCACCGAACTGCCGTCCGATGACGCCGCCGTGACCGCGGAGATCTTCGGACCGGGGGTGGCCGTGCTGGAGGTCGCCGACTACGAGGCAGGACTCGCCGCGAACAATGATTCCCGCTACGGCCTCACTGCCGGCATCTGCACCGATTCCCTGGCACACGCCACGGACTTCGCCGCGCGCGCCCAGGCCGGCGTCATCAAAGTCAACCGGCCGACGGCGGGCCTGGACCTCAACGTCCCGTTCGGAGGCGTGAAGGACTCCTCCACCAACACCTTCCGCGAACAGGGGAAGTCCGCGCTGGACTTCTTTACCTGGGGCAAGACCGTCTACACGGGTGTGTAGCGCGCCATGACGTATGTGATCGCCCAACCCTGCGTGGATGTGAAAGACAAGGCCTGCATCGACGAATGCCCGGCGGACTGCATTTACGAGGGCGGGCGGACGCTCTACATCCACCCGTCCGAGTGTGTGGATTGCGGCGCCTGCGACCCGGTCTGCCCGGTCGAGGCGATCTACTACTCGGACGACGTCCCGGATGAATGAGCCGATTATGTCCGGGCCAACGTCGAGTTCTTCGAGGCGTTGGGGTCGCCGCAGGGAGCAGCCGCGGTGGGCAACACAGGACGTGACCACCCGATAATCACCAACTTGGAGGATCAGCGCACGTAGCTATTGCCATCGGCTGGCCCGGTTCCGCGCTGATCATAGTGCCGCTTGCCCAGCACCTACACCGGCGCCTACACCTGCTGAACGCAGGTTGCAAGTCGTGAGTCCATGGCGGCCCCCGGCTTCGACGAGGGCGGACTGGCGCGCCCACGCTTGGATGTCTCCGGGACCATACGAGGACGGAGCCCTCAACCAACTGACCCTAAACAAACACCAGCCGCCATAATCGCTCACGCTGGAACAAAGCGAGTTCCCCGGCACCGTCTTAAGAGGAGACGCGCACCGGAGCGCCGGGCCCGGTCCGTCCTAACGCCGGGATGCCCGGTTCAACCCTCTTTCCCGCGTGGGCTCGCTCGGCAGGGACGGCGGCCCGACGATCACTCGCCGGAGATGACTTAAGGGCGGACAGCTTTCCCGCTCCCCGGCGGGGCGCACAGCCGCATGGGCCTCGACTGGCCGCGAAGTGGAGCGAGTAGCCCTACCAGGGCGGCGGACGCGGCGGCGGACGAGATGCCGGTGGTGGGCCGGTTTCACTGATTGGGTTCTGGCGGTGATCCCGGTTAGGCTGGAGGTGCGTAGGGGAGTATTCCGAAGCGCTGCAATCGTCAACACGTCAGGCACCGTCGCCTGGCCGGGTGCAGCGGCCAGCCGGACGGCGGGCGAAGAGACTTATGAAGCTCTCTTGTACCCACCCTACGAAAGCAGGAACCCCCGTTGAACGTTTCTCCCCTAATCTGGGGCATCACCATTGTCGTCATTCTGGCACTGCTGGCCTTTGACTACTTCTTCCACATCCGCAAGGCACACGTCCCCACGCTGAAGGAAGCGGCCTTCTGGTCCGCCCTGTACGTGGGCATCGCCGTCATTTTCGGCATTCTCGTTTTGATCTTCGGCGGCCCGGATATGGGCTCGGAGTATTTCGCCGGGTACATCACCGAGAAGGCACTCTCCGTGGACAACCTGTTTGTCTTCCTGATCATCATTGCCAGCTTCCGCGTTCCGCGCGAGGACCAGCAAAAGGTGCTGCTCTTCGGCATCGTGTTCGCGCTGATCGCCCGCACCGGGTTCATTTTCCTCGGCGCGGCACTGATCAATTCCTTCGCTTGGGTCTTTTACGCCTTCGGTTTGATCCTGCTGATCACGGCCGGCAACCTGCTCAAGCCCGAACCCGAGGGCGATGACACGGCCGACAACTTCATCATCCGCCTGGCCCGCAAGATCTTCCACACCACCGATCACTACGACGGCGACAAGCTGTTCACAATGGAGAACGGCAAAAGGGTCCTCACCCCGATGCTGCTGGTCATGGTGGCCATCGGCGGGACCGACCTCCTGTTCGCGCTGGACTCGATCCCGGCCATCTTCGGCCTGACCCAGAACGTCTACATCGTCTTCACCGCCACGGCCTTCTCGCTGATGGGCCTGCGCCAGCTGTACTTCCTCATCGACGGCCTGCTGGACCGCCTGATCTACCTCGCCTACGGCTTGGCAGCGATCCTGGCCTTCATCGGCGTCAAACTGATCCTTCATGCCCTGCATGAGAACAACCTGCCGTTCGTCAACGGCGGCGAGCCTGTCCCGGTCGTGGAGATCAGCACGGGCCTGTCCCTGAGTGTCATCATCGGCGTTCTGGTCTTCACGGTGGTGGCATCGCTGGTGAGCAAGGCCGGCAAGGCGCAGACTGCCATCAACAATGCCCGCCGGCACGCCGTCAGCTACCTGGACCTCGAATACACCGCGGACCCCGCCGAGCGCGAACGGATCTACACCGCCCTGCTGGAAGAAGAACGGCAGATCGAGCAGATGCAGCCGAAGTACCGCAATAAGGCCAAGGACGTGGACACGATCCGCGCCGAAGTGGCCGAAGCACACCGCCAGCACGAGCTGTACCTGGCCCGCTGACCGGCGGTACCCGCACTGTCTCCAGCCAGGAGATGATCCGGAAACCCGGGAGGTAGCCGGTGCAGGGGCGGAACCCTCCCCTGCACCGGCTTCGCCATCACGCCTTCCGGTGGTCGCTGTTTTGCCGAGCAGCGGTATCCGCGCCGTTACCGGGTACGTCGTGGACCAGGGGCCCCAGCTGGCTGACCTTCGGGACGTACCTCGCCCGGGAGCACTCGACGAGGCTCCCCCGTTTGGTCCCTTCGGAATCTTCCAAGTACCCATCCGGGATGTCGCGGCACTGACCGGCCTCGATATTCAACAACTGACGTCCATGGACCGGATGCCCATCGACCTGCCACCGCCCGGATCACGTCCACTTCTCTGCGGAGAAGCCGACCTGGGGGGTCACATTCGAACCCGTCGACGGCGGCACCAAGGTGACAGCAGAGTCCGAGTGGGACGTGAAGGTCCCGGTCGTAGGCAAACCCATCGAGAAAATGATGGTGAAGGAACACGAGCCCCACGTGGAGGCGATGCTCGCCGAGCTCAAGACACAGGTGGATGCCAAGACCGCCGCCTGATGCGGCGAAGCCGCATGCGGCGTCCCGGTCGAGGATCACCTTGCGGGCTGCACCACGCCAAATAGCACTGGGAAAATGCCGCCATTTATGGCCGAAAGCCACACCGCCGGCCGTAAGGTGGGGGTCATGGCAAAGCCAACGATTGCGGTGCGCAGGGGTAAGGGCACGCGCAACCGCCGGTTCAAAAAACTTCCAGTTCCCATCTCGAGCCTCCGCTGGGCGCTGATGCGCAGGCTGGTCTTTGCCGTCCCCGTCGGCTTCTTTTTCGGCGGGAAGTTGATTAATGCCTTCAACACCGATGGGTCAGGTTCGGGGACCATGGCCGCAATCGGCGGCGGCATGGGGCTGTCCTTTGCCCTATTCCTCGGAATCATCTGGCTCCTGGGCCGCAGCCGTCGGGCAGCGTTCGCGGCATCCGGAGGAGACCCGAATGCCACGAGTGTGTTGCTGTTCGGCGCACTGGCCCCCCGCACAGCGAACACCGGGCCCGGCGGATACCACGGCTACGGCGGATCCAGCTCGGGCGGGGACAGCGGATGCGGCGACGGCGGAGGTGACGGCGGAGGTGACGGCGGAGGCGGCTGCGATTAGCCCTGGTGAGCGGCGGCGCTGCAGCTAATGCGTCTTTGAGGCCACGGAGGATTGGCCTTTCCCATCCTGACGGACACCTGGGCATGGAGGGGATCATTGCAGCCATCGAAAGCGACTGTTTTGTTTCGATCAAGTCCAATTGCGTGGAGTAAGGCGTTTGCCGCGTGCTTCTTGATTTTGGTTAGGCGCTGAGCGCCAGTTCTGGGTTGGTGTCCTCCTGTTCTGCAATGGCTGCGGTGGCGCCGACGGCCTGTGATTGTTGGATGAGGTCCAAGTCGAGGCAGCGGCGGGATTCGATCCATTCATCGAGCTGTTCGGCCACGGCTCCAACGAGCCGGATCACCGCGGCTCGGTCGGGGAAGATCCCGACGACATCGGTGCAGCGGCGGATTTCCCTGTTGAGGCGTTCCTGCGGGTTGTTGGACCAGGCCCGACGCCAGAGGCCTTTGGGGAAGGGCGTGAACGCGAGGATGTCGTCCCGGGCGGCCTCGACGTGGTCCGCGACGCGGGGCAGCTTCTGGGCCAGGGCATCGAGCACCCGGTCGAACTGTGCGTGCACGCCGGCGGCGTCGGGCTGATCGTAGACCAAGTAGAGGAGGGTTTTCACCCACGACCAGGACGCCTTCGGGGCCAACGACATCTGGTTCGCTGCGTAGTGGGTGCGGCTGCGCTGCCAGGCGGCCCGGGGCAAGGTCGCCCCGATCGCGGCAACCAGCCCGGCACGGGCGTCGGAGGTCACCACCTACGACCGGTTCTGCTCCGCCGTGTTACCCGCCCGGAACAGCGAACACCACCCGTTTGAGTTTTTGGATTCCCGGTCGCCGGGAACATTGTCGCTGGAACCGGTATGACTTTCCTGCCCTGTTACTGATGATGCGGGGTGTCATCGCCGGCTCCGCAGGCACGTGTTGACCGCTGATAGGGACAAGGCCGGACTCACGGGTCCAGGTCTCTTCGTAACGTTGTCGCCGGCAGCGGGTGTGCGGCCATAAAGTCGTGCAAAGGAGCGCCAGCATGGATCAGGGATTCGACGTTTTACTGCGAACTCGATATCGGCAAAAGCGAACACCACGCCACCGCGCTCAGCCGCGCAGGCGAACGCTTTCTTGATAGGCCGTTACCCTAGGACGAAGCCCGGCTACGGGAACTTTTCACGACGCTGCAGCAGCATGGGAACGTGCTGATGGTCGTGGATCCGACCGCAACAGCTGCTTTGTCCCTGGCCAGAAGTGCTCGAACGGGTGACGGCAGGCAACTGTTACTGGCCGTTGCGACAGTCCTCAGAGCCGCGTCCTACGAGTCCGCTCCCCGTGATAACGACCCCTCTCGCGATGCTCGTATCGTCGATGCATTGCAAGTGGGGAAGCAGGGCACGCCCCGCGCTCCGTAGCTCTTGCCCGTTAGACATCGATCAATAAGACCTCAAGGAAGCGCACGGCTTTACTCCTTTGCTCCCCCTGAATTGGGCTGGTGTGAAACCATTTCCCTTAAAATGGCGTCTCAGCGCCGGGGCAGGCCCGTCTGCCTAGAAATCTTGGCCCGTGGCTCGAATGACTATTTCGGACACGTCGACTCCAGCTGGTTGGGCCAGCGACCATAGCACGGCCCCGGCCACGGATTCAGGGGCTATCGCGGCCTCGGGCGCATCCGTCCACAGGGCTGTGTCCACGTGTCCCGGGGCAACGTGCAGCACACGGACGCCGGTGCCCACGAGCTGCTGTCGGAGAGATTCTGCGTAGCCGGTGACGGCCCATTTAGTGGCGGTGTACAGGTTTCCCGGATACACCTTGCGCCCGGCGGTGCTGCCCATCAGGACGAAGTGTCCGCGGTTGGCCGTGAGCTGTGGGAGTGCCGCCTTCGCCAGGATCGCCGGGCCGTAGACGTTGGTGAGGACCATGCGCCGCCATATTTCCGGGTCCCCGTTGGCGAGGTCGCCCGGCGCGGAGAATCCGGCGTTGGCTATGGCGACATCGAGGCCTCCCAGGGCTTTGACGGCCGCGGTAACGGCGTCGCGGGTTTGTTGCCAGTCGCCCGCGTCGGCAACCGTGCCGTGAACTTGACCGAGTCCGGAGCAGGAGGCGAGGAACGATTCCAGCCGTCCGGCGTCACGCCCGGTGGTGAAGACGCTGTGTCCGGCTCGGAGGGCCTCCCGGACCAGGGCGGCACCGATTCCGCTGGTGCCGCCCGTTACCAGTAACCGCATTAGGACGGGTCGGCGATTCCGATGTAGCGCGTCTCGAGATATTCCTCGATCCCTTCTGTCCCACCTTCCCGGCCCATGCCTGACTGTTTGACTCCGCCAAACGGCGCAGCCGGATTAGAGACGATGCCGGTGTTCAGCCCGAACATGCCGACGTCGACCTTTTCGGAAAGCCTGAGTCCGCGGTTGAGATCCCTGGTGTAGCCGTAGGCCACTAGACCGAATTCCGTGTCGTTGGCCAGGGCGATCGCTTCGGCTTCCGTTTTGAAGCTCACGACCGGGGCCACGGGACCGAAGACTTCCTCTTTTAGTATCCGCGCGGTGGGCGGAACGTTAGTCAGGACGGTGGGCGGGTAGAAGTATCCGTCGCCCGCGGATGGTGACCCTCCGGTCAGGGCAGTGGCTCCCCCGGCAACGGCATCCTGGACGAGTTCGTCCACTTTTGCCCGGCTTTTGGCGTCAATCAGCGGACCAACGGTGGTGTCCGTTGCCGAACCGCGGCCCAGTGTGAGTGAGTGCATGCGGTCCGCTAGCCGCTGGCTGAATTCGCGGGCCAGGGATTCGTGCACGATGAAGCGGTTGGCCGCAGTGCAGGCCTCGCCCATGTTCCGCAGTTTGGCGAGCATGGCGCCATCCAGCGCTGCGTCCAGGTCGGCGTCCTCGAAGACCAGAAAGGGTGCGTTCCCGCCCAGTTCCATGGATGTCCGCAGCACCTGGTGGGAGGAGTCGGCAATGAGTTGCCGGCCCACGCCCGTGGAGCCTGTGAAGGAGAGTTTCCGCAGCCGGCTATCCCGAATCAGGGGGCCGGTGACCTCCCCTGGCTTTGTGGTGGGGATGACGTTGAGGACACCGGCGGGCAGGCCTGCTTCGATAAGGACCTCCGTTAGCAAAAGGGCGGTCAGAGGCGTGAGGTTGGCGGGCTTCAGGACCATGGTGCAGCCGGCAGCGATGGCCGGGGCTATCTTGCGCGTGGCCATGGCGAGCGGGAAGTTCCAGGGCGTGATGAACAGGCACGGCCCTACCGGACGCTTGGTGACCATAAGCCTCGACTTGCCATCCGGTGAGGTGGAATACCGGCCGGAAATGCGGACGGCCTCTTCAGAGAACCACCGCAGGAACTCGGCCCCGTAGGCGACTTCTCCCCGTGATTCAGCGAGGGGTTTGCCCATTTCCAAGGTCATGGCCAGGGCGAAGTCATCAGCGCGCGTGGTGACTAGTTCGAAGGCACGGCGCAGTATCTCGCCTCGTTCCCGCGGCGGGGTCATGGCCCATGAGTCCTGAACCCGGGCGGCGGCGGCCAGGGCGCGGTCGCCGTCTTCCGGTGAGGCGTCAGCGATCCACGCCAGTGTGGCTCCCGTGGAGGGATCCTCGACGGCGGAGGTCGCGCCGTCAGAGGCACCTGTCCATACCCCGTCGATGAACAGTTGCGTCGGCAGGGTCCGGATGAACTCCTGCTCTGCGGCGGTGGCGGCTGGGAGTTGCAGTGTCGTGTCCACTTAGAGTGCTTTCTCGAGGATGGCGCGGATTTCGGCGGCGGTGGGCGGCACGGGGGTGTTGTTGATGACCGAGTCTGCCAGGGTGTCCTCGACGAGGGAATCGAGGTCGGCGTTGGTGACGCCGAAGTCGGTCAGCCGTGCGGTCATGCCGACCTCACGGGCGAGGGAGGCGACAGCGGTGACAGCGGCGTCGGCGTTTTGCTCGACGGTGGAGGCGGTGTCACCCACGCCCAGAGCGAACGCCAGGCGGGCGGTCCGGTCAAGGCGGCTGCGTAGGTTCAGTCGCAGCACGTCTTCTATCACCACGCAGAGAGCCAGTCCGTGTGGGATGTTGAATCGGCCTCCCAAAGGATGAGCGATGGCGTGGATCAGGCCCAGCCCGGTGTGGGAGAAACCGACGCCGGCGATATGGGAGGCCAGGAGCAGTTGGGACCGGGCTTCGATATCCGTTCCGTCTCTGACGGCGCGCGGGAGGAACTCTGCCACCATGGACGCCACTTGTAGGGCGATGCCGTCGGAGTAGGGGTTTGGCCGGATGGAGGAGTACGACTCAATTGCGTGTGTGAGTGCGTCCATCCCGGTGGCGGCGGTCGCTTTGGGCGGCAGGCCGAGGGTCAGTTCGGGGTCGAGCACCGCGGCTTTGGGCAAGGCGGATTCGTGCCCGACGTAGAACTTGCGGTGGGCCTCGACGTCGGTAACGACGCCGAAGGCGTTGACCTCGGCACCGGTACCGGCCGTTGTCGGGACGGCCACTATCGGCAGCGCCGGGTTGGCGAAGTGGTTGCTATAGTCCAGGCCGGCACCGCGCGCGGAGTTGACGGCGCCGAGGGAGATTCCCTTGGCGGCGTCCATGGACGATCCTCCGCCTACCGGTACCAGGACGTCAACCGCGGTTTCGCTGGCGAGGTCAGAGCCGGCGTCTACACACGTGGTGGTGGGGTTCGGCGTGACGCCGTCGAAAACGGTGACCGTCAGTCCTGCAGCCTCGATAGAGGCACGGACAGCTCCCACGACGTCGGTGGTGGCGAGGAACGGGTCGGTGACGATCAGGGCTGACTTGGCGCCGAGGCCGGCGACGATCCCGCCTACCTCGGCGACGCGGCCGCGGCCAAAGTAAGCGGTGGGTTTGGGGTCCAATGTCAGTTCGATGGTGGCGAGCTCGGCGTGGATCTGCGTCCGGGTGTGCATCTCAGGCTCCTTCTGCTGCGGTGTCCGGGGCTGCCGTGCGCAGCCTGACGCCGATGGCGTCTTCGTAGAGTTTCACGGGGGTCATTTCCCCGGCTTTGTCGCCGTAGAGGGCTTTGGCCCGGCGGTAGAGCTGCTCGACCAGGGAGGAGAGCTCCACGGGGACGCCAACTGAGCGCGCCAGGTCCACGGAGAGGCCCAGGTCCTTGCAGGCCAAGGCAATAGCGAAGCCTTCGTCGTAGTCGCCGTGGTTGAGGATGGAGAGGACGTCGTTCTCGACAAAATTGGAATTGGCCGGGCTGGCGATCAGGGCTTTTCGCAGGACCTCCAGGTCCACTCCTGCCTTGACTCCGGTGCTGAGGACTTCTGCGGTGGCGACAAGGTGGGAGAACCAGAGCTGGTTGATCATGAGCTTCACGGCGTACCCGGCGCCGTGGCCGCCCACGTGCAGGATCCGGTCGGGATCGCCCATTGCCTCGAACATCGGGCGGAGGCGTTCGACGTCGGCCGCTTCGCCGCCGATGAAGATCTGCAACATGCCGTTGGCGGCGCCGACGGACATCCCGCTGACGGGTGCGTCGAGGACGCGGATGCCGCGGACGGCGCCAGCCTCGCGGACGCGGTGGGCGACCTCGGGGACGGACGTAGACATGTCCACCCAGGTGCCTCCTTCGGCCAGCCCGTCCAGGATGCCGCCCGGGGCCATCGCAACAGTCTCTACGTGTTTGGGGGTGGGGAGCATGGTGATCACGACGTCGGAGCCCGCGGCGACGGCCGCCGGGCTGTCAGCCCATTCGGCGCCGCTGGCGAGCAGTTCGGCGGCGGATTCGCGGCGGACGTCGTTGATCACCAGTTGAAAACCGGCGGCTTGGAGATTGCGGGTCATGCCCGAGCCCATGTTGCCCAGACCAATGAAGCCGATTCTGGCGAGGCCAGGCAACAGGGGTGTGTTTATGGACGGTGCGGGGGTGTGTGTTGGTGCGGTCATTGGTTCATGTCTCGTTTCCAAGGAAGTCAGTCCTCGTCCAGGGGTGCGTCGCCCAGGTTGATCCAGGTGGTTTTGAGTGCGGAGTAGGAGTCCAGGGCGTGCAGGGAGCGGTCCCTGCCGAAGCCGGATTGCTTGAAGCCGCCGAAGGGGGTGACGATGTCTGCGACGTCGAAGGTGTTGACCCAGACTGTCCCGGCGCGCAGTTCCCGGGCCGCGGTGTGCGCGGTGGTGATGTTCTGTGTCCAGACGCTCGCGGCGAGTCCGTACTTGGTTTCGTTGGCCATTCGTATGCCGGCGGCGGCCCCACGGAAGGTGCTGACAGCGAGGACGGGGCCGAAGATTTCCTCCTGGCCGATACGTCCGGCGTTGTTGACCCGGTCCAGAACAGTAGGTTCCAGGTAGTAGCCGTTTTCCAGGCCGGCCGGGCGGATCCGGCTGCCGCCGGTAGCTACGCTGATGCCTTCGGATTCTGCGATCTGGTAGTAGCCGAGGATGCTGCTGAGCTGCTGATCATCAATGATCGCGCCGATCTGTGTGGCGGGATCCAGGGGATCCCCGAGCTGCAGCGAGCGGCCGACCTTAATCACTCGTTCGAGCAGTTCGTCGTGCACGCGTTCGTCCACCAGCAGGCGGGAACCGCCATGGCAGGTCTGGCCGGCGTTGTAGAAGATTCCCCACGCGACCGCGGAGGCGCACGCGTCGAGGTCGCCCACGTCATGCAACACCACCTGCGGTGATTTCCCGCCCAGCTCCAACGCGACCTGCTTGCCGTTGGATTCGGAAGCGTAGCGTTGGAAATACCGGCCCACTTCGGGGGATCCGGTGAAGGTGATTTTGTCCACCAGCGGGTGCCTGCCCAGTGCTGCGCCGGCAATGTGACCCAGCCCGGGCACCACGTTGAAGACGCCGTTTGGTATGCCGGCCTCGGAAGCGAGCTCGGCCAGGCGAAGGGCGCTGAGGCTGGTCTGCTCGGCGGGTTTGAGGACTACTGAATTCCCGGCCGCCAGAGCCGGAGCTACCTTCCATGCGGAGATAATCAGCGGATAGTTCCACGGCACCACGGCGCCGATCACACCGAGTGGTTCCCGCGAGATGATGGCGAGGGCATTGCGCGCGGTGGGTGCGACGTCGTCATAGATTTTGTCGAGAGCTTCGGCATACCAGCGGAACGTTCGGGCGCAGCTGGGCACGTCGACGGCGAGGGCGTCGCCGATAGGGTGGCCGCTGTCCGTGGATTCCAGCAGCGCCAGCTCCTCCGCGTGCTCGAGGATGAGATCTGAGAGTCGGGTCAGTACCTGCTGCCGGTGGCGGCGGTCAGTCCTGGACCAGGTTCCCGCTTCGAAGGCCCGGTGCGCGGCTTGGACCGCGGCATCCACGTCCTCGCTCCCGGCCGCGGCTACCTGCGCCGTGACGGAGGCATCCCGTGGCGAGACTGCAGGAAAGGTGCCACCGTCCCGGGCGTTCCGGAAACCGCCGTCGATGAAGAGTCCCGTGGGCGGGTGCTGGGCTGCCGCCCGCTTGATCCAGTCAGTTTTTGTTGCTGTCATGGCGTGTTCCTTAGACCGAGTACTTTTTGACGGCGTCGTAGTCGATGATGGCTCCCAGCCCGGGGAGATCGGGGACCCGGAGGGCGCCATCGCTGTCGATGTCCAGCGGCTCCATGAAGAAGTCACGCCGTTCCGGGGTCCAGCCCGGCGGATCGTAAGGAAATTCCAGGTACGGGCCAGCATCCACGCCCGCGGCGACGTGCAGATTTGCCAGCAAACCAAGGCCATTGCTCCAGGTGTGGGGGGTAAAGAAGCGGTGCTTGAGGTTCGCGGTTTCGGCGACCTGACGGGCCCGGTACATTCCGACAGCCAGAGCGACATCCGGTTGGTAGATGTCGTAGGCGTCGGCCTCGATCAGTGCCATCATCTCGGCCATGCTCCGGACCATTTCACCGCCCGAGACCTGAATCCCGGTCTGTTCGCGGACGCGTTGGGCGCCTTTGATATCCACCTGCGGAAGGGGCTCTTCCAGCCAGCGGACATCGAGTTCGGCCAACCGGGCAGCCAGCCTGTGCACCTTGGAGAGCTCCAGGGCCGGCTCAATGTCCCCGCTCATACGCCACATTTGGTTCAGGTCCACCATGAGGTCAAAGTCCGCGCCGACGGCTTCGCGGGCAGCGCGGACAGACTCCACCCCTTCGTCGATCCGGTCACGGGAGATGCGGATCTTCATGGCCTTGAAGCCGCGGTCCTTGGCCTCCAGAGCCGACTCGGCACGGGCTGCCGGGGCTTTCAGTTCGCCGGAGGAGGCGTAGGCCACCAACCGGTCTCGCGCACCGCCGAAAAGCGTGGCCACCGGCAGGCCGGCCACTTTACCGATGATGTCCCAGAGTGCCGCTTCCAGCGGCCAGTACCGGCCGCCATGGAAGTTAATGGTCTCGAGACGGCGGACCTGATTCAGGATTGCCAGCGGATCGGTACCGATGAACAGGTGCTCATAGGCCTCGAAGCCGTCCATGGTGTCCCCTGAACCCACTCCCGTGATGCCTTCATCGGTGTCCACCTCCACCAAGGTGGCGGGGAAAGCCGTTCGCGGTTCAGGATCCCACGCGGCGTTGAAAGGAGGGTCCAGGGGCAGAACCATGCGTGTCAGCCGGATAGCGGTGATTTTCATAGGAATCAGCCTTGGGGGGTGAAGAAGGGATTGGACGGAGAATGCCGGGCCTCGATGACGGCGGCAGTGTCCGGGAGCTGCCGGGCGCCGTTTGTCAGCGCGGTACTGACCGACTCACGGTTGTTGCGGTAGACTGCTTCCTCGTCGTCGGCGTCCGGGTTGACCCAGACGGCAGCGATGACCACGTGGGAATCGGCCTGTTCCTCGGTCACGGTGCCGCTGGCTAGGGCATCGGCGACGCCCGCAGCGATGCCTGCCTGCGCGGCGCCCCAGATCAGGTTCCCGTGCCGGTCACTGGCCGGAGCTGCTTTGGTGACAAAGAGGGTGAGAGGCTTGACCGGCAACGAGGGCCGGAGCACGGTGACGAACGGAACGTGTCCGGCGCTCGGTGTGGCAAGAGCTGTGGCCCAGGCGGTTCCCGCGGGCCCCTCCCGGTGGCCCAGGACGGTGTTCACGTGGGCTGCGTTGACGCCGGCACCGATATACGATTCGCCGATCTGGACCGCTTGCTGCCCCAGGTTCGGGGATGAGGAGGTGGAAGGTTCTGTCTGTTGCGCGGTCATGCCTAGATCAGTCCTTCCGAGGTGAGCCAGTCCTTGGCGATCTGTTCCGGATCATCGCCGTCCACGTCGGCCTTGGCGTTGAGCTGCTGCATGACCTCGGTGGTCAGTTTTGGAGAGACCTTGGACATGATGTCCGCGATGGCCGGGTACTTCGCGAGCATGTCCGCTTTGATGGTCAGCGCGCCCTGATAGATGGGGAAGAAATTCTTGTCATCTTTCATGACCTGAAGCTTCAGGGAAGAGATGCGGCCGTCCGTTTCGAAGACCTCGCCGAAGTTGCAGTCCTGGCCCTTCTGTGTGGCCGTGTAGATGACGCCGGTGTCCAGCATGGCGACCTTGGCATCGGGGCTCAGGCCGTATTCCTTCTTCAGGCCGGGCCAGCCGTCATCGCGGGTGGAGAATTCGCTTTCCATGCAGAAGGTCTGTTCCGACGCCGGGAGTTTTGCGATGTCTGAGAGGGACGTGACGTTGAGTTCTTTGGCTTTGTCCTCACGGATGGCAAAGGCGTACGTGTTGTTCAACGGTGCCGGGTCCAGCCAGGCGATGCCCTTCTTGGCGTCGACGGTCTTCACGGCGTCGAACATTTCCTTCTTGTCCTTCAGAGGAGTGGTCTCTTTGTTATAGGTAATCCAGGACGTTCCGGTGTACTCCCAGTAGCCGGCGAACTGTCCGGATTCGAAGGCGGTGCGGACGTTGGCAGATCCCACCACCTTGGTGTTGGTGGTGGTCTGTGCTCCATGCGCGTTCAGCAGCTGGCTGGTGATGTGCGACAGGATGAACTGCTCGGAGAAGTCCTTGGCACCGATAACACCGGTGAGTCCGTCGAGCTCCTTGCCTTTAGCATCGCTAGTGGCAGACGTGGCACCCCCGCCGCAGGCGGTGAGGCTCAAGACGGCGGCGACGCCGGTGGCGAGGAGGGCGAGAACGGGTTTTTTCACGATGTGTCCTTTGCTGGGGGCATCAGAGCCGGAGGGGCCTGGCCGCGTTGAACTGTTATGGGCGGGTAGGGGAGGAAGTGGCTACATGCCTTTGGGTTTGAGGAGATCTTCGGCCAGTCCGGCGAGCCAGTCGATGCTCAGGGCGATGCAGGAGACCACGACGGCGCCGGTTATCAGGACGGGCCAGCGTTGCAGCTTGAGTCCGTTGACGATCATGTCGCCCAGGCCTCCGGCATTGATGAACGTGGCAACGGTCGCCACCCCGACGCAGAACACCAGGGCGGTGCGAAGCCCGGCAACGATGACCGGAATAGCCAGCGGAAGCTCGACCCGGGTGAGGACTTGGAGGGGGCGCATGCCCATTCCGCGGGCAGCTTCGGTGAGGCTGGAGTCCACCTGTTCCAGGCCCACGAGTGTGTTCCGCAGGACCGGCAGGACGGAGTAGGCGACCAATCCCACCAATGCCACTTCAAAACCGGGTTGCCAGATGATCGCCAGAAGAATCACCAGGCCGATTGCTGGTGTGGATTGACCCACGTTGGCGATGCCGAAGACAACGGCATGCACGGATTTGGAGTGGACCCGACTGAGGGCGATGCCGGCGGGAATGGCGATGGCGGCCACAATCGCGGAGGCCACCACGGTGAGGCGGAGATGTTCGAACGTTCGGTCCTGAAGGTAGGTCCAGTTCAGGGTGCGCAGCTCGATCGAGTCCAACTGCAGCGAGGAGATCCACGCGTACAGCGTCAGCAGGGCAAGCACAATGACAATCGGAGTGCCGAACCGCTTGACGGAGAAATACTTTCCACGCCGGTTGGAGGCGGTTCCGAAAGCTGTGGACAGGTCCCGGGTGGCCTGGGCTGTCATGGCCGGACTCCCCCGGCCAGGGCAGCGGGAACGATTTCGGCGCCGAGTACGGCGGAGATCCTTTCGATGTCGATGGATCCAACCACCCGGCGTTGTTCATTGAGCACGGCCACCGGGGACCCGCCAGAGAGAACGAGGGAGTCGAGGGCGTCGCGGAGCGAATCGTTGACGCTGACCTCAATGGCTCCCCGGACGGCGACGTTGGACCCCAGCGTCGCCTGATGCACCGGGATGAGGCCCAGACGCTTGAGCGCCGCCCCGTGGCCCACGAACTGGGAGACGTAGTCGTTGGCGGGGTTGGCCAGGATGTTTGCAGGGGTATCGAATTGCTCGATCTGGGAGCGCTCGGACAGCACGGCGATACGATCTCCGAGCCTTACTGCTTCGTCGAAGTCATGGGTCACGAACACGATGGTCTTGCTCATTTTTTCCTGTAGACGCAGGAATTCGCTCTGCAGTTTCTCGCGTGTGATGGGGTCCGTGGCACCGAAAGGCTCATCCATGAGCATCACGGGAGGATCCGCGGCAAGGGCTCGCGCCACCCCGACGCGCTGCTGCTGTCCGCCGGAGAGCTGCCGCGGGTACCGGGATGCGTACGTCTTGGGATCCAGCTCAACAACGGACAGCAATTCTTCGACCCGTGACTGGATCTTACGTTTGTCCCAGCCAAGAAGCCGGGGAACCACGGAAATGTTCTCGGCGATTGTCATGTGCGGGAACAATCCGATCTGCTGGATCACATAGCCGATCCGCCGGCGGAGTTCATTGGGGTTCAGGGACAGGATGTCTTCCCCGTCGATGGTGATGGACCCGGACGTGGGCTCGATGATGCGGTTAATCATCTTCATGGTCGTGGTTTTTCCACAGCCTGAGGGGCCTACAAACATGATCAGTTCGCCGGGGGCGATATCCATGGAAAATGAGTCGACCGCGGGGGCTGCCTGGCCGTGATAGGTCTTGGTGACGTCCCGTAGGACGATTCGGGCGCCGGCAGCCGGGTGGGAGAGTGAATCAGGCACGAAGTCCCCTTGAGGTAGTGAGTCGCCGGATGAGCACGAATGCCCCATCCAGCAGGAGGGCAAGCACAATCACGCCGACGGTGCCGACGATCGCGAAGTTGAGGGCGTTCTTGGAGCCGAGACTCGAAAGGCCCTTGAAGATCATTTCGCCCAGCCCAGGGCCGCCCACGTATGCCGCGATAGCGGCGATTCCCATCGAGAGCTGGGCGGAGACGCGCACACCGGTGAGGACGACAGGCCAGGCCATGGGCAACTGGACACGGAACAAGGTCCTGACCCTTCCCATACCCATGCCCAGCGCAGATTCGGAAACGGCGGGCGGGACTTCCCGCAGGCCCACCACGGTATTCCGGATGATGGGGAGCAGCGCGTAGAAAGCCAGGCCCACGATCGTGGGGGTCCATCCGAGCCCCAGCACGGGGATCAGCAGGGCCAGCAATGCCATGGACGGAATGGTCAGTCCCACTCCTGCGCCGGCGATGACGGCCGACCGGCCAATGGGCCTGTCCCAAACAAGCAGGCCGACGCCGACGCCGACGACGGTGGCGATCAGCAGGGATACCAGCACAACCACCAGGTGCTCCGTAGCGGATGCGGCAATGTCCGCCGATCTCTTGGTAAGGAACGTCCCCAAGTCCGTGAAAAACGAGTCGTTCAACGTGATCCTCCTTTTCACTTCGTCGGGTCAAGGATCTTGCCCACTTCGACGTGAGCCATGCCACAACCCTAGAGGCGAAGTTCCCCTCCGCGCAATACGAGTTGTTGATATGTCAACCGCCCCTTGTTAGGGTCATAGAGTGACCTACACCCCCCAAAGCCCACGCGACGGATCCAGCCGGCCCGCTCGGCGCAACTCCTCCGGACTGCGCCGAGACCTAGAACTGCTGGAGATCCTCGGCTCGCCGGAAGCCGTCGCGGCCTCCGGGCTCGGCGTCAGCAAAGTGGCCGAGACTGCGGGCCGGGACAAAGCACAGGTATCGCGCACCCTGGCCACCCTCGCGGAAGCCGGACTGGTCAGCCGCGACCCGGACACCCTGCTGTACAGCCTCGGCTACGGACTTTACGCTTTGGCGGCCAGGACAGCCGAAGCCCGTATGGTCAGCGTCTCAGCCCCATATCTGAAGCGGGTTTCGGCCGCCACTCATGAAACCACCCACCTATGCGTGCTGCGGGGCGGCACGGTGCTGACATTGAAGAGCGAAATGTCCAACCACACCTACCGGGCCCTTGGATGGGAAGGGGTCAGTGTGGACGCCTGGGGGACATCCTCCGGCCGGGTCCTGATAAGTGATTGGGACACCGCAGCCCTCCGGGACTGGTACGACGTTCACGCGTCCAGGAACCCAGAAGAACGAGGCCCCGGAAGCCAAGGCCTCTCCCCTTTGGCCCTGGAGTCCGGACAGGTCACCCCCAACGAGCACGCGCCCTTTAAGATCGAGACGTTCGAGGAGCTCTGCGCCGAAATGACCCAGATTCGTCGGCGAGGTTACGCAGTGGTGGATGAGGAATTCGAACTCGGTGTCGTGGGCGTGTCCGCTCCCGTATACGACTTCAAGCAACGGATAATCGCGGCCTTCAATGTCAGTGCCCCCAAACAGCGATTCGGCCGGCATCTTGAGCAGGCAGGAGTCCTCGCCGCTAGGGTCGCCATGGAGTTCTCCACCAGCCTGGGGGCACCAAAAGAACTGACACGAACCCGCCGATAGCTTGCGAGGAGATCGAACGGACGGAGGATCCGACCGGCGAATAGCACCCGGGGTCCGCGTTCATAGAGCGCTTCGGTGGTCCTGCTGGGCAGGGCGTTGTCGAGGTCGCGTGCGCCGACGCCCCCTAATTGCTGGGCCCTGGCTGTCCGCGATCCTCGGCCTCGGCTTCGTGGCTGCCGGCCCGATAGTTGAGAACCTTCGCGGACCCGCTGATCGTCGCGCGTCGTAAGAAGCTCATCCATATCTTGGGCAAAGCAATGGACCGCGACGCATCTGCCACTCAGCCGGACCCGTCAACGAGACGCTCAGAGTCATGCATCATTTTGGGAATAACTCCGTGAACAGTCATGACTCGAAGATATAAACCGTCCAAAGCAGCGGCGCCTGCGCGGCCGGCGCTAGATCATGTAGTTCCCGGCCCTCCCCTCCATGAACAGATAACGAGCGAAACCGCTACACAGATACAAAAGGAGGTTACGCCCCAACAAAAGAGGGCCCCCGAAGGGGCCCATCAGTGCACAGTTTGTGCACAGTAAGTGGCCCACAAGCCCCTCAGCCGGGAAAGCACGTGCCCGAGGTGGGACTCGAACCGGTTCCAGCCCTTGCATATCCGCCACTCCCTCGAAAATCTCCGCACACCGGCCCAGTCCGGCACCAGTACGACCCGATCCGAAGCCTTTAGTGTAGACACGGTCCACACCTTCTTTTTGTCCCCTTCGCGGGCCACCGGCCAGCCGAGATGATCGCGGCGGGGCCGTCCCATCTCCCGTGAGTTTCCGGTCCGCTGTACACCACACGCTCCGGGAAGCTCCATCGAAGCTCGACCGGCGGCACGGAGCGAGCACCGCCACGGAGGGGCAACCCGCGTGCTGGCAAATCGATGAGCGTCATGGCGGCTTGGTCCTCCTTCCCGAACAAATCATGTACCAACGAGCGGGAAGGGCGCCGCGACCATGGCCGTAAGGTTTTCCACCGGAAAGTACCGGTCTTGAACAGCTCCAGGTCCGGTATCACGGACCGTCCAATCCGGGCGCGGTGCCGTTCCCAGAGGACAAAGAGCGTAAGAAACCCTGCCCCGGTGAGGAGGGACACGGGGGCAGCCGAAATGGGCGCGGTGACGGGCCAGGTCATCCCGAGCACGGTTAAGGACGCTGCGGGCGTCCACCAGCCATGCGAGCTTCCTTCGATCAGACCGAAGGCCAGGAGCACCCCAGATTCCAAAAGCGGTGGCACGGCCTTTACCCCGGAATGGGCGTTGACTGTGAACAGGGTGGTGAGCAGCACCAGCGCCCCTCCGATTCCCTGGATGACACGGGCGCTGATGACCGGGGTGACTTCCTGCGCCGCTGCCGCCAGCAGGCTACTAGAACGAAGACGAGCACCCCGGCGATGAAGAGCCGCCGCCGGCCGATGCGGTCCCCGAGCCTTCCCGCTGTTGGCAGGAGGGCCGCGAAAACTACGGAGTGTCTTAGGTTCCGGGTCAGAGTCGGGTCAGTTGGCGGTGGTGAGTTCGGCCTCGGACGTGGCCTTGCCGGAGACGCGCTTGCCGAGGGTGATGAAGAGGAGGACCAGGCCGGCGGTAAGGCCGATGTGGCCCAGCCCGGAGATGCCGGCGATCGCAGCGGACGGGGTGGCGCCCTGAACGGTGAGGACTCCGCTGAGGACCATCATCGCCGTGGTGAGTACCAGGCCGGCGTTGTAGGTCCAGAAGAACGCGTTGGACATGCGCACGGCGGAGAGGTCGTAAGTTTTGTCCAGTGCCAGGACGGTGAGGAAGAAGAGCATGCCTAGTGCCAGAAGGTGTGTGTGGACCACGGAAAGCTGGCTGTCGCCGGTGAAGTCGTTGGCTTTGGTGAATTCGCGGTATAAGAGCCCTGAAACCAGTCCGGCGATCATGTAGGTGAGGGCGGCGTAATAGAGCTTTTTCATAGTGGTGGTCCTTGACTTGATGGGGGTGGCGGGCGGGTTCCCGCGCTGGTGCCGGGGAGGGGTGTGATTTTGCGGACACGCGGTGGAGGTTAGGCGTTGGTGAGTACGGGGGCAGTGAGCTTCCCGTCGCGCATGGTGGCGACGGAGTCGGTCAGCGGGACGAATTCTGTGTCGTGGGTCACCATGACGGTGGCGACCTTGAAGTCGTCGGTGACGCGGCGCAGGAGCCGGACGATGGAATCGCTGCGTTCGTGGTCCAGGGCCGCGGTGGGCTCGTCCACGAGCAGGACCTTGGGATCACCCATCAGGGCCCGGGCGATGTTGACCCGTTGGCGCTGACCGCCGGAGAGCTGGTGGGGACGTTTGTCCGCGCTGGAGGCGAGTCCGACGACGTCGAGCAGTTCTGCGGCTCTGGCGCGGGCGGCTTTGACGGACTTCCCGCGCAGGTGGTCGCCGATGATGAGTTGTTCGGCGGCGGTCAGGGACGCGAGCAGGTTGGGCTGTTGGAAGATGACGCCGATTTTCTCGCGCCGGAGTGCAGTGAGGTCTTTGTCGCCGAGCCCGGTGGCGTTCGTGCCGTCGATCAGTACCAGGCCGTGGGTGGGGCGGACGAGGGTGGCTGCGGCGGCCAGGAGGCTGGATTTGCCGGATCCCGATGGTCCGACGAGGGAGATCATTTGCCCGGCCTGGACCGTGAGGTTCACGGTGTCCAGGGCTGTGATGGTTCCGTCGCCGTCCGGGTATTCGAGCGTGACGTTGACCAGGTTGAGAGGGCTGGGGGTGGAGGACATGGTGGGACTTCCTTGGATGATGTGCTCGGGGAGGATTCTGCAGGTGCTGCGGACGGGACGGGCCGGCCGGCGGGAGGGCTTAGTTGCCGCCGAGGGCGATGAGGGCATCGACTTTGGTGACGCGGCGGACGGCAAGTGCTGCGCCGGCCAGGCCAAGGGCGATGATCCCGAGGATGGGCAGAAGTGTGGTTGCGGGGGTGACCAGGAAAGGGGCTGCCTTGGCTGCGAAAAACCCGCCGAGGACACCGATCCCGCCGCCGATTCCGGCCCCGGCGAGCAGGACGATGGCTGCCTGGGTGATGGCGTCGCGCAGGACGTACCCGCCGGAGGCGCCCATGGCTTTGAGCACCGCGATGTCGCGGGTCCGCTGGACGGTCCAGACCGTCAGGAAGGCCACGATGACGAGGGCGGAGATGCCGTAGAGGAAGGCCTGCATCAGGGTCAGGGAGCCGTTCTCGCTCTTGTAGGAGCCCAGGGCCTGGAAGGATCCGGTGCGGGAAGCGCTGACGGTGTGGGCTGCGATGTTGGCGGCGGCTTCGTCCACGGTGGCACCGTCCTTGTACGTGATGGCGGCGACGGTTCCGACCTGTCCCGGGTCGGACAGGTGGGCGAGCTTGGACCAGGTGGGAAGGGCAGTCCAGACGACGCTGGTGTGGGAGTACCACTGGTCCTCGACGACGGCGCTGACAGTCAGTTCGGTGCCTCCGACGTTGGCCTTGTCCCCGGTGTCCAGGGAAAGGGCCTTGGCTACGGATGTTCCGATCACGACAGTGTCAGCGCTGACGCGGGCCGGTGCCAGCTGCCCCTCGGGTGCGACGCCGAACACGGCGACGTTGGTGGTGCCGGTACCGGCTCCGGTGCCCTCGGCCACGGCCTGGAAACGGGTTTGGCTGATGCCCAGGGCTTCGGCGTCCTGCACGCCGGCCCGGTTCTTCCAGCTCTCGAGCTGCGGGGCGGTGACTTCGCTTTCGGTGAAGGACGCCTTGGGCTCGTTGGTGCCGGGTGCACCGAACGCGATGCTGTCCACTACCCGGGTGGTGACTCCGCTGCCGTGGACCGCGCCCAATTTCTCGATGGCCGAGGTTGACTGGTCGCCCAGGCCGGCGGTGAGCCCTGAGAGCATGACCAGCAGCAGGGTGATCAGGGCGACGACGCCGCCCATCAGGGCGAACCGGCCCTTGGCAAAGAGGATATCGCGGATAGCAAGAAACACGTTTTCTCTTCTTTCAATGGGTGACGCGGGGCGGAAAAGCTCCTGTCTCCACCCTTCCGCGGGCAAGGGCGCGCGCCATCGTGCAGGTGGTTGATATGGGGCGGACGAATGGTTGATTCCCCTATCAACCTTTTGGTTGACCCGGCCCGGCCGGGGGCGCATAGGCTGATCCAATGCCCGCCACATACCCCTCCCCGCGCCGGACAGGGACTGTTTCTCAGGGCCGGGCAAGGGCCTGCCCGGCGGTCCCGATACAGCGCCCTCCGTTGCGATCCTGCGCGTACTGAGGGTGACACTGCACGTAGGCTTCGCCGCACTGCTCGCAGTAGCCCTCCTGCGGCTCCAGATATCCGGCGTGGCGGATTCCGTGCAGTATGCCCTGGCCGGGAAGGCGTTGGTACTGGCCGGTGTTCACCCCACCGGCACCATCCTGGAGAAGCGCTTCGCCGCCGCCGGAACGGGCTTCGATCCGCGACCCTACGGCGTCCTGTGGCTGGGAATCGTCACGGCTTTGTGGTTCCTCCTCCTGGCCGGAAGTAGGGACTTCGCGTGGTTAGCGTTTCCCCTCTTCTTCCTCCACCTGCACCTGCTGCGCTTACGGCGATCGCGTTGATGACGGCGGCGGTCATTGCCGCCCAATGGACCGCCAGCGGGCTCCCCGTTCCCCAGCCAGCGGTCGTCATTGGCCCGCTCTTCGGTGCGGCGTTTTCCATCGTGACCGGACTTGCCTACCGGGCGCTCTACCGGGAAGCCGATAACCAGCGCCGTGCCGCCGATGAACTCCGCCGGACCCGCGCGGAACTGGCCGCATCCCAACATGACGCCGGCGTCCTGGCCGAGCGCGAACGGCGGGCTCGGGAAATCCACGACACCCTCGCCCAGGGGTTCTCGAGCATCGTGCTGGTGGCCCGCGCGGTGGAAGAGTCGCTCGCGGACGGGGACACTGCTACCGCCGCTGCACTTTTTGCGCTGGTTCAGCAGACCGCGTCGGAGAACCTGGCAGAGGCCCGCAGTTTCGTGCGCGGACTCTCGTCCCCGCAGCTGCAGGGAGCTTCCCTGATCGAGAGTCTGCGCCGACTCTGCGAAAGCACCTAAACCAGCGCCGCTGCCCGCGGCCTGGGGTTGCGGTGCAGGTTCGAACCCGACGGTGACCCCGTGGAGCTGCCACAGCCATACCGGGTGACCCTGCTCCGGGCCGCCCAGGCCAGCCTCGCCAACGTCAGAGACCACGCCCGAGCCGGCAACGCCGTGGTCACGGTCGCATTTCTAGGCAGTGAAATCACGATGGACATCTATGATGACGGTGCCGGCTTTGAACCCGCCGGATTGGCGGCACGGACACAGGCCCGGACGGATGGGAGCGGTTACGGGATCCTCTCGCTGCAGCAACGGATAAGTGCACTCAACGGTTCACTTGACCTAGAGTCGGCCCCCGGGAGGGGACGGCAGTAGCCCTCCGCCTTCCCCTGGACGAGACTCCCAGTAGGGAAAAGCCATGAAGGATATCCGCATTCTGCTAGTCGATGACCATCCCGTCGCCAGGGCCGGGCTCAGGGCGATGCTCACCGCCTTTCGAAGGCATCTCGATAGCAGCCGAAGCAGCCGACGGGTAAGCAGCTCTCAAGGAACTGAAACGGCTGCAGGTTCTGGGTGACCGGGTTGACGTCGTGCTCATGGACCTGCAAATGGGCGCCGGAATGGACGGAGTCACAGCCACATCGCGCATCAAACTGCTCAAGGAACCTCCGCCGGTCCTGATCCTGACCACCTACGACACGGACGCCGACATCCTGGCCGCGGTGGAAGCAGGGGCCAGCGGCTACATGCTCAAGGACGCCCCTCCCGAACAAATCCACCAGGCAGTACTGGCCGCCGCCGCCGGTCAGACGGCACTGGCCCCAAGAGTCGCAGCCCTGCTCATGGGCCGAATCAATAACCCCGCGCCCAGCCTCACCCCGCGGGAAGTCCAACTACTCGAATTGCTCGCCACCGGGCTATCCAACCGCGCCACCGCCAAACAAATCTTCATCTCCGAGGCAACCGTGAAAACCCACCTGGGCCACATCTACAGCAAACTCGGCTTGAACAACCGCACCGCAGCCATCGCTGCCGCCACCCAGCGCCGCATCATCCGGCCCCGGGCCAACAGGCATGAGCAAGACCCGGATTTTTCCCTTTGGCCAGTACCCCAACAGGCGCTCCATCGCGCGCAAGCCGATCCACTTCCGGACGCTGCCAAACTCGCCGCGACGAATCCGCTGCAGTTTCGCTTCCACCGGATGGCTCTATCCGGGACCTCACTCACCCACCCGGAACCCCAGATCAGAGGCGAGGGTGTGGACGCTGTCCACACGAAGAAACTCGAAAGACCCTGACCTGTGGAAACACTGCGCCCGAGGTGGGACTCGAACCGGACTCCCGCCCCTGCAAACACTGTCCACACCCCAATTTTGCCTTTCCCAGCCGCGCCGCTACGAAATCAGCCGGAATCTTGCTGACCACGGGTTCCCATCAGCGCCATGAAAGGTCTCGGGAGCGCCGCCAAGGGGCGCTTCATGTTGTAGTTAGCCGCACGCCGTTCGGGATAAAACCGATGGGATAGGAGTGTGGCACGGTCCACTGATTGGACGGCATGCCGGTAAAGCCACCGCCCCGTGTACGGCCGTGGCCAGTAACGTCTCGCCCAATGCTGGTGCTCCGACCAGACAAAGAACCGGTTGGTTGACCCTGGTGAAGGCCGCAGTCGCGGAAGTTTGGCCGACGTCGCCTAATCACGACGGTCCTTCCGCCACTCCACACTCTTTTCTCGTATCGGTGGGTTCCTTGAATCAGCGCTCCGCCTCCAGCATGCGGTCGGCGACGGGCCTGAACGCGGTCACGCGAGCGCACCGTTTGGCAGCACGGCGTGCACGCCCCAAACCTGGTTGGCGACCTGGGTTATCCGCAGATCAACGACCGTGCCCGCTAGGGCGAGAGCCGTGGGCTTGTCGACCGAGTAGATCCTGGTCATCCAGATCACCATGGCATCCAGCGCATCACCCATCGCGAGGTTGAGGTCTTCGTTGAAACCGAAGGTGATTCTGCCTCCCGGCGTTTCTGCGTGAAGCGTCGCGAGCGGCCGATCCAGCGCGATTTCGACCTTCGCCTCGGTGCGCATGGGACACTCGATGGCTGTGCCGCCGACCTCACCGTCTCCCTGGGCCGCGTGACCGTCGCCAAGGTAGAGCAGCGCGTCAGGCACCGCGACAGGAATGTAGAGGGTAGAGCCCTCCACGAGCTCGCGGCAATCGATGTTGCCGGCGTTCGCAGCGCGCGGAGGCGTGGTCGAGTGCTCGCCCTCCTCCGCGGGAGCGAGTCCCATCACTCCGAGGAACGGCGCGAGTGAACGACGGAAGCCGCGGCTTTCCGTGGCCGTTCCGAGCTCGGAGTCGAGGTCCCACAGCAGCCACGACGGCGCGTCCGCGCCGATGTTGAGCCGCTTCGTGATCGGGGAATCACGGGCACCGGCGACAGTCCAGCCCCAGTCCCCCGGGCGGAGATTGATGAGGTGCAGCGCGAGCATGTCGCCCGGCATCGCTCCGCGAATCGCGATGGGTCCGGTAAGGCAATGCCCACGCCGCTCAGCGAACATCCGCGGTTGCTGCTCCCCCGGAGTCGTCTGCCGGGAGAGGTAGCCCGACGCGTCCAGGGAATCCACAACTATCGTGTCCCCGGGATCGACGACGAGTACCGGGGAGTGGGCCCGCGAATACGCGTCGGCGGTGGTTTCGGGCGCGGCGTGGAGCTCGTGGATCGCCATTCGTTTCCTTCGTGAGTTGTTCGGTTGCCGTCAGTTCGACACGGATGCCGTGTTCGGCTAAAGCGTGGTTCGGCCCATTGTCGTGGTTTAGCGGTCCGGCCCTGGGCGTATTGTTCCCGGACGGGGCGGCCATCGTCATGGCACTAAGTCCCGCAACGGCTGCCGGCACCGGGACTCCGGCGAGCGCCTGCTTCGTCCGGCAGGCGCTGGGATTGAACCCATTCACTGCGGACACGTTCTGTCTCGTCCTCGGAGGCGTGCGTGCTGGTCAAGGAGTCCAGCAAACCCCGGGGCAGTCCCCGCATTCGTAGCCGGCGGTGTCCATTCGTGGTCAGCAGTCTCCCCCGCTGTTGCAGTCTCCCCCGCTATTGCAGTTCCCACCGCTGTTGTTGACATCGATGGTGAGGTTGCGGCCGTCAGGTGTCTGATCCCCCAGTATCACTGCCTGAGCGATGAGAACCAGGAACGGCACCACAATGATGTCTACCTGCATCCACACCCACAAACCCATCATCGCGGGCACCAGTATGGACGCCACGTAGATGCCTGCGGAAAAAATCCAGAAGACCTTCGTGCGCAAACGCACCGGCGCAGGCTTAACTGCCTTGCCCAATCGCAACGGCTTACGCCTCACAGCCGTGCGTAAACGCGCCGGCTCACGCTTCAGGGCTTTGGTAGATGCCTCTCGGGCTGACGAGCGACGTTGAGACGTAGACGGCTTGGGCATGCCCGATCCTAACCCACACCTCTTAACCGAAAGGTCTGCCACGAGTGACGCGGTGTCGCAGCTCTTCACGGGATCCCAAGGGACCCCGGACGAGGCAACCGCTTGGTCTAGAGGAGGTATCGGTGAATCGGAGCGCGGGAGACGCCGAGCAACTTGCCGGGGTCCGGGCCCCAGCGTCATCCCAAAGAAATTCATGAGGGAAACCGTGGGTAGTCTCAGACGGCGCCGGCCGCGGTGCCTTTCGGGCATGGTCAACATCCTTGCACGAGCACCGGCTCGCTAGCTCAAGGAGTCAACAAAACCGCGGTCAGTCCCTCCTGCTGGCGAGGCAGTGAGGTGACGGCACACGCACTTTCACGGCAGACTTAGATCATGACTGATTCTGAGGCAGTGACAACCCAGCGTTCGACGGTTGAGGAGTGGACGCTGGCGTTGGCGGAATCCGTGGGTTCCCCCGGTGGTGGCGCCGGGGCCGGGTTGATGCTTGCCATAGCCGCGTCACTGACGTCGATGGTGGCCGGATACACCGACGCCGATGAGCACCAACGCGCTGAACTCGAGAATGTTCGTACCCGGGCGCGTTCGTTGCGGAAAGCTGCTCTCCACCTGGCCGATGACGACTCCTCCGCATCCAAAGCCTTCGGTGCCGCCTTCCGGCTCGAACCCGGGCCCGAACGCGAGGAGGCGATACATAAAGCTTCTGTCCAAGCCGCAAAATCCTCCGCCCTGCTCGGCGGACGCGCCATCGATGCCGTCGCGGACCTGGAATGGCTTGCGGCCCACGGCAACCCTGCGCTTATCGCCGACGTGGGCGTCGCCTTCGGGGCCCTAAGAGCAGCGCTGACGGGAGCGCGCACCAACGTCAGTTACGATCTGTCCAGTCTGACCTCGGCGGGCGCCACACTCGAACAAATCCGCCACGAGCACCCGAACTTGTGGGCGATGGTCAAGCACCTCAACACCGCCCTGGACCGGATCGACAAGCTGACGGCCGGGATAGACCACCGGGCAGCCCCTACCGAGGCCCTCTGACCGGGCCCCACACCACCAGCCGGACATATCATGCCACGGCCCGGCAGCGTTGCTGATTAGAACACTCTGGTCCCGCTGGGCATGATCACTCCGTCGACGGGCCGGTCGTGGCTCTCGCGTGGCACCGCATCAAGGAACTCCTCGTCATAAATGACCGCGAACACTGCGGGAGGCTCCTCCAGAGAAGCCAGTGCCCGGTCAAAATACCCGCGGCCCCATCCCATCCGCATTCCCGAACGGTCAACCGCCGCGGCAGGAACAAGCAGCAAATCGACGCTTTGAAACACACTGGCGGGCACCACCTCACCGACCATCTCCGAGATGCCGTACAACCCAGCCTGCTCAGGTCCACCTGTCGCCGGCACCCAGTCCAGTAGCCCGTCCCGCCTGCTCACCGGAACGAGGACGTCCACGCCGTTCGCCGCGGCCCACCCCAGGAACGGCCGAGTGTTCGGTTCATCTCCGCCGGAGAGGTAGCAGCCCACCAAAGCAGGGGCCCGGTGAAGAACCAAGGCAATCAGCTGCTCCGTCAGACCAGCCGCTGCCGACCCCTGCTCCCCCACCGACCGGGTCCGGCGTCGGAGACGAACCTCCGTGCGCAATCTGGCCTTTGCATCCCTTACTGAAACATCCGACGTCATGGTCTGACAGTAGTTCAACCGGCGCCGGCTGCGGTGCCCCAGCTGTTGTCGCATGCCGGGGCCGGGTGCCGGTGCGTTTCACGTGCCGCACCGGCACCCGCCACCGGCGATGTGTAAGCACTGCGGATTACTCGCTGCTTGGCCATCGCCTCCTCCAACGCCGGCTTGGTCGCCCAAGCCCGTCTGGATACCATCGGCGTCCTGGCCGCCGGCGGGACCCTTTCCATGGCGTCCGCAATCGCGCTTTCCAAGAAGTGGGGGCAGCCCGCAGCCCTGAGAAGGCCTAAGTCCTCAGCAGTCGCCTCGCGGATGATCGTTGCCTCAGTGCCCATGGTGGAGAGGATATCCCCGAAGCCCATGGCCGGACGCCGGTCTGCCCTTCCACGATCCAGCCATCCCGATTCCTTGGCATCGTCTGCACGAAACATCCAAACTCATCTGTACGGCCCACTGCGTGTCCGTATGACGAACGGCGTACCGGACGTATTGCCCACCAGCAGTGAAGTCGTGTAAGACTTCCTCCATGGAACGAGCCGATCCGCAGTCACGTGGAGATGAAAGCTCGAATCTTCAGCAGTTTCTGGATTATCAGCGAGCGACACTCCTCCTCAAGACCCGGGACCTGGGACGCGCTGATCTGAACCGTCGACTGCCAACCTCGACGTTGACTCTTGGGGGGCTGCTCAAGCATCTGGCTCTCGTTGAAGACGACTGGATCCAGGTTAAGTTCCTGGGCAAGGATGAAAAGGAACTTGAGCCTTGGGGCAGTGCTCCGTGGGATGAAGACCGGGACTGGGAATTTCACAGCGCCGCCAATGATGACCCGCAGGAGTTGCGGGATTTATACAGGGATGCTTGTGCGCGAAGTCGCACTGCATTGCTCACCTGCTCCCTCGATGATTTGTCCGTGGGTGTTGACCGGGACGGAAGCCAGTGGAACCTGCGATGGGTTCTTACGCACATTCTGGAAGAAACCGCCCGGCACAACGGTCATGCTGATCTCCTGCGCGAAGCAATCGATGGAAGTGTAGGCGAGTAACCGGTCGTTCCACGCCTGCTCACATGTCTTTGCGCAGCGGCGAGCCAGACCATCGTCCTTGAGCCGATCCTTCACCGGATACCTCAGTTGGGTGCCGCCGGCGCCGCTGGCGAGGGCGGCAGGTTCTGGAAGCTACGGCCGCTTCCGGGTTGTCTAACTTGTCGGCCGCAGCGAGGTGATCATCCTCCTGATATCCCGGTACTCGGGAGTGTCCGCGTACCTCTTCGCCTTCTCCAGATACGGCAGGGTTGCTTCTCCAGGCGTCACGTTGTTTGCGGGATCGTAGAACGCCCCGAACATGGCTGAGTTGGGCGGCCAGAGGAAGAAGTGGAACATGTAGCACGCAGAATCCCCCGCTGGCACCGGGCCGGTCACGATGCCGTAGGCAGCCCCCGGCGTATCTGCTGGCCCGGGATCCTCGGCGTTGCCGCGGGTCTCGAACACGTACCGGGGCGCCGCACCGTTCTGTGTCAGCGCCGTCATCTCCTGCGAGTCCAGGATGGAGTACGGGTACCGCTGCGTGCAGGTGGAACCCGTGGCCATGTTGGTCCGCAAGGTAGCCAATGGCTTCCCGGCCTGGTTCTTAACCTCAGCGAATGCGCCACCACCTTCTGCCAGCTCACCGGCGGGATCCTCAACGGTCCATGCGGCGGGCAAGTCGAACGTCAGCTGGCTGTCCGCCGTCGTGTACTGAGTCCAGGCCGCCGACGCCGTGGGGGCGCCAGCAGCGCTCGGTGACCCACCCCAGGAGGGCCCTTGGCTCGGAGTTGCGGGTGTCGTGGTTGAGGCGGCGGGTCCGCTCGCAGTGTCCGACGCCGGCGGCGTTGCCTGCTGACCGCATCCGGAAAGCGACAAGGCGAGTAGAATGGCCGCGGAAACCATAGCGCTGGATGATCTTGATCTGCTCATGTGACCCCCCGGTGCCGACAATGGTCCCTTAAGTGTCGCGCACTCCGGAGCTGCCAGCGTCGTCCCTCTGCAAACTGCACTCAGTCCAACTTGCCGGGAGCGCCTTACCGCGGCCCAGCGCCGGATCGTCGGACTAAATAATGGAGCCTTTCTCGCAGCTCTCGAGCCCGATGCCACGTGGTCTTGCTACTCCAAAAAAGCTCCAATCCCTGGGCCGGGATCGATGCGCAGCACACCGCCGACATCGAAGCCCTCAGCACCGGGCTTGAGGCGGCGATCACGTCCTTTGGTCTCGCCCGGGAACTCCTGATCAGCATCTAGGATCCATTCAGCACATGGGTGCGGCCACCGCGTTTGCTCTTTTCGAAACGTCCTTTGGTGGGTCGTTTCGAGCATCACGCGGTGGCCGCCTCACGTCCGGGAGCCGGGCCGTTACATCACGCTCATGGGCACTTCCGATTTCGTCTCGTCGGAGCCCAGCGACCGGGGTGCTGTGGTTGCGGCTGCGTGCCCGGCGAGGACACCCGTCTGGTGCCGAAGCTTCAGTCGGTACATCAGGACGCCTGTGAGGGTGACGGCAGCGACGAAGAGAACCCCGCCCCACTGCAGGTACCACTCGAAGGGCGGCACGGAGTTGTAGATTTCCGGGCGTGGCCAGATGAGGTTAAGTGTCATGGCGCCGCCCCACAGGACCGCGAGGATGTTCACCGGCAGTCCCCATTTGCCCAGGCTGAAGCCGGGCTCGGTGCCGTCATCGGGCAGCGGCCACTTTTTGGCCAGGCGGTTCCGAAGCATGGGCACGGTTACCAGCAGGTAGGAGAGGTAGATCAGGACAATGCTGATGCTGGAGAGGATGGTGAAAATGGCGGGTTGGGAGACGTTCACGATCAGCGGGATGATCGCGATGATTCCGATCACGATGGCGGCGACCGTGGGGGTCTTCCGGACGGGGTGTACCTTGCCCAGGTGGCGGCTGAACGGAAGGTTGTTGTCCCGGGCCATCGCAAACATCATGCGGATGGCGGCGGCGTGGACGGCCAGCGTACAGACCATGACGGCCACCACGATGCACAGCAGGAAGGCTTTGCCGAAGGGGCCGCCCAGCACGGAGAGCACTATGTATTGCAGGCCGCCGTCAGCATGGCCCAGCTTGGGATCATTTAGGTCCGGCGCCGCGAGGAGTCCGGTGAGCAGGATCAGTCCGCCCAGCACGAAGGACGCGGTGATCGCCCGCAGGATGGCCCTGGGTGCTGTGCGTTTCGGGTCCTTCGTCTCTTCGCCGAGGGAGCTGGCGGTATCAAAGCCGTACATCACGTAGCCCGATGCCATGGCGCCGATGATGAAAACTCCGAAGAAGCCCAAGGGGTGGTCCGCCCCAAACCCGGTGGTTTCGAAGAGGACACCGGGTCCGCGGACCATATGCCATGCAAGGGCGAGGATAAGCAACACCGCGGCAACAAGTTCAACCAGGACGCCTACGCTGTTGATCTTCGTCATGAGTTTCACGCCGAAGGCGTTGATGAGGGTGGAGATGCTGATCATGATGCTCGCGAGCAACACCCCGTTGAGGGCGAAGTCGTAGGTTCCTGTGCCGTCACCAATGATCTGGAACCCGGACCAGATCTGGGGCAGGGTGAGCTGGAGGGCCAGTGCCACGGCGCCCAGGGCCATAATTGAGGAAATTAGCAGCAGCCACCCGGCCAGCCAGGCGAAAGTGCTGGAGGAGAGCCTTTTGGCCCAGTTGTAGACCGAACCGGCCACAGGGTACCGCCCCGCCAGTTCGGCGAAGCATAAGGCCACCATCAGCTGCCCGGCGAAGACAATCGGCCAGGACCAGGCGTAGGCCGGGCCGGCCATCGCGAAACCGAAATAGAAAAGTTGAAAAACGCCCGTAAGGATGGAGATGTAGCTGACACCGGCCGCGAAGCTGGCGAACTTGCCGATGCTTCGGTCCAGGGTCTGGGCATAACCGAATTGGTCCATGCCGCTTGAATCAGTACTCTTGCTGGGTTCTGTCAATGGAACTCCTAAGTCAGAAAAGCACGATGGTGGTGATTTGCGGCCGCTTTGGACGCAGATGAAACCAAGTGACCGGGCGCCGCGCCGTTGTGGCGCCAGGCTGTTGCCCCAATGCTGTCGCCTAGTTGGCTGTGCCCTCCCCCGTTTCCTTAGGAGCCGGAGCCGCGCCGAACCAGCCGCTGGGTGCGGGCTGGATGTTCTGCCAGATGTGCTTTGCCTCGCGGTACTCGTTGAGGCCCGCCCGGCCGAGTTCACGGCCGATCCCGGACTTCCCGAAGCCGCCCCACTCGGCCTGAGGTACGTACGGGTGGTAGTCGTTGATCCACACGGTTCCGTGCCGGAGGGCGCCAGCGACGCGCTGCGCTTTAGAGGCGTCCGATGTCCATACCGCGCCGGCCAGGCCGTACTCTGTATCGTTCGCGATTGCGATGGCTTGATCCTCGGTCCGGAACGTCTCGATGGTCAGCACCGGGCCAAATGACTCCTCGCGCAGTACGCTCATGCCGGAGCGGCAGTTGCCGAGGACGGTGGGCGGGTAGAAGTAACCGTCGGCGAGCGGTCCCTCAGCAGGGATGTAGCCGCCACACAGTAGCTCGGCGCCCTCCGCAATGCCGGCCTGTACGTAGGCGTGGACCTGGTCCCGGTGCTTGGCGGAAATGAGCGGCCCGGTCTCGGCGTCGGGATCGAACGGCCCGCCCATCCGGATCTTTTTCGCCCGTTCCACGATCTCGGCCACAAAGCGGTCTGCAATCGACTCCTCGACGACTAGCCGTGCCCCTGCCGAGCAGACCTGCCCGGAGTGCAGGAAAACGGCAGTCAGGGCGTTGTCGACGGCGGCGTCCCAGTCGGCGTCCGCGAAGACGACGTTCGGGTTCTTCCCGCCGAGTTCGAAGGCGACGTTCTTCACTGTCGCCGCGGCCGCGGCCATGATCGTCTGGCCTGTGGCCAGGCTTCCGGTCAGGGAGACGAGGTCGACGCGCGGATCGGAGCTGAGTGTGCCGCCCACCGTCGAGCCGGGTCCGGTGACGAGATTGGCGACGCCGGCAGGGACGCCTGCCTCTTCGAGGGTTTCCATGAGCAGGATCGAAGTGGACGGTGTGAGCTCGCTGGGCTTCAGCACGAACGAGTTTCCTGCGACGAGTGCCGGCGCCACCTTCCATGCGGCCTGGAGGAGCGGGTAGTTCCACGGTGCGATGAGGGCACAGACACCGAGCGGCTCGTAGACCACGCGGCTGATGGCGTTGGGCCGGCCCGTGTCGATCACCCGGCCGGCGTCGAGGCCTGCGATCTTTCCGTAGTAGCGGAAGCAGGCTGCAATGTCGTCTATGTCGTACTCGGCTTCGACGAGGCGTTTGCCGGTGTCGAGCGCCTCCGCCTGGGCGTAGGCTGCCTTGTCCCGCTCAAGCAGGTCGGCCACGCGAAGCAGCACGCTACCCCGCTCGATATCTGTGAGCCTGCGCCACGGGCCGCCATCGAACGTTGCCCGTGCACTGGCGATAGCCCGCTCGGCATCCTCGACGGTGGACGACGCGACAACTGCCACTTCGTGCCCGTCTGCCGGGCAGCGCACGGATGTGGTGCCGCCGTCGGACGCCTGCTGCCAGGCTCCGCCGATGTAGAGGCCCTTGATGGGATCCCGTGATTTCCCGGCCTGATGGATTTGCTCAGCTGTGGCAGTCATCGTCTCTCCTTCTGGTGTGTGCATCCGTCATTCCTAGCCCCTGGCCGCAGGCGCGGCGTTGCCGTTACGCTCCAGCGGGCTGACGCCGTGCCGGTAGAACTCCGTGTGCTGCGGCGCCAAAGGTGCGTTGCCGGCGATCAGGTCGGCGGCCTTTTCAGCGAGCATCATGACAGGCGCGTAGATGTTGCCGTTGGTGACATAGGGCATTGCGGAGGCATCCACCACGCGGAGGCCCCTGGTGCCGTGCACGGTCATGTCCAGCGGGTTCACTACAGCCATGGGATCGGAATCGGGGCCCATCTTCGCAGTGCAGGACGGGTGGAGTGCTGTTTCGGCATCGCGGGCAACCCAGTCGAGGATCTCCGCGTCCGTCTGCACGGCCCTGCCCGGAGACAGCTCGCCCCCGCTGAAGGGGACCATGGCGGACTGGCCCAGGATGTCACGGGCAACCCGAACGGCCTCAACCCATTCGCGGCGGTCCTGGTCCGTGGAGAGATAGTTGAACACCATGGACGGGTGCTCGGTGGGATCGGTGGACTTGATCTTGAGGGTGCCGCGGGCATCGGAGTACATGGGGCCGATGTGCACTTGGTAGCCGTGCTTGGCATCGGCCTTCTGGCCGTCGTAGCGGACTGCGACCGGAAGGAAATGGAACATCAGGTTCGGGTAGGCAACATCCTCGTTGGAGCGGACGAAGCCGCCGCCCTCGAAGTGGTTGGTGGCTGCCGGTCCCGTCCGGCCCAGCAGCCACTGGAGCCCGATCAGCGGGTAGCGCCGCAGGTCAAGGTTGGGCTGCATGGAGACCGGCTGGGTGCAGGCGTGCTGGATGTAGACCTCGAGGTGGTCTTGGAGGTTTTCGCCGACGCCGGGCAGGTTGACAACGGAGTTGATGCCCAGGGAGTTCAGGTGGGTCGCGTCTCCAACGCCGGAGAGCTGGAGCAGCTGTGGGGTGTTGATGGCGCCGCCTGCGAGGATCACTTCGCCTGCGTTCACCTGGTGGGTCCTGCCGTTGCGGCGGTAAGTGACTCCGGTAGCCACGTTGCCCGTGAAGTTGACCTTGGTGACCAGGGCCCGGGTCAGGATGGTTAAGTTGTCCCGGCCGAAATTCGGCCGGAGGTAGGCGCGGGACGCCGAGAGCCGCTGGCCTTTGTGGACGTTGCGGTCAAATGCTGCGAAGCCTTCCTGGCGGTAACCGTTGACGTCATCCGTCAGCGGGTACCCCGCTTCCTGGGCGGCGGCGAAGAAAGCCTGGAACAGGGGGTTTGTGGCCGGGCCGCGTTCCAGCACGAGGGGGCCTGAGTGCCCGCGCAGTTCATCCGCCGGGTCCGCGGCGGACGCGGTTTCCATCCTGTTGAAGTACGGCAGGCAATGCGCGAAGTCCCATGTTTCCATCCCGGCGTCCGCGCCCCAGCGTTCGTAGTCGAGCGGGTTTCCGCGCTGGAAGATCATCCCGTTGATGGAGCTGGAGCCGCCCAGTACCTTGCCGCGTGCGTGCGCCACCCGACGGCCGCCCATGTGCGGCTCGGGGTCCGACTGATATCGCCAGTCGTACAAGGGATTGCCGCTGGGAAAGGTCAGCGCGGCGGGCATCTGGATGAAGAGGTCCCAGGGGTAGTCACTCCGCCCCGCTTCGAGGACCAGTACGCTTCTCTGGCCCCCATCGCTCAGGCGGTTGGCAAGCACGGACCCCGCGCTTCCGCCACCGACGATGACGTAGTCGTAGTTGGTTTTTGTCATGCTGCAAACTCTCCTTCTGTCTGGCGCAGATCTTCCGCCCAAGGCCGGTGATCCTGCTTCCGGAAACTGGCGCTACACCGTGGCGCTCCGGAGAAACCGCAGGACATCGCTGGTGTGGTGTAGGTCATACCGATGAACAGTAATGGAGCTTGAACAAGTGTTCAATAGCACTACTGGACAAGTGTTCAGAAAGTTTGTTTGTTACGTGCAAGGGCTGCGGCGGCTCGGCACGCGCCAGGGGCTGGCGGCCGTGCTGCGGCCGGCTTGAAGAGTTCTAGCGTCGTTGGAGAAGGCGGTGGCGCCGTCACGGAATTCCCAGACACTCCCCGCTACGCGGCGAAGGCGATCTCCTCAGTACGGGCGATGCTCCTTTGGATGGAGGCCTCGTCCACGCCCAGGAGCGCTGTCAGCCACATCCCGTTTTGCACAACAACAATGTCCGCCGCCCGCAGCCTGCATTCATCACTGGAAAGTTCAGGTTTCGCATTACCTATCAGCGCCGCGAGTCCGCTGAGGTACCGCTCGAAGGCCGCCGCGTTAATCAGGGCAAAGTCTTCATGGGCCTGGGCAAGAGCCCAGAGGTGGAGGCGCAGGGACAGATGTTCGGTGGTGAGGAATTCCGGGTCCGCAACGCGGCGAAGTGCCTTCTGAAGCTGCCCGTCGGGGGGTGATGCCGGATCGGGGGCGACCAGCTTGACATCGCGTTCGTCAATCTGATGCAAGGCCGCACGGATGAGGCTCATCTTGTCTTCGAAGTAGTAGTTCACCAGCCCGAGTGCCACGCCGGCTTCCCGGGCCACCGCGCGCATATTGACACCTGAGATGCCGTGGCGCGACAGCAGCTCCAGTGCCGCTTCGAGAATGCGCGCCTGCCTGTCAACCTGCTGGCCCGACTTCACGGTGTTTGTAATCATTTGGCCAGAATATGGCCAAAATCGTGACGGTGCATCCCGCTGACACGACGCCCTGCTCCAGTGCGGCCCTTAGAGTCACGTCGGTCCTCACGTGATCGTCTGTTGGTCGGTGGAATTAGCACCCCGGGGGCTAGGCCGGATCGTATACCCGGTCGGCTTATCAAAGAGCTTTCGCGTGCTGGCTCCAGCGGCCGCAATCCAAAGGACGGAGTCGTCGTCAGCTGCTTTTTCCACGACGCCGGTCACGATGTGCTCCCCTAAAAGCCACACCTCCACCGTGTGGCCCGTGAGCCGGGCCCAGTCGCTGCGTGGCCCGCGTCCAGCCGAGGTCCGCCCTGAACTCGTATCCGACATGATCCGCTACCAGCCGCGATCCACGCGGTTGCTGCCGGCGACGGTGACGTGTTCGTCTGAGAGTGGTCCAAGGGACACTTCTTTGGGGTGACTGCCTGGGTGCTTGTTCACACTTGGTGCTGCCGGCACTTCGGGGCTCAGCACTCGATGACGTTGACGGCGAGGCCTCCGCGGGAGGTTTCCTTGTACTTGGTTTTCATGTCTGCTCCTGTTTCACGCATGGTTTTGATGGCTTTGTCGAGGGATACTTTGTGGCTGCCGTCCCCGTGCAGGCACAGGCGCGCGGCGTTGATGGCCTTGACGCTGGCAATGGCGTTCCGTTCGATGCAGGGGATCTGCACCAGTCCACCGACGGGATCGCAGGTCAGCCCGAGGTTGTGTTCAATCCCGACTTCCGCGGCGTTTTCAACCTGCGCGGGGGTGCCGCCCAGGACTTCGCACAGCCCGGCCGCCGCCATGGAGCAGGCGGAGCCGACTTCCCCCTGGCAGCCCACTTCGGCGCCGGAGATGGAGGCGTTGATCTTGAAGAGGATTCCGACGGCGGCCGCTGCCAGGAGGAAGCGGACGACGCCGTCGTCGTTCGCGCCGGGGACGAACTTGACGTAGTAGTGCAGGACGGCGGGGACGATCCCGGCAGCGCCGTTGGTGGGTGCGGTGACGATCCGGCCGCCGGCGGCGTTTTCCTCGTTAACGGCGAGGGCGAAGAGGTTCACCCATTCCATCGCCCTGAGGGGGTCGGTGACGCCTGTGTCCGCGGTGAGGGTTTGGAAGAGCGACGGCGCCCGGCGCCTGACGTTCAGGCCGCCGGGAAGGATTCCCTCGGCGGCGCAGCCGTTGTCCACGCATTCGCGCATGACCGCCCACAGTGCCAGCAGCTTTTCGCGGAGTTCTGCTTCGGTGCGCCAGGTGAGCTCGTTGGCGAGCATGACCTCGGAGATGGACATCCCTTCGCGTTGGCAGATCACCAGGAGTTCGTCGGCGGTGGTGAACGGGAAGGGGAGGACTGTGGTGTCGGCCACCACGCGGTCGCCGGCGTCGGCGTCGCCGTCCACCACAAAGCCGCCGCCGATGGAGTAGAAGCTCCGTTCGCTCAGGACGGCCCCGCCGTGGTCGAGGGCCCGGAAGGTCATGCCGTTGGGGTGGGCCGGCAGGGACTTGCGCCGGTGCAGCACCACGTCCTCGTCCCAGTTGAAATCCACCCGGTGGTCCCCGCACACCCACAGTTCAGCGTCCAGGGCCGCGGCGGCCACCTGGTCATCAGCGGTGGCGGTGTCCACGGTTTCCGGGTCCAGCCCTTTGAAGCCCAGGACCACGGCCTTGTCCGAACCATGGCCCCGCCCCGTGGCACCGAGGGAACCGAACAGCTCAGCCTGGACGCGTTTGGTGGCGCTCAGGTGGCCGTCACCTTTGAGTCCGTCGGCGAACAGCTTTGCCGCCCGCATCGGGCCGACCGTGTGGGACGACGAGGGCCCGATGCCAACCGAGAACAGGTCCAGGACGCTGAGCGCCATCAGGGGACTTCCGGCGAGGCGTACTCGCGCATCCCATCGAGGAGCCACCGGCCCAGGAACTCCGCGAAGGAGGCGCGTGGGAAGAGCCGGAAGCTGTCCTCCCCGGTCTTCTCAAGGACCACCGGGATGTTGCCGACCTCGGTGGCCAGGGCTGTTCCCGGGGTGAAGCTGCGGGGGTGCAGGTCAAGGGCGCAGCCCTTTTCCAGGACTGCCCGGGCGCGCGGACCGGAGAGCTCGAACGTGGTGCGGTTCGCGGAGAGGTCCACCACCTGGCCCGGGGCATCGCCCAGTGCATCCACGAGGGAGCCGATGAGGTTGCCGCCCAAGGAATCATGGGCTGCTTCCGGTGCCACCACCAGGAACTCGGACGGTCCGAGCCAGAGGACGCTGATGCTGTCCGTGCCGGTGACTTCGCCGCAGTGTGCCGGCAGTGCGCCGGTGACGGCTGCGATCCGGGATCCTTCCTCGGAGCGGGGGTCCACGCGGACGCCGGCCATGGTCTGGAACGGGCCTTCGTTGAGGACCACCTTGTCCGGGACGGAGCCGGCCGCCAGGGCCTCGGCCAGGTGGGAGGCGGGGCTGCGGCGGATGTTCCGCACTCCATTGATCCCTGTCAGTGCTGCTGTCTTAGCCATCTTTGCGGGTCCCTTCGGGGTCAAAAAGTACGGTCTCTGCGATGACGACGTCAACGAGCTGGTCGCCGGCGGCGGCCACGAGGGTCTCACCGATGCGGTTGCGGCCATTCTTGATCAGTGCCAGCCCGAAGGAACGTCCCAGGGCGGCGCTGTGGTAGCTCGAGGTCACGAAGCCCTGCATGGGGACGGGGCCGTAGGCGGGGCTGGTGGGGATGCCTTTTTCCACGAGCTGGGTGCCTTCGGGCAGCCGGATCGTTCCGTCCACGGGAAGGACGCTGACCAGGTGCTTCCGGTCGGTGCGGCCGGCGTCCTTGCGGGCGTAGGAGCGCTTGCCGATGAACTCTTTGGCCTTGGACACCACCCATTCCATGCCCGCGTCCTGCGGGGTGACGGTGCCGTCGGTGTCCTGCCCGACGATCGGGTAGCCCTTTTCGGCGCGGAGCACGTGCATGGTTTCGGTGCCGTAGGCGGTGATGTTGAAGTCCGCCCCCGCGGCGGCCACAGCTTCCCAGGTGTTCAGCCCGTACCAGGACGGGACGTTGATCTCGTAGGCCAGCTCCCCGGAGAACGAGATCCGGCAGACCCGGGCCTGCACGCCGGAGGCAAGCGTGGTTTCCTTGAAGGTCATGAACGGGAAGGCTTCCGCTTCCAGACCGCCGTCCGCGGCCAGTTCCGGGGCCACCTTCGCGAGGACCGCCCGGGATTTGGGCCCGACAACGGCAATGGTGGACCACTGTTCGGTCACCGACGTGCAGTGCACGTCCAGGTCCGGCCATTCGGTCTGCAGCCATTCCTCCAGCCAGTCAAGGACCTTCGCGGCGCCGCCGGTGGTGGTGGTCATGAAGTATCGGTCCTCGTCTAGGCGCAGAGTCACGCCGTCATCGAAAATCATGCCGTCTGCCATGCACATCACGCCGTAGCGGGCGGACCCCGGGGCGAGCTTCTTGAACGCGTTGGTGTAGATCCGGTTGAGGAACTCCCCGGAGTCCTTGCCCCGGATTTCGATCTTGCCCAGGGTGGTGGCGTCCATGAAGCCGACGGAGCCGCGGACGGCGGCGCATTCGCGCAGCACTGCGGCGTCCATGTCCTCCCCGGCCTGCGGGTAGTACCTGGGGCGCTTCCACTGCCCGACGTCCTCGAACAAGGCACCCTGGGCGACGTGCCAGGGGTGGATGGAGGTAACCCGGGCGGGGTCGAAGAGTTCGCCGCGCTGGCGTCCGGCGAGAGCCGCGAACGCCACCGGGGTGAACGGTGCACGGTAGGTGGTGGTGCCGATGTCGCCGATCCCGCGTGTGGCTTCCCCTGCCTGGCGGAGCGCGGCGGCGATCACGCCGATCGCATTGACGCCGGAGGTTTTGCCCTGGTCGTTGGCCGTGCTGATCGAGGTGTAGCGCTTGATGTGTTCCACGGACCGCATGCCGGCTCCGGTGGAACGCAGCACGTCGGCCACGGACTGGTCGCGCTGGAAGTCCACGAAGTGGTGGTGCCAGTCCTCCGGCGTGCCGGACTGGCCCGGGACCAGCCACAGCTGCCGGGTCGGGGCAGAGGCCTTCGGTTCCCCGATGGGGGCGGGCTCGGCGACTGCGCCAGCATTTCCAGGGCTGAAGCCGGCGGCGATGGCTGCCGATGCTCCGGCGGAGATGCCCTCGGCCACGCAGTCCTCGAGTTCGAAGCTGCCGCGGCCGGAGCCGATGCTCTGCTGGTTCGGGACCACGGTGCCCGGCACGAAAGCGGCGAGCTCATCGTCCCAGCGCAGCTTGCCCTGCCGCTGGGAGTGGAGGTGGACCAGCGGGCTCCAGCCACCGGAAACGGCCAGCAGATCGCAGGCGATCTCCTCGATGCCGGAGGTGAGGTCGCCGTCGTCGTTGATGCTGCGGACCGTGACGGCGTTGAGCCGGCCGCCGCCGGAGTCCGTGCCATCTCCAGAGGATGAGGTGTCGGCCACGGCGCTGCCGATCAGCACCCGGATGCCGGCCTCGACGGCGGCCGCCGCCACCTTGGTGAGCTGGGGCCGGGCGTCGACGATTGCGGCGACCTTGACGCCGGCGGCGCGCAGGTCCGCTGCCAGGGCGTAGGCGCTGTCATTGGTAGTGCTGATAAGAACGCGCTGCCCGGCCGCGACGGCGTAGCGGTTGAGGTAAGTGCGGACGGCCGAGGCGAGCATGATGCCGGGGCGGTCGTTGTTTTCAAAGACCAGCGGGCGTTCGTGGGCGCCGGGAGCGACCACCACCTGGTTGGCGCGCACGTGCCAGATCCGCTGCCGGGACACACCGGGGGCGGCGGGGCTGGACAGGTGGTCGGTGCGGTTCTGGACCGCGATGACGTAGTTGGCGTCGTAGGCACCGAAGGCGGTGGTGCGGTTCAGGACCGTGCTTTCGGCTCCCGAGACGAGCTCCGCTTCCACGTCCGCCACCCATTCCAGGGCCGGCTTGCCTTCAACGGTCTCGACCAGGCCGGGAGCCGTGGACCCGGACAGGAGAGATCCGCCCAGTTCGGGCTGGTCGTCCATCAGGATCACGCGGGCGCCGGTGCGGACGGCCTCGCGGGCCGCGGCCAGGCCTGCCGGGCCGCCGCCGATCACCAGGACGTCGGTGTGGACGTACTTCTTGTCGTACTCGGCGTGGTCCTCCTCCGGATCCAGCTTGCCCAGGCCGTTGAGCAGCTCGGCTTTCAGTCCGTCCACCAGCGTCACCGTGGTGGCGGGAAGCATGGACTCGGCCACGTGGCCCGGGAACCGGGGTTCAATACGGACCAACGCGTTGGATTCCTCCACGCCGGCGGACATGATGCCGCGGGCGCGGTCCTCGTAGAGCGAGTTGCCGGCGGCAATGCGGCCGTTGGCGAGCAGGGCCGAGGCGAGGGTGTCGCCGGGGTGGCCGGTGAAGTCCTCGCCGTCCACGGTGAAACGCCAGGAGATGGTGCGGTCGATGCGTCCGCCGGCGGCGAGGCGGGCGTTCTGGGAAGTCACTTGGTTGCTCCTTCCGGGGCGGTGGCGCTGGCGGGGGCTGTGCTTGAGGCAGTGCTGGTTGCAGCGATGCTGGGCGCCGCGGTCCCGGTGGTGGTGCTGTCCGGGGCGGTGCTGCCAGTGCCGGACTCAGGCGCCGGGGCGGGCTTGTCCGGACGGGCGACGCCCATCGGGTAGACAGCCTGGATCTCGTAGCTGACGGTGTCGCGGAGCACGTTGAACCACTGGCGGCAACCGGTGCTGTGCAGCCAGCGTTCGGCGAAGGCGCCCTTGGTGTTGTCGCGGTAGAACAGGAACTCGGCCCATTCACGGTCGTTCAGGTCGTTAGGGTTCTCCGGGTACGGGACGTGGGCCTGGCCGCCGTAGTGGAACTCGGTCTCGTCGCGCGAGCCGCAGTTGGGGCATGAAATGAGGAGCATGTCCGGACTCTCTTCTAGTGGGCCACGGCGGCCGCGCCGTGTTCGTCGATCAGGGCGCCGGTTTCGAACCGCTCGAGGGCAAACGGCTTGTTCAGCTCGTGCGGCGTTCCCGTGGCGATGGTGTGGGCAAAGGTGAGGCCCGCAGCCGGGGTGCCCTTGAAGCCGCCGGTTCCCCAGCCGCAGTTCACGAACATGTTCTCCACCGGTGTGGTGCCCACGATGGGCGAGGCGTCCAGGGTGGTGTCCACGATCCCGCCCCAGGTCCGGAGCACATGGGCGCGGGCGAAAATCGGGAAAAGCTCGACGGCGGCCGCCATCTGGTGCTCGATCACATGGAACGAACCGCGCTGGCCGTAGCCGTTATAGGAGTCCACGCCGGCCCCCATGACCAGTTCGCCCTTGTGCGCCTGGGAAACATAGACGTGCACGTGGTTGGACATCACCACGGTCGGGTGGACCGGCTCGTGCAGTTCGGACACCAGGGCCTGGAGCGGGTGGGACTGGATGGGCAGCCGGAACCCGGCCATTTCCGCCAGGACCGAGCTGTGCCCGGCCGCGCAGAGGCCGACCTTTTCGGTGTTGATGGTGCCGCGGTTGGTCTTGACGCCGGTGACCCGGTTGCCGTCCTTGAGAAAGCCGGTGACTTCGCAGTTCTGGATGATATCCACGCCGAGTTCGTCGCATTTGCGGGCGAACGCCCAGGCCACGTGGTCGTGCTTGGCGATGCCGGCGCGCGGCTGGTACGTGGCGCCCATGACCGGGTAGCGGATGTTGTCGTTGATGTTCAGGATGGGGCAGAGTTCCTTGACCTGCTGCGGGTCCAGCCATTCGGCGTCGACGCCGTTGAGCTTGTTCGCTCCAACGCGGCGCATGCTCTCGCGAACGTCACCCAGGGTGTGGGCGAGGTTCATCACGCCACGCTGGCTGAACAGAAAATCGTACTCGAGCTCCTCCGGCAGGATCTCCCAGAGCTTCAGCGCGTGCTCGTAGATCGCCGCGGACTCGTCCCAGAGGTAGTTGGAGCGGATGATCGTGGTGTTCCGGGCCATGTTCCCGCCGGCGAGCCAGCCCTTTTCCAGGACGGCGATGTTGGTCATCCCGTGGTTCTTGGCCAGGAAGTAGGCCGTGGCCAGGCCGTGCCCGCCGCCGCCCACAATCACCGCGTCGTAGCTCTTCTTGGGGTCCGGGTTGTGCCAGAGGAATTCCGGGTGCTCCGGAAGCAGATCGGCCATCATGCCACCTCGGTCACGTCAGAGGAAAGGTTGGGGTAGAGGGGGAACTTTCCGGCCAGGATTTCAACCCGCTGCCGGAGTTCCGCCACGGTCTCGTCGCTGAACTCGCGCTTGAGTGCTGCGGCGATAATGTCCGCGACCTCGGTGAATTCTGCCTTCCCGAAGCCACGTGTGGCCAGGGCCGGCGTGCCGATACGAAGACCGGAAGAGACCATGGGCGGACGCGGGTCGAAGGGTACGGCATTGCGGTTGACCGTGATGCCGATCCGGTGCAGGCGGTCTTCGCCCTGCTGGCCGTCCAGTTCCGAATTGCGCAGATCCACCAGGATCAGGTGCACGTCCGTGCCACCGCTGACTACGGTGACGCCGGACTCTGCAACGTCGGCGGACAGTATGCGATCTGCGATGATGCGGGCGCCTTCCAGGGTGCGCTCCTGGCGTTCCTTGAATTCGGACGACGCAGCGAGCTTGAACGCAACAGCCTTCGCGGCAATGACGTGCTCCAGCGGGCCACCCTGCTGTCCGGGGAACACCGCGGAGTTGACCTTCTTGGCGATGTCGGCGTCGTTGGTCAGGATCACACCGCCGCGCGGGCCGCCAAGGGTCTTGTGGGTGGTGCTCGTGACGATGTGGGCGTGAGGCACGGGGTTGGGGTGAAGGCCCGCGGCCACCAGGCCTGCGAAATGCGCCATGTCCACCATCAGGTAGGCGCCGACCAGGTCCGCGATCCGGCGGAACTCGGCAAAGTCGAGCTGCCGGGAGTAAGCGGACCAGCCGGCGACGATCAGCTTCGGCTTGTTCTCGATCGCCAGTCGCTCGACTTCAGCCATGTCGATCAGCATGGTGTCTTCGGCCACGCCGTACGGGACCACTGTGTAGAGCTTGCCGGAGAAATTGATGCGCATCCCGTGTGTCAAGTGCCCACCGTGTGCGAGGTTCAGCCCCAGAATGGTGTCGCCGGGCTGGATGAGGGCGAACATCGCCGCTGCATTGGCCTGGGCGCCGGAGTGGGGCTGGACCTTAGCGAATTCAGCGCCGAAGAGTGACTTGAGGCGGTCGATGGCCAGCTGCTCGACCACGTCGACGTGCTCGCAGCCGCCGTAGTAGCGCTTCCCGGGGTAGCCCTCGGCATACTTGTTGGTCAGCACAGATCCCTGGGCTTCCATGACGGCAGTCGGCGCAAAGTTTTCGGAGGCGATCATCTCCAGTGTGCCCTGCTGGCGCAGCAGTTCCTGGTGCACAGCGGCGTGGATCTGGGGATCGGTCTCTGCGAGCGAGCGGGTCAAAACGTCGACCATCATGTCTCCTAGTCTCTCTAATATCCTGTTGATATATTAGTTCAGTGATTCAAGTATGCTATCGGGGCCGGTGGGTGTCAACCGATTTCCCAACCGGCGTGGGCGGCGGGGCTGGTAGCCACGCAACGGACCAAAGCGGCCCGGAACGGGCTAATGCGCAGCCCATTCAGGGCTGCGCATTAGTTTCGCGGCCGGCGGCGCCCGCCTCAGGCGGCGAAAAGAGCTTCGCGTACCGCGTGCTCGAAGCCACTGACGTGGATCCGTGCGAGTTCAGCGGCCCCTGCCTCATCTCCGTCGATAACGGCACGGAGCAGGTCCACATGCTCGTGGACGTGCCGGGACAGGTCCGGCAGGCGATCCAGGACCATGCACCAGATTCGTGTTGCGAGATTGTCGTAGCGGATCAGGACATCTTCGAGGTGGGGATTGCCGGCAGCGGCATAGATGCCCCGGTGCACGCTGGCGTCCAGCCGCAGTGTTTCGACGACGGACGCTGCGCTAGCGTCGAATGCCTCAACGGCGCGCATGACATCGCGTAGCTGCTCCCTGGCAGACGCCGTGGCCACGCGCGCGGCCCGGGAAGCGGCAAGGGGTTCAAGCTGCGTGCGGATTTCGGAAATGAACGCAAGGTCAGTAACCTCCACGCGCGTCGCGAAAGTTCCCCTCCGCGGGTAGGACACGACTAGGCGATCGAGCTCCAGCCGCTTCAAGGCTTCGCGCACCGGCGTCCGCCCCACGCCAAGGTCCTTGGCGAGCTGGTCATCATTGAGGAGATCGCCGGGTTTGATGTCCAGCATCAGCAGCCGGTCCCGAATGCGTTCATAGGCCACATCCGCCAACGACCTCCTTGCGGCATCATCACCAGCACGCACCAAAGCTTCGACAGCCATCCGTGGACCCCTTTCAATTCCCGTGAGAAGGCTATTGACCTCCCCCAGTGACCAGTATACGCTGGTGATCAAATCTAATATATCAGTAACAATTCTAGGAATATATCTAAAGGCGGAGACATGACGCTAGTTGCGACAGACTCATCTACCAGCACGCTGCCCCACCCGGAGGTTTTGGAGGAAGAGACGAAGAAGTTCGTTCTCACATTGTCGTGCGTCGAACGCGCAGGCATCGTCCAAGCGGTCACCACGTTCCTCTTTGAGCGTGGCTTCAACATCGAAGAACACCAGCAGTTCGATGACGGCCTCCGCGAGACTCTGCATCTGCGCACGGCATTCTCGGGCCCCTCTGCCCACACCCCGGACGGGCTCGAGGAGGAATTCCGTTCGATCGCTGACCGCTTCGATATGAAATTCAGCTTTCATGACGAGACGAAGCAGCGCCTCCTCGTCATGGTGTCCAAGTTCGGCCACTGCCTGAACGACTTGCTGTTCCGCTGGCGGGGCGGAAGCCTCGGCGGCGACATCGCCCTTGTGGTTTCCAACCATGAAACCCACCGGGCCATGGCCGAGGCCGCCGGCGTCCCCTTCATCTACCTCCCGGTGACCCCCGAGACCAAGGCAGATACCGAGCGGCGCCTGCTGGAATTGGTGGACGAGCATAACATCGACCTCGTCGTACTCGCCCGGTACATGCAGGTACTGTCCGACGACCTTTGCCGCTCTTTGGCAGGCCGGGCTATCAACATCCACCATTCCTTCCTCCCGGGATTCAAGGGTGCGCGCCCTTACCACCAGGCCTACGATCGTGGCGTCAAGCTGGTGGGCGCCACGGCCCACTACGTCACCGCGGAACTGGATGAGGGACCAATCATCGAACAGGAAGTCATCAGGGTCGACCACAGCTACGGGCCGACCGCCCTTTCAACGGTTGGCCAGGACGCGGAGGCACTGGCACTGTCCCGCGCCGTGCGCTGGCACTGCCAACACCGTGTGCTGCTGGATCGGACCAGCACTGTCGTGTTCCGGTAAGTAGAAGCCACCAAACCCGCAGAGACAACACACGAATATCAGCAGGAGAAACCACATGGCATCGACGCCAAGCATTGTCATCATCGGAGCCGGAATCGTCGGCACGAACCTGGCCGATGAACTGGTCACCCGGGGATGGAACAACATCACCGTCCTGGACCAAGGTCCACTGAACATGCCGGGGGGCTCCACCTCCCACGCCCCGGGCCTTGTCTTCCAGACGAACCCCTCAAAGTCCATGGCGCTCTTCGCCAAGTACACGGTGGAGAAGCTATTGTCCTTGACCGAGGACGGCGTCAACTGCTTCAACCAGGTCGGCGGCCTCGAGGTCGCCACCACCGAGACACGTCTGGCTGACCTGAAGCGGAAGCTCGGATACGCGGCATCGTATGGAATCAACGGCAAGATGCTTTCGCGTGAAGAGTGCATGGAGCTCTACCCCCTCCTGAACGAGGAGGACGTCCTGGGTGGACTCCATGTCCCCAGCGACGGCCTGGCCAACGCCGCCCGCGCCGTTCAGCTGCTGATCAAACGTACGGAAGCCGCGGGCGTCAAGTACCGGGGCAACACCGCGGTCACGGGTATTGAACAGTCCGGCCGGCGCGTCACGGGTGTCCAGACGTCCGACGGTGTTATCCCTGCGGACATCGTGGTTTCCTGCGCAGGCTTCTGGGGGGCCAAGATCGGCGAAATGATCGGCATGTCCGTCCCTCTTCTGCCCTTGGCTCACCAGTACGTCAAGACCACTCCGGTGCCGGCGTTGAAAGGCAAGAATGACCTGCCCAACGGGGCCTCCTTGCCCATTCTGCGACACCAGGACCAGGACCTTTACTACCGCGAGCATGGCGAACGCTACGGCATCGGTTCCTACGCCCACCGCCCCATGCCCGTGGACCTTGACGAACTCGGCACCTTTGAGCCCGCCGCGATCAGCGAACACAATATGCCGTCCCGGCTGGATTTCACTTTGGAGGACTTCCTTCCGGCATGGGAAGCTACGAAGCGGATGCTGCCCGCGCTGCGGGAAAGCGATATAGAGGATGGCTTCAACGGCATCTTCTCCTTCACCCCCGACGGCGGATCCCTGGTGGGCGAGTCCAAGGAGTTGGACGGCTTCTTCGTCGCCGAAGCCGTGTGGGTGACCCACTCTGCCGGTATCGCCCGCGCCGTTGCCGAACTGCTGACCACCGGCAGGTCGGAGATCGATCTGGGTGATTGCGATATTCATCGCTTTGAAGAGGTCCAGCTGACCCCGGAGTACGTCAGCGAAACGTCACAGCAGAATTTCGTGGAAATCTACGATGTCCTCCACCCACTCCAGTCCAAGCTCTCCCCCCGCAACCTGCGCGTGAGTCCGTTCCACGCCCGCCACAAGCAGTTGGGCGGGTTCTTCCTGGAGGGCGGCGGATGGGAACGCCCGTACTGGTTCGAAGCGAACGCGGAGCTGCTGAAGGAAATGCCGGACAGCTGGCTGCCGCCAGCCCGCGACGCCTGGTCGGGGATGTTCAGCTCTCCGATTGCCGCCGCTGAAGCCTGGAAGACCCGCACGGCGGTGGCCATGTACGACATGACTCCGCTCAAACGCCTCGAGGTCTCCGGCCCGGGAGCACTGAAGCTGCTGCAGGAACTCACCACCGCGGACATGGCAAAGAAGCCCGGCGCGGTCACCTACACCCTCCTGCTGGACCACGCCGGCGGCATTCGCAGCGACATCACCGTGGCCCGGCTGAGCGAAGAAACCTTTCAGCTCGGAGCCAACGGAAACATCGACACTGCCTACTTTGAGAGGGCAGCCCGCCATCAGACTGAAAGCGGGAGCGCCAGCGACTGGGTACAGGTGCGCGACACGACGGGCGGCACGTGCTGTATCGGCCTCTGGGGTCCCCTCGCCCGGGACCTGATCAGCACCGTCAGCAGCGATGATTTCAGCAATGACGGTCTCCGATACTTCCGCGCCAAGGAGGTAGTCATCGGCGGCGTCAACGTGACGGCCATGCGCCTGTCGTACGTCGGCGAGCTGGGCTGGGAACTCTACACAAGCGCAGACAACGGGCAGCGTCTCTGGGATGCACTGTGGAAGGCCGGCCAGCCTCACGGTGTCATCGCGGCGGGCCGTGCAGCATTCGGCGCGCTGCGTCTTGAAAAAGGTTACCGCTCATGGGGCACAGACATGACCACCGAGCACGATCCCCTGGAAGCCGGACTGGGATTCGCCGTGAAGATGGCCAAGGAATCCTTCGTCGGAAAGGAAGCGTTGGAAGGCCGTACCGAGGAAAACTCCGCACGGCACCTGCGCTGCCTGACGGTCGACGACGGCCGGAGCATCGTCCTGGGCAAGGAACCGGTCTTTTACAAGGACCAGGCGGTCGGCTACGTCACCAGCGCCGCCTACGGCTACACCGTCGCCAAACCGATCGCCTACGCGTACCTCCCGGCCGCTGTCTCCGTGGGCGACTCCGTTGAGATCGAGTATTTCGGCCGGCGTATCCAGGCCACGGTTACCGCAGATCCGCTGTACGACCCCACGATGACCAGGCTCCGCGGCTAACACCCCGCCGGACCATTCAAGGCCGCGGCCCGGACCCATCCCCTCGAACCAGGGTCCGGGCCGCAGCCTTCAATGGCTCTCATACCCAGGAAGACACATGATCAGTTCAGAAACAATCAATGGCTACCTTGCCAGCCTTGCCTCACGCGAGCCCACCCCCGGCGGCGGCGCCGTCGCAGCCATCCACGCCGCCCAGGGGGCGGCACTCGTCGCCATGGTTGGCAGGTACACCACCGGCCCGAAATACGACCAGCACGCCGAGCTCGTTCACAGGATCATCAGCACTGCGGACGGACTGGTGGCCGAGGCGCTGGGGCTGGCTGACGCTGACCAACATGCGTTCCAGGGCGTCATTGATTCGTACAAACTTCCGACCGGGACGGACGATCTCAAGGCCGCACGAACGGAAGCCATCCAGGGTGCCCTCATCCTGGCCGCTCAAACCCCCGCGCAACTCATCAAGCTAGCCGGCGCCGTTGTGGATCTTGCCACGGAACTTTTCGAGGTCGCGAACGCCAATGTGATCAGCGACATCGCTGCTGCCGCAGACGCAGCCCGCGCAGCCGCCACTACCGCCCGGGTGAACATCGACATTAACATGGTGGCCATCAAAGAAGCCGCGGCCCGTTCACGGCTGGCTGCCCAGACCGACGGTATTGAGGAAAAGGTCATCTTGGCAGCAGACTCCCTCGTGGGGGGCGTGCGCGGAAGGATCCTCGGTTGAGCACCGTACTCCTCTCCGGGAAAACGCTGGCAAAGACCATCCAGCAGAAAGCCCATGATGAGGCGCAGGACCTTGCAACGGACGGGCAACGGCCCACGATCGCGGTCGTTGTGGCCACCGACGACGGCTCCACGCATTGGTATGTCCGGTCCATTGAACGGGCCGCGGAGAAAGCCGGCATCAGTTGCCGGGTCGTGGACCTTGGCCAGGGTGCCAGCGGACAAGCCCTGGCCGCCGTCCTGAAGGACCTCAGCGCCGATCTTTCCGTGAACGGCATCATCCTCCAGACACCTCTGCCTCCCGGCGTCCAGACGGATGAGCTGGTCCGGCACATTGCCCCGGAGAAGGACATAGATGGCGCGAACCCGTTAAGCCTGGGACGGCTGGCTGTTGGCCAGCCCGCGTTCGCGCCTGCCACTGCCCGCGCCGTAATCGAGATCCTTGACCACTTTGACATCCAACTTGCTGGCCGGAACGTCGTCGTCATTGGCCGTTCCGCCGTGGTGGGAAAGCCACTGTCATTGCTGCTGCTGGAACGGGACGCCGCGGTTACTATCTGCCACTCCAGGTCAGGTCCGCTGGAGAAATACACGAAGACCGCTGACGTCGTGGTCGTTGCAGCCGGGCGCACCGGCCTGCTGATCGGCGACCACGTTTCTTCAGCGGCCACCGTGATCGACGTCGGCACCAATGTCCTTCCCGACGGATCACTCGTGGGGGATGTCGACGCCGCCAGCGTGCGCGGCGTCGCCGCGGCGCTGACCCCTGTCCCCGGCGGCGTCGGCTCCGTCACCACGTCACTGCTTCTCCTGCACACAACCGAGGCCGCACGGAAACAATCGCGTGATCTAGCTCTGGAAGCTGCCGGGTAATCCACGGTAGATGCACTTGCAAGCCCTGGAACGGGTTGTCGTTGCCGTCGAAGGGCGCGGATACCCCTGAAGGGCGGGACGTTGTCTCCGCGCTCGAGTCCTGGACCCTTCGCACCCTGAAGTGCTTTCCGCCTCCGCGGCCGGTTGCCGTCTACAGCACAGCCCTGATGAGCTTCTCGAAATCGGTGACGTGCTGGGCGGTCAACCGCGCAGCAGCTTCGGAGTCCCCAGCCGCGATGCATTCGAGAAGCTCAATATGCTGGGCAATATGCTCGGACACCGGCGGAAGCTTTTCCAGCACCAGGCTCCAAATCCGTGTTGCCAGATTGTCGTAACGAATCAGGACATCCTGGAGGTGCCGGCTTCCTGTGGCGCGATAGATCGTCCGGTGTACCCGCATGTCCAGGCGCATGAGGTCCTGCTGCGACTGCATCGTTGGTAGCAGCTGCTCTACTTCCCGGGCGATGTCCCTAAGCTCCTGCCGAAGCTTCGGCGACGCCATCCGCGCAGCCCGCGCGGCTGCGGCAGGCTCCAGAAGGTGGCGAATCTCGGAGATTTCAGCCAGATCCTTAATGTCCACGCCCGCGGCGAACGTTCCGCGCCGTGGATAGGCCACCACCAAATGGTCGCTCTCAAGCCGCTTCATAGCTTCGCGGATTGGCGTCCGGCCCACACCGAGACGCTTGGAGATTACTTCATCGTTGAGGGGCTCCCCCGGCTTGATGTCCAGAACGATCAATTCATCGCACAAGATCCTGTAAGCGAAGTCGGCGAAGGATTCGTCGTCTTCCCGCTGCGGCATCGAGGAACCCCCCGCCTCCACTGTTAATCCGCCAGCGTTTGACATTTTCAAGACTCCTCCGATGCGCGTCCGAGCCTTGACGCCCCGGCTCTCAGTACATAGTATTGCAACAACTGATATATCAATACGTCAACATCAGAATGTCACGGGGTTACAGCGCCGTCCACATGATGAACCCCGGACTGAACGGGCTTTGTGAACCCTTACGGCACGAATGGAGAGCAATGGGCAATGAAGCTGTTGCAAGGGTGCGGCTGGAAGTTGTTCCTTCAGCCGATCTGCTCACGGCGCTCCCCCCGGTATTTGATCCTCCGGGTTCCGTGAGTGTGACGTGCCTTCCGCACCACGGTCCTGAACGCACCGTAGAAACATCCACGCATCTGGCGCGCCTGGGATACCACGCGGTTCCCCATTTTGCCGCCCGCAGCCTCACCAGCGAGGCCCAGCTGCATTCCCTGCTGCTGGAGTTGCAGGGGGCGGGAGTCTCCGAGCTGTTTCTCGTTGCCGGTGACCGCCGCACCCCCGCGGGTCCCTACTGCTGGAGCGGGCAGCTCCTGGAGGCTGTCAAAGCATATTCGGCTGACTTTTCCGTAGGCATTGCCGGCTACCCCGAAGGCCACCCCCACCTGGCCCACGACAACCTCGTGAGCAGCCTCGGGATCAAGGCGCCGATGGCGTCATCCCTGGTCACCCAGATGTGCTTTTCTGCCGAGGCGATCAGCGACTACATTCGGATGATCCGCGAGAACGGCGTCGAGCTCCCTGTGTGGGTTGGGGTGCCCGGTCCGGTCTCAGTCAAAAAACTGGTGTCCATGGGAGCACGACTTGGTGTGGGTCGTTCGCTCAAGCTGGCTCGCAGTTCAGGCATGGCAGGCGCCCTCTGGCAGCGGGGGGACTTGATGAACTACGACAGTGGCCGACTGATTCGCGAAGTTCACCAAAAGCTGGCGGGTGATCCCCTCTTTGCCGGTATCCACGTCTACACCTTCAACGACCTGGGCCGCTTGCCCGGCCTCCTGGACAGCCTGCCGATGCTGCATGAGGCCACCACAAAGCCACCAAGCAAACCCGGACCGCTGTTTCCTGCCCGGACCTGAAGGGAAGATCACATGGCTTCAAAAGCCCCGTTACATAACATCGACGAGTCAAGGCTGACCGTCACCAAACCCATAACCAAGGCCGTCGAAATCCCCGCGGCGGTGAACTCGCTGAAGATCTCCCTCGAGCAGATGGCATCGGGCAAGGCCCACTTCACCGGCAATGACCTGGGATTCATCAAAGTACCCGAGGGGCGGCTGGTCCTACAGACCCTGCACTCACATAACCAGTACAGCAACACAACGTATGGCAAGGATGACCGATACCGCGGTATCCGAGGTGGGCGTCGGGCGGTTCTCGTCAACGAGGCTGACACCGCTGAGCTGGGCTTTAGGGACTGTGACATAGTTCATTTGATTTCCGAGTTCCGGGGGACAGAGCGGCGGGCGGAGAACTTCCGGATCGTTTCGTACTCAGCACCGAAGGGCTGTGCGGCAGCGCGCTACCCGGAGACCAACGTGCTCGTGCCGCTAGATTCGGTAGCTGACACCCGCGGTACACCGACATCCAATTCCGTCATCGTGCGGCTGGAACGGGCCGAAGCGTGAGCGCCGACATGACGACGGCAACAGCATCCAAGGGTGTGGACGGGCCGCGGGTTGAGCAGGCCGTCCGTGAATATCTGCTTGCGATCGGAGAGGACCCTGACAGGCCAGGGCTCGTGGACACGCCCGCGCGGGTGGCCCGGGCGGCTGCGGAGATATTTGGCGGGCTTCATGAGGACCCCCTGGCCGTGCTGGATAAGACCTTTGACCTTGGGCACGGAGAAATGGTCATCGTCAAGGACATCCCTTTCTACTCCACCTGTGAGCACCACCTGGTGCCCTTCCACGGCCTAGCCCACGTTGGCTACATCCCATCGGCTGAGGGTCTCGTCACAGGGCTGAGCAAGCTGGCCCGGCTCGTCGATGTCTTTGCACGCAGGCCCCAGGTCCAAGAACGGCTGACAACGCAGGTCGTTGATGCGCTGGTTAGTTCGCTGCGGCCACTGGGGGCCATTGTGGTCGTTGAGTGTGAGCACCTCTGCATGTCGATGCGCGGTGTCCGCAAGCCAGGGGCCAAGACCATCACTTCAGCCGTCCGCGGGGAGCTTCGTCTGCCGGCGGCCCGGGCTGAGGCGCTCAGCCTGATACACGGCCGCTAAGAAATCTCTGGACACCCACCCAGTCCTGCAATACCATGTAACTGATATATCTTTACTGGTCATTAATACATATCAGTACCATTTGGGCGAGAGTCATGTTTGACATTCCCCATGCCGCACCCCCGGCCAACTGCCGGTACGCACCCACGAAGTGCAAATCGTCGACGGCAACATCATGGTCATCGAATCGGACGAGGCCCCCAACCTTCCGCCCGGACTGACCCCCGAGGGCCATGTTTAACCGCAGGCCCATGCCTCACCGAGCAAAGGACCCGCTCATGGCTTTTAATAGTGACCTAAAGTCCCATACACCCGAGGAGTTGCCTGCCGACAACGGGTCGGCAGGGGCTCAGCGTAACGAAAAACCTGGAAATGCGGGGAGTAGTACAGCAGCTATAAGTGTCTCCGGCGAAGTAGACACAAACCCGGCTGTCCTCGATCCGGAGGAAGGAAGCGTACCCCCCTTGCCGGACGTCGAGTACGAGCAAATCCTCGAAGAGCTGCGGCATGCCAAGACCGAGCAAGCAGTTGCAGATCGCCGGAATCACAAGCTCACCCTCGACAAGATCACGTTCGGGATCACAGGCGTCATCGCAATTGCCTTTGTTATCTGGGGTTTCGTGGGACGCGACAGCCTGTCCGACACTTCCACGGGTGCCCTCAACTGGGTCATGGAGTACACCGGATGGCTCTTCATGCTCATGGCATCGCTCTTCGTGATCTTCGTGCTGTGGCTTGCCCTGGGCAAGTTCGGCAACATCCCGCTGGGCAAGGACGGCGAAAAGCCCGAATTCCGTACCGTCTCCTGGGTCGCGATGATGTTTGCCGCCGGCATGGGCATCGGCCTGATGTTCTACGGCGTGGCCGAACCGCTCTACCATTACGTCTCTCCCCCGCCCGGCACTGTGAACGGACGGACTCCCGAAGCCATCCAGACTGCCATGGCCACGTCGATCTTCCACTGGACCCTGCACCCCTGGGCCATGTATGCAGTTGTCGGCATCGCAATGGCCTACGGGACCTACCGCTTGGGGCGGAGGCAGCTGATCTCTGTCGCCTTCACGTCGCTCTTTGGTGTCAGGAGGGTCGAGGGGCCAGTCGGGAAGTTCATCAATATCCTGGCCATTTTCGCTACCTTGTTTGGTACCGCCGCATCGTTGGGCCTGGGCGCCCTGCAGATTGGCAGCGGCATGACCTCCAACGGTTGGTTCGGTGAAATCGGCACCCCCGTGCTCGTGGTGATCGTCGCCGTCCTGACCGTATGCTTCGTGGCTTCGGCTGTCTCTGGGATCAGCCGCGGCATCCAGTGGCTCTCCAACATCAACATGGTCCTGGCCGTCGTCCTTGCACTGATCGTCTTCATCGCCGGCCCCACCCTTTTCATCCTCAACCTAATCCCCTCGGCGGTCGGCGACTACGCCCGGGACTTGGCCGAGATGTCCTCCCGGACTGAAGCGGTCGGCGATGAGTCACTGCGTAGCTGGATGACCAGCTGGACTATCTTCTACTGGGCCTGGTGGGTCTCATGGACGCCTTTCGTAGGCCTCTTCATCGCCCGCATAAGCCGCGGCCGCACCATCCGCCAGTTCGTCACAGGTGTGCTGCTGGTGCCCAGCGTCGTCAGCGTTATCTGGTTTGCCATCTTCGGAGGCGCCGCCTTCCACGTCCAGCAGGAAGCCGACAAGGCCAACACTCCCGGCCTGGTTACCATGGTCAACGGGACACCGTCCGTCAACTTCGACGGAGCACTTTTCGACCTGATCAAAAACCTGAGCATGCCTGGCTGGGCTACCACTGCCGTTATCGTGCTGGCCATGGTTTTGGTCGCTATCTTCTTTATCACTGGCGCCGACGCTGCCTCCATCGTGATGGGATCGCTCAGCTCAAACGGCGCCGAGCACCCCCGCCGCGGAGTGGTCATCTTCTGGGGCTGCCTCACCGGCGCTGTGGCTGCGGTCATGCTGCTGGCCGGCGGCGATCAACCATCGGAAGCTTTAGCGGGCCTGCAACGCATCACCATCGTGGCAGCACTACCGTTCGTCATCGTCATGATGTTGCTCTGCTTTGCCCTCACCAAGGACCTGCGTCGCGATCCCCTCTCCTTGCGGCGTCGCCTGGCCACATCCGTAGTGGAGCGGGCCATACGCACTGGCGTGGAACAACACGGCGGCGTGCAGTTCGACCTTGTAACAAAGCACGAGTGCGCCGACAAGTGCCCCGACTCGGATTGTCTGAAAGGGACTCCCACGGAGAGCATCCCCACCGTCGAACGCCAGCGTCCGGATCTGGACGGGAAATAGCTGCGCACCTTGAGTAGCAACCCCGCCCCGGCGGCACGCGGCTGATTCCGGCCTGTGCCGCCGGGGCACACGCATGGCAAATAGCAATCCACCCCGGGGCCCGGACTGCAGGATCGCAAGATAGTCAGACCCCTTGGAACCGAAATGACGGGACTGGTCCGGCAGGGACGCGCAACGGACCACGTCCGCGAAGCCAGCATTTACACGCGTCCCAGCAATGTGATTTCAGAGATCGTCTTCGGGTCGGGCGGTGAGGATCCGATTGGCGCTGGCCTGCAGGATGCCGAGCGACTCCTGGATCAGGGGCGAAGCGATGCTGCCCCTGCGCACTGCTGCGACAATGCGGCGCACCGGCTTCCCCTTGCCAGTAATGCGCAGTCGTACCACGTTTTCGGCGCTGCGCAGGGGCGCCAGCCGCGGCAGCAGGCCCACGCCCAGCCCCGCACCAACGAAGGCGATCTGGGTTTCCCATTCAACGGCCTCATGGGCAATCCGCGGTGTCACCCCGACTGCCGTGAACGCCGCGATGAATAGGGAATGGTAGGTGGAGCCGGCGGCCTCGGTGATCCAGGGTTCCGACGCCAGCTCTTCGAGCGTCACCGTTTCCCGCGATGCCAACGGATGGTCGGAGGGAATGATCACGTCCAGGGGATCGTCGAGCAGAACGGTCTGCTCGAAGCGCGGATCGTCCTCAGCATAGGTGTCGGACTGCATGGCGACGATGACCGCGAGGTCGATTCGCTCGGCCACCAACAAGTCGAAGCAGCGGGCCGGGTTGGCCTCGAGTACTTGCACCTCCAGCAGGGGGCGTGTGGAGCGCAGGGTGGCGGCCAGCGGCGCGAGCAACTGGGCGGCTGCCGTGGAGAATCCGCCGAGGCCAAAACGGGACTGCACCTGGTCGCCGGCCTCCATGGCCGCGGCGCGCAGGCTCTCCCATTCCGCAATGAGCGTGTCCGAGCCCGCCACGAGAAAGCGGCCCGTGGCAGTCAGCCGCACACCCCGGCCGTCTTTCGTCAGCAGCTGCATTCCCAGCACGCGCTGGAGCTCCCGCAATTGCGCGGAGACGGCGGAGGGAGAATATCCCATGAGCTCCGCGGTTGCGCCAACGGTGCCGCACCGGGCAAGCACCCGAAGTGTGATGAGCCGTGGATCGATCATGCACCCATTGTGCACTATTATCTCCTAAATGTTGCGCTTTTGTTGCAGATCGATCGTCCCTAATCTCATGAGTACAAGGTTTCGACAACGCCGGTTGCGCCCCCGACCCGTGGTCCCCACGAACCGCACACTTACCCAGCCCTCTCGGAGGAAACACATGTCTGCTCCAGTGAACGTGCCCCTCAATTCACGCGGAAAACTCGCTTCGTCATTGCCTGCCGAGCAGCTGGCGGAAATCACCGAATTGTTCGATTTCCGGCGCGTGGGATATTCCCTCGATGCCCCCTTCTACACCGACCCGACGATTTTCAGCCTCGACATGCAGGCCATTTTTGGCCAGCACTGGATCTTTGCCGCCAGCATCGCCGAGCTCCCGGAGCCGGGCGATTACGTCACCGTCGACTACGGGCCCTACTCCCTGATCGTCCTGCGCAACGACGACGGCGGCGTGAACGTCCTGCACAACGTGTGCCGCCACCGCGGCGCTCGCGTGCTGACCGAACCCGCAGGGACAACGGGAAACCTGGTATGCGGCTATCACTCCTGGACCTACTCCCCCAACGGGGATTTGATCCATGCCTCGGCACCGGGGGAAACGAAGTTCGACAAGGGCTGCTTCGGCCTCAAGCGCGCCCACAGCCGCGTGTTCGCCGGACTCATCTTCGTCTGCATTGCGGACGAACCGCCGACGGATTTCGACGAAACCGGAAAGATCTTCGAGCCTTACCTCGCGCCCCACGATCTGTCGAAGACGAAAATCGCCTATCAGCAGAACATCATCGAGGAGGGCAACTGGAAGCTCGTCATGGAGAACAACCGTGAGTGCTACCACTGCGACGGCCACCCGGAACTCGCCTGTTCCCTCTTTCCCACCTGGGGCCTGACGGAGGGCTTGATTCCGCCCCATCTCGAAGAGGTGTGGGACCGCAATAAGGAAGCACAGTCCTCGCTCGAGGACCGTTGCCGCCGCTATGGCCTTCCCTATGAGGTCATCGAGGAGCTCGACACCCGCGTAGCGGGAATCCGCATCTCACGAGACTCGCTCGACGGTGACGGCGAATCGTTCTCGCCCGATGGGCACAGGCTCTCCAAGAAGCTGCTCGGCGACTTGCGGGACTTCCGCCTTGGCCGCTGCTCGATGCACCTGCAGCCCAACAGCTGGTTCCATTTCCTCGGTGACCACGTCATCACCTTCGCCGTCTTTCCCGTGAACGAACACCAGACACTGGTGCGCACCACCTGGCTGGTGGCTGACGACGCCGAGGAAGGCGTCGACTACGACCTGGAGAAACTGACCCACACCTGGAAGCAGACCAATCTGCAGGACAAGGCGTTCGTGGAGCTGTGCCAGAAGGGCGCCAGCAGCCCCGCTTACGAGCCCGGCCCGTACATGAAGAGCGAATACCAGGTCGAGGCGTTCATTAACTGGTATGTGCAGCGCGTACAGGAGCACTTGGCATGATTGAACTCCGCACCGTCACGGCAATTCAGGAACCACAACGCATTCGCGGTCTTGAGATGCCGTGGAACAGGGTGATGGGCAGCACCGAGGGACCCGCCGGTGCCGCCCGCGCGTTGGGTCCCTGGCATCCGCAGGAGTTCATGGCCGAATGTGTCGAGACCGTTCCCGAGGTGGGCGGCATGATGACCTTCGTGTTCCGCCGCTCCGACGGTGCGCCCCTGGCGTTCCGTCCTGGCCAGTACGTGAACATCGCCTTTCCCGTGAACGGGGAGGACCAGGACGCGGTGGACCGCAGCTACTCGCTGTCCAGCTCCCCCACCAAGCCATGGACCTTCGACATCACCGTCAAATGCGACCCCACGGGACTGGTCTCACCGTGGGTGCACGAGAACGTCAAACCCGGCACCGTCCTCGAGATGCTCGGACCGGTCGGGGCATTCCACCTGCCCGACGCGGACCGGCGGGCACGGTACCTCTTGCTGGCTGCCGGCGCAGGCATCACCCCCATCATGTCGATGTTGCGGACCATCCACTCCCTGCCCGGACAGGCTGATGTCGTGGTGCTGTACCACGGAGCGGAAGCCGGCGGCTTTGCCTTCCACCAGGAGTTGGCCTACATCGCCTCCGTGGACTCGCGCGTCAAGGTCTTCTACTCCCTGGGCGACCGCAGCAAACCCGAGGGGTGGGAAGGGCTCACCGGAAGGCTGACGGCGGCCATGCTCGACGAGGTGGCCCCCGATGCCAACGGCCGCCAGGTCTATGCCTGCGGCCCCGAGGGTTACCTGAACACCGCCACCGAGCTCCTTGAGAAGATCGGCGTCGACGACACCTCCATCCATATGGAATTCTTCTCAGGAGACCGCCAGACAATCCTTGAATACCAGGCGGAGCTCGCGCTTGCAGTGGACATTGCGGAGGAAATCGCCGAGGAAATCGCCGATTCCGCCGAGGACTACTACGAGAGCCAGCCCACCGCGTTCGGGCTCTACGAGCCCGGCTACGACACCGAGGGGACCCTGAAGGCCACGGGGCTGCCGCTGGAAACCGTCGACCCGGATGCGCCCCGTCCGGAAGCCCCCGACGGCAGTCCGGATGTCGGGCCGGAGGCCGGGTCCCCCGATGCCTCGAGCTTCGACACGGTCGGAACGGGACCTCTCACCCTGTCCTTCATGCGCACCGGCATCAATGTGCGCATCGACCCTGCTGAACACATCCTCGGGGTGGCCCAGCGTGCAGGCGTCAGGATCGGCGCGAACTGCAAGGAAGGCATGTGCGGCTCCTGCAAGGTCGTCAAGCTGTCCGGGGAGGTCGAGATGAACCATCAGGGCGGGATCAGGGCCCGCGAAATCGATGCAGGCAAGTTCCTGCCCTGCTGCTCCACCGCGCGGACCGATCTGGTGATCGACGCCTAGCAGCTACCAGTTGCATTCGGCCGGACAGCATCGGGGCCAGTTTTCACGGTTGGCCGTCCTGGTCTGTGGCGGGGTTGGGGTGGGAATGTCCGTGTAGGACAATTCGAAATCATCTGCCTTGGCTGATTGCTTCCTTACCCGGTGACCCAGCAATTTCCGCATGTTCGCCCAGCCGACGAGGGCGTGGTTGATGAACTCCCCGGCGTTACCGGTATCCAAACCGGTGAGCGGGAACGGCAGACGCTCCGCTGCGGATCGCCACGTTCTCCGTCCAGCCGGGAAACACGTCGGTGGCGATGAGCGTGCGAAGGAATCCCCCCGCCAGGGCAGGGCCGCAGTGCGCGACCAGATCCCGCCTCGAGGAACCCCGGAACCTGCTCGTGTTCCTCTCCGGCCCGGCGCACCGCGACGGCAGTGCGGAGCTCGCTGCCGTCGCAGTGCGCCGGCAGCCCCTTCGGCGCCATGCCCTCGCGGGTGGGCCGCAGCAACCGGTCGATCGTGGCCCCGGACACTCTGCCTCAGCTCCTCCGGGCCTCAGGGCTGAATCGGACATTCCGAAGCTCCCCGAGGGCCTCCAGCTTCGGCAGCCACAAGTCCGCGGCCGCCGCGAGATACTTGCCCGACGGCATGCCGGCCAGCCGCCAGACCCTGATCAAGGCCGTCAGCGTGTCGTATCCACAAGTCCGCGGACGGGCTTCCGCTTCACTTCCCGGACCGGAGTCTCACGTTTCAGGTCCCATCCACCATGGTCCCGGCAGCACCCGGAGCCGGGCCCGTTCCGCAAGCACTTCCCAAATGAGGCACTCACCCCATTTCGCGAGCACTATCCATAGCACCATCCATAAGTCTCGTCGGCCTGTTGCGGAACCGGGTGCGAGCGTCCAAAATGACCTCATGCCTGCCGAGTCCTCCTCCGCACCGGTTCGCGAAGAGCGGCCGTTGAGCCGTGCCGATGCGTATGCCCGCGGCCGCCAGCTGCGCGGGACCACGCCGCGTAGCGAACTGGCCGAGCGGAGCACGGTACCGCGCGACGCCGTCGCCCATATCCGCGAACAGAACGAAGACCGCGAACCGGAGCTCGTGCCCCTGCGCATGGAGCGTATGCTCGAGAACCCCTTCGCGTTCTACCGGGGAACGGCCGGGCTGATGGCCATGGACCTCGCCAGCGACCCGCACTCGGGGATCGTGGTCGCGGCATGCGGGGACGCCCACATCAGCAACTTCGGCTTTTATGCCTCCCCTGAACGCAAACTCGTCTTTGACCTCAACGACTTCGACGAGGCCGGCACGGCCCCGTGGGACTGGGACCTCAAACGGCTCGTCACGAGCGTGGTGGTCGGCGGAATTCACGCCGAGTACACCGAACGCGAGGTGCGCAAGGCAGCACAACGCACCGCACGGGCGTACCGCAGCGCACTGAGCACGATGCTGGAACGAAACCCTTACGAGCGCTACTACATGCACAGCAACATCAAATTCGCCCGCAGCCTCCTGAGCGCGGATGCCCAGAAGGTGCTGCACCACGCGATCAGGACGGCCAGGAAGCGCACCAACCAGCGGGCCGTGCGTCGCACCACGCAGATGGACCACGAAGGTCGCCTGCGTTTCGTTGAACAGCCTCCGGCTATGACGACTGCGCCCGTGCAGAAAAACGACGTGGTACCGCGCCTGTTCGCAGAATACCGCCGCACGGTCAGTCTCGATGTCCGAACCGTTCTGGCCCAGTACACCCCCACCGATCTGGCCCGCCGTGTGGTCGGCGTCGGGAGCGTTGGGACCCGTTGCTTCCTGCAGTTGCTGCAGTCCCCCGACGGGGATGCGCTGCTGCTCCAGGTGAAGGAGGCCGGGCAGTCAGTGTTGCAACGTTACGGCGGCATCCCGCTGCCGAGCAGCCGCGCGCAGGATGTGGCAGCACATGGTCAGGGTAGCCGCGTGGTCCAGCTCCAACGGGTGCTGCAGGCAGTGTCGGATCCGTTCCTCGGCCATCTGCAGACCGACGAACGCGACTACTACGTGCGCCAGTTCCATGACATGAAAGGATCGATCGACCTGGCGGGACTCGACTTTGTCCCGTTCCTCGACTACGTCCGCACGTGCGCACTCCTGCTTGCACGCGCCCACGCGCAAAGCCCCGCGGCAGGCCAGATCCTCGGCTACCTGGGCAAATCCGAGGCCGGCACCGAAGCTGTTGTCGACTGGTCGTTCAGCTACGCCCGGCAATCGCTGCTCGACTATGAGGCCTTTCGCGATGCGCCATGACCGTCAAGTGCGGACTGATCGCCCGCGTTCGTGACACACCGCCGGGGCGCACACGTCCCTCGCCGGGATGCTCCCGGACTGCCCCGGATTTCGTTGACTCTCTGACCTGCCCCAGGGAGCGGAGTCAAGCAAACCCGGGCAATCCCGTCATCGTGAACTCCAGGTGAGGTGTGTCAAGGATGTGAGACAGTCGCGCAGTTTCGTTTTGGTCAGGCGGCCGCGGGTAGCGGCTGCTGGTGGGTGGTCAATTTCGCCATTGCTCTCGCCGGCGGCAGGCCGGCGTTGTTGGTGTGGGACAGCCAGCGGTTGTAGAACACCTCGATGTAGCGCATGGTGGCCCGCCTGGCGTCCTGGGGGTGGCGAAGCTGTGGTGGTGGTAGAACTCGTTCTTCAGGGATGAGAAAGCCGACTCGGCGACGGCATTGTCCCAGCAGACCCCGGTGGCTCCCATCGACTGCCGGACCCCGGGAATACCGGTACAGACAGTTTCACTGTCACTATGGAAAACTGCATCCGGGGCCAGGTGTCTGCGGTCCCTCGCCATCGCCAGCGCACCCGTGACGAGGGATGCGCGCATGTGATCGGCCATGGCCCAGCCAACGACCATGCGGGTGCACAGGTCGATGACGGTGGCCAGATACAGCCAGCCCTCGCCGGTTCGCAGGCAGGTAATGTCCCCGACGAGCTTCGTACCGGGGGTGCCGGAGGTGAAATCCCTGCCGATGAGGTCAGCGAAGACCGGGTCCGAGTCCGAGTCCGAGTCCGAGTCCGAGTCCGAGTCCGAGTCCGAGTCCGAGGGGATGGTCGTGCGTTTGAACGCGCTCATCCGCTTGGCCGCCCAGCCGTTCTCGGCCATGATGGCAGCGACCGTCCCCACGGAAACCTCCACGCCGGTGGAGGCGAGTTTGGTGTGGACCATCCGGTGGCCGAGGATCCCGTCCGAGGAATCAAACATCGCCTCACCAGTCCGGTCAGCTCCCGGTGCCGGGCAGCCGTCGCTGATTCCTTCTGCTCCGGCCACCGATAGTACGAGGCCCGGGGAACGCCCAGCCGGGCGCACATCCAGGCCACCGGGAATTCGGCGTTCTTCTCCTGAACAAGCCGGTAGAGGTCTTCTACCGTTGTTCTTCGGCGAAGAACGCCGACACTTTCTTCAGGAAATCATTTTCCCGTTCGACTTCCCGCAGCCGGGCCTCCAACGCCTCGTATTTCGCGGGATCCACCGGATCATCAGGCCTCCCGCCGGGCCCGGACTCTCCATCCCGGTGCAGTTGCACCCACCGCTTCAGCGCGGTCACGGAGATCCCCAGCTCGGGCCACCGATGCTGGCGAACGGCTCGAGGAAACGACCAGGCTAACGGCATCGGCCTTGAACTCATCGGAATAGGTGGGACGGGAAGACATGGGCACAATCCTTTCAAACTGTGTCTCACATCAGTAGTACACCCCAGTCTCCGGCAAAGGAGGCGCCGCTTTGTTTGTTGGAACCAAATGCCCCGAACAATCTCTGATGGATATTTGCCATTGCATCTGACAGCATCGTGTGAATCCCGGGCGACCCACAAACTGTCGGTGGCAGTACTGAGATCCGTCGGTCAACATACTCGCAGCGGAAGTTCTCGTTCTGCGGCACCCTTGGCCCCCGGCTGATCTTCGAGCGGACCCCAACACGCGGCGACTGCGGCAGCGCCGCGGACGGTGGCGCTGGTGGTCGGATTGTTCGGGACTTATGGTCCTACCCGGGCACGCTCCTGGGGCGTAGCGTCTTAACCAAAGCTCGCATGTCTCGATCAGCACGAAGGGGTCACAATGCGCCGGTCTCGACCCGCCGTCCTCGGAATGGCCCTCGCCCTCGGCGGCGGCCTCGGGGGCACGGCTCTGGGGCCGCCCGCGGCCGCCGCATCAACGGTGGCTGCGCAGTGGAGCGTTCCGGCGTCGATGGCGGTCGAGCAGGCTGGCGACGACGCGATCGTCCAGCACTATCAGCAGCTCGGCGGCAGCGCATCGTTCCTCGGCACGCCAGTCGGCAGCGCGTACGACATCGCTGGGGGTCGCGCCCAGGACTACACCGCCGGCACGATCTACTGGAGCCCCAGCACCGGAGCGCACGAGGTGCACGGGGCGATCCGCGGACGCTATCTCGCGTTCGGCGGACCGGCCGGCTTTTTGGGCTTCCCGCTCACGGACGAGACAGGCACTCCAGGCGCCGCTGGTCGGTACAACGACTTCGCCGGAGGGTCGGTCTACTGGAGCCCCGGTACCGGAGCGCACGAGGTGCACGGGGCGATCCGCGGACGCTATCTCGCGTTCGGCGGACCGGCCGGCTTACTGGGTTTCCCGCTCACGGACGAGACCGGCACCCCGGGCGCCGCTGGTCGGTACAACGACTTCGCCGGAGGGTCGGTCTACTGGAGCCCCGGCACCGGAGCGCACGAGGTGCACGGGGGGATCCGCGGACGCTATCTCGCGTTCGGCGGACCGGCCGGCTTACTGGGTTTCCCGCTCACGGACGAGACCGCCACTCCGGGCGCCGCTGGTCGGTACAACGACTTCGCCGGAGGGTCGGTCTACTGGAGCCCCGGCACCGGAGCGCACGAGGTGCACGGGGCGATCCTCGGACGCTATGTGGAGGTCGGCGGGCCGGCCGGCTTACTGGGTTTCCCGCTCACGGACGAGACCGGCACCCCCGACGGGGTCGGCCGGTACAACCACTTCAGCGGCACGAACGGCGGCTCGTCGATCTACTGGTCGCCCGCCACGGGAGCCCACGAGGTGTACGGAGCCATCCGAGCCCAGTGGGTGGCCCTCGGTTGGGAGCGCAGCCGGCTCGGCTACCCGACCAGCGGCGAGTACGGCATTACGGGTGGGCGCCGCAACGACTTCCAGCACGGTTCGATCCTGTGGCACGCGGCCAGCGGCAGGACCGAGGTCATCTACACCAGCGTCCCATCGACGCTCCTGGGCGTGGACCTCGCGCGCATTCCGACCACGCAGAAGGTTGTCGCGCTCACGTTCGACGCCGGCGCCAACGACGCCGCCCTCCGATCGATCCTCGCCACCCTCGCAGCCAACGGCGTCCCAGGCACATTTTTTCTCACCGGAGACTGGGTCAACAAATTCCCCTCCGACCCGGCGTTGATCTACAACGCGGGGAATCGGATTGGCAATCACTCCATGACCCACCCAGACTTCACGACCCTGGCCGACGCCCAGATCGCGACCGAGATCAGCAGCGCGCAGAGGACCATCAGGGCCGCTGGAGGCGACCCGCTCCCGTTCTTCCGCTTCCCCTTCGGCGCGCGCGATTCCCGCACGATCGCAGACGTTAACGCCGCCGGTTACGCGGCGATCCGGTGGACCGTTGACACCCTGGGCTGGCAAGGCACCATGAACGGAACGCGCGGCCCGAGCTTCATCGTCCAGCGCGTCATGGCTTCCGCGCAGCCCGGGGAGATCGTCCTGATGCACCTCGGCTCGAACCCCGATGACGGCTCAACGCTCGACGCCGCGGCCCTCCCACAGGTGATCTCCCAGCTCCGGGCGGCAGGCTACGGCTTCGTCACCCTCGACGCCGCCCTATGATCCTTCATCTGGTCATTCCACCGATGATCAGGTTACTGTCCGCCGAGCAGACAGATAAAACACTGCGCGGCCATAGCCATTCCAGCAGGGGTTCCCGGCCAGTACGACGATCGGAAGGGTCCTGACTCATGAATTTCCCGCTTCCCAGCAGAATATTTTCGCGGGTACTCGCCGTCCTGCTGATCTTCAATGCGGTGTCGTCCAAGCACCCGTGAAACCGCTCTATGACTTCCCCGACTCCGCGCACGCACCGCAGGTCCAGGAGGCGGAACGGCTCGCCCGGTTGATGACCAGGGCGGTCCTACCAGGAGGCCCACAAGCTGGTCCCGCTCAAAGATGTCATTGATGAGATGCTCCTGGCTGACCTGAACGTTCCGCTGAGCAACGCCATACCGCCCAGCGGAATTTTGATCGCCTGGTCGACGAGCATCAGGCCGTGATCTCGTACTCCGCCGTCCGCCAGTACGTGAAGGCCCGCAGAACTACTATCGCTGTCGAGTCGGGGAACGCACCGGTGGAGGTCTTCGTGCCTCAGAAACACGCGCCCCGGGGCCGAAGCTGAGGTCGATTTCGGTGATGTGTGGGTGGACTTGGCCGGGGTCCGAAACCGGTGTTACATGTGCGCTTTCCGGCTCTCGAACTCGGGAAAATCCGTCCATCGCGCGTACCTGACCTGCGCGCAGGAGGCATTTCTGGAAGACCATATCGAGGCGTTCAACGCTTCTTTGCATGGCATGCCTTTCAAGACACAGAAGTTTCGAGGCACCGAGTCGGATCATAAAAAGAAATTGGCCGAGGCGCGCGGACCGGAACGGGAGCCCGATTGTGAGAATCGCACTGTCGTTCGATCCTAGTGGGCGGGAACCGGGCACCTGGGCGGGGAGCACCCTCAGGGCGTTGACAACCTACCGTGACGCCGTTAGCTTTCCTGTTACGAAGTCGTCTTCGTGATCTCGGATCGGGAGTGCCGTCTTGGCTGTTGAACCCCTTGCTTACCTCGATACCGGCGGGGACTTTCCCGCCATCGTCTTCATTCACGGGATGACCTTCTCCAAGGAGACCTGGGACCCGATCATTTACCGGATCCAAGACCGGTTCCGCTGTTTGGCCATCGACCTGCCCGGGCATGGCGGATCCCTCGGGTCAGGTGCCGACCCGCACGACGTGGTCGCGCGACTGCATGCCACGATCGCTGACAGCGGGGTGGTTCGGCCTGTTATTGTCGGGCATTCGGCCGGCGCCCTCCACGCCACCGCTTATGCCGCGTTCCATGAAAGCGCCGGAGTGCTCAACGTTGATCAGAGCACACGTGTCGCGCCCTTCGCCGGTTTCTTACAGCAGCTGGCGCCGGCTCTCCGCGGACCGGACTTCGCGGACGCTTTCGCACCCTTCGCGGCCAGCATCGGGATTGAAAGACTCCCCGAGCCAGAGCAAGGGCGGGTGCTCACTACACAACGAATTGACCAGCAGCTGGTCCTCGATTATTGGTCCAAGCCCCTGAGCGATACCCCCACCGACCTTCAGTCCGGTATCGACATGGTCCTGGACCGCGTCACGGCGCCTTACCTTTGGCTTGCCGGGGGACCAGTCGAAGCGGCAGACCGTGAACACCTCCTGGCGCATGTTCCTCAGGCGCGCATCGAAACCTGGTCCAACATGGGACACATGGCACACCTTGCCGAACCCGACAAATTCGCCGCCCGCGTCTCCCGATTCCTTATCGACTCAGAATGAACCGAAACCCTGCAAGTACGGACCCCAGTGCCTTGCGCCCCCTGTGCTGATGGACTCGTTCCATATCGTCCGTCCCACCAGTGATCCCCTGGACAGGTGAAGGCAGCAGATGAGTGGAAACAGCAGCAAGGGTTTAGGACTTGCCGCCGCTGATAAGTGCGACCCTCGCGGGTGGGAACTCGCCCGCGAAACTGCCCAGAACATACGCGGGCCCCGAACGCCACGCTTCAGGTCGTCTCTCAATCCTAGGAATACATGACGCTTCGTCGATCCAGCGATTGCAACGGAGGCAGTCGTCGAATTGTCGCGGCATCGGCGAGTTCGTCCGCACGCAGCGAGTCCCGTAACGATGTCTCGAATCCTTCCGGTGGAGCCGGTGAACACACCGTTAGTTACGAGACCGATCGCGCGACCTACATCACAACTGATTTGTTATGCAAGCGTTTCGACATTCATGCAGGCGGACCTTCTGGCCACAGGCGGGTAACGTCCCTGTAATCTTGGGGTTTCGTGCCCATTAAATGGCGCAACTTAGGTGAAGATTGGGGACTTCAAATGGACCATCTTGTCGACTATAAGACGGCCAGCAATGCGCCGGCGGTACTTCGCGCATCAACCTACTTCTGGCTGGCCAGCGCGCTCGTATCCGGAATCATACCGACCATTGTGATGTTCGTGCGGCCGCCGGACCCCATCCTGTTCGGGGTCGGCTTGGGGCTGATTCTCCTTTTGACAGCCCTGCAAATCTGGGCTGCCTTCAGGCTTCTGCGAGGCGAACACTGGGCCAGGTTCGTTCTGTCCATCGTGGCTATTTTGTCCCTAACGGGCGCCTTCAGTGCCGCACTAAATCCCTTGGTCGCAACCGGGTTGGTCCTAACTCTTGCCGGTACGGTGCTGATGTGGCTGCCGGCATCCCGCACGCATGTCCGACGCATCTCAACCGTCCTCTAGGAAACCATTGCTGGGCGACCCACCGACCTGATCTCGGTCTTCATCCCGGAAGGTATGTGCCGATGCGGGCGGCGAGCCCTTGAGGGTCAGCGCATGAGACGAGCACTGCGTGACTCCCGGACTGAATGCGCACGGATGGTCCGCCGACGAGCTAGCCGGTGTCTCCGCAGGGGTGGATGCGCAAGCCCATGCCTCGGACGACTCCCGTGGTGGGCCCGGCAGAGATGGCAGTTATCTCCCGGCACGGGATGGTGGTTGAGAACAGACCGGCCACCCGCATCGACAGCTCGGTTTCGTCGAGTCGAATCCAGGCGCTCATCGTCATGGCAGCGACGAAAAACCCTGCCCTTAGCACCGCCAGTCCGGGCAGGTCCAAGCAACCAACAAAACCGACACAGCTGCAATGCCAACAGCAACCAGCACGACGCGGTACCGCAAGGGCATAAATGTCCGGAACTCCACAGGATCCGGCTCTTCCCCCCGTATCATCTCCTCATCGCCAGAAACCTGACCTGGGTGGACAGCTGCGATGACGGCAGCTCGCATATTCTGACTGTCCCGGATGTCGTCCACCCACCCATGCCAAAAGCGACGGTCTTGACATTATGTCTCTCGACTCGCATCTCCTTCTCAGATACCGGTACATGGTGGCGCGGCTGGCCCCGATGATCTTTCCGATATCGGCCGGCTTGAGCCCCCGCGCCTTCAGCTCATGCGCGCGCTCTACGTTTTCACGGTCAGCGGTGACCTCCCGGCGGCCTGCCTTTCGGCCGGCGGCAGCTGCTGCGGCCATGCCGGCCCTGGTGCGTTCGGAGAGCTGGTCTCGTTCAAGCTGGGCAAAGGCAGAAATGATGGTGACCAAGGCCTGGGCGGTCGCTCCCCCGACCTCACTGTCTGGGTCAGTGGCGATGCCGTCCCGCAACGAGCGGAAGTTGATGCCGCGGGACTTGAAGTCATCGAGCAGCTCCAGCAGGTGGCGAGTGTTGCGCCCGAGCCGGTCCAGCTTCCACACAAGACCTCATCACCGCGGCCCAGGCGATCCAACATCCGGTCCAGCTCCGGACGCTTGATCCTGGTCCCGCTGACCCCGTGGTCTGTGTAGATACGGTCGCACCCGGCCGCGTCGAGTTCGCGACGCTGCAAATCGGTGTTCTGGTCCGCCAAGCTGACCCGCGCATAACCAAGACGCGCCATCGCACTCCCCCAGTCTTATCAAAGGATTAGTTTCATTGATCCTGAGAAAATCAAAGTGCGACACATTGTGGCACCGCCGATCAGTATCACCAATCGATCGCAGAAAGCCGCCAAATAGCGACCAGGTTCGAACTTGGCCCCGCACCGCTTCCATCCGTCTCAGCTAGGAATCGTAATAGAGACGCTGGGTGAGCGGGCCGGCTGCTTGCCCGTTCTATAACGTCAGTGAGCGCGTGAGCAGGGTTAGGCGACAGCGGGTGTGTGCCTGTCACGTCGTCCAACGACAACCAGGGCGATGACACCAAACGCTGGAACCACGATCAGGAGGATAAGACCAATGAGAGCGGATGTCGTGGTGGGGGGTGCTGCGGGGAGAAACAAAGAAGTGTCCCACATCCCGTGGGCGACCATAGCCACGATCAGGACCCCGGTTATCCTGCGGAAGGAATACAGGATGATGCCTGCACAGGTAGCGGAAAGGACCTGGCTCAGGACGGCAGGCAACGGGGAGCCGGTGATGATGTTGGTGAGGTGGAACAAACCAAAAGCAATGGACGTCCCCACCGCGACGGTCGCCTCGCTGCGGCCTTCAGCCCGCATTCCGCGAAGGAGGATTCCGCGGAAAAGCGTTTCTTCGCAAAAGCCGACCAAGACACCCGTGATCAGAATCGGAAGCACGATCGATGCCTCCAACCCGCCCCAATTCACGAACACGAGATGCACAACTATGCCCACACTGAACAGGGCTGTCGCGAGCTTGAGGATTACCGGGACAGAAAGCCGCTGACGGTCCCTGAAGACTCCATCCCACCGGGCCCACGCGAGGAACGCGATCAGAAACACGGCCCCGAGCACCAGGGGAAGTACGGCGGTCCGCCATACATTGGACGCCGTCGCGAACCACTCAGTGTAGGGAATACCCGAACTTGCAGCCGTGACGGTAAAGATCCCAGAGTAGCCCAAGGCCACCAAAAGCCCCACCCCTGTAGAGGGCGGGATCCGATTGACTTTACGGCGGTGCGTGGACGTAGGACCTGAGGCTTTGGACATGGCTGATCTTTCCCGAATGTGCCACGCCTCTCCGTGGCGGTTGCGGGCAATTTATCTTTAAAACGACGCGGCCCACAAGAGCTTTTCTACCTCATGTAAAAAATGGGGCACCCAGCGAACCAACCACGATCGAAAATCGGCTGTACCGTCCGCAGCGCCCCTGACATGTCCGCCGCGCAGACAGGTGTCTCGAAAATGATCGATATCTTTAGTCGCCTTCAGGCTGTCCGTCATGTAGTTCACGGGGGTTTGGGCTCTGGATGCTTCGTTGTGGATGGGTTAGCGTCTTGTCCGTCCACGAGGCAGCTGACGGGAGTGGCTGCCTGCTGGCACTGATCCTGCATCCGGGGACGGCCTCGCGATTTCCATCACGGACAGGCCCAGGGACACTCGCATTCGTCGGACTGGACATTTAGGACCATCGCCGGGGCGGGAGGCCCGGCCTCAAAGTCCAGGTCTTCGCCGTTGCGGTGGGCGCCGTAGGCTGGGCTGCACTTCCGCAAACGAATCTGCTTTTGCGGTCCGTGTATGCGAACTGAGAGAGAGTGTGCTGCGTGAGCGCCGCTTCGTCACCCATTCCCCCTGCCGCCCCTGCCCTCGCTGCGCCTGACGCAGCACCCCGGGCCCGGTCGATGCGGGGGCTCGTTCTCCTGGCCATCGGCTCGGTCCTGGCCCTGTGCGGGGTGGCCCTGCTCGCCGTCATCATTGTCGGCACCGCGACGCTGCAGACAGAGGCGCTGGCCCGTGTCGCCAACCGCACGGTCACCTATCGGGCGGAGTTCGGGTTCGTCGATCGCAAGCTGTCGGGGCTCTCGGCCCTCATCGCCGGGCCCGGCATTCTGCTGCTGACGGCCATGTGCTTCCTCATCCCCGGATATCTGCGCCGGCGCGGCACGATGCACGGACTGCCCACCAGCGGCCTGCGCGGCGGGTCCGTCCTCGCGATTTACCGGCCGCTCGCACTCTGGGCGCACGGCCTCTGGAGCCTCGTTCCGCTGGCCGCCTGGGGGCTGCTGATCCTGGTTCCGCTGCGCAGCATGGCTGGTGGCGGATGGCCGGCCGGTCTCCGCGAAGAGAACTCGACCGCCGTGTGGCTGGCCCTCGGCTTCTACGGGGCGGTCGCCAGCGGCCTGTTCGCGGTGATCGTCACCTCCCTCATCAAGAAGGCGTACTTTCTCTCCTGGCTCCGGCGACACCATGAAACACGGGTGGACGAAGGGAACGGGGCGTTCTGGCGCTGGGTGTGCTTCACGTGGCGTTTTGACCTCTGGCTTGCTGGATTCGGCGGGGCGCTGGTCGGGGTGTGCTGGATTGGTCTGGAATTCGACGGTCAGCAGTTCGTCATGGTCACCTCGCTAACCGGACTGGCGATGCTCCTGGGCGGAATTCTTATGAGCCTCAATTACTGGCGGGCCGGCAGGCCCCTCGGTACCGCGCTATCCAACGCATGATCACGGTCCCGTGGCTAGGCTGTGGAGCCGCCCTCGCGGCGGTCACCGCGCTGGCGGTCCTGATGGCCATCACCGGGTGCAGCAGTCTGTGGCGCTCCGACGCACCACCGGCTGATCCAAAATGGAAATACTCCGATGCGAGGAAGGTTCTCGCTGAAGTTCCCGGCGTGAACAAAACCCACCTGACCAGCGGACCCGTCGGCCTCCCGAACCAGATCGAATTAAGCACCGGTCTCCAACTGGTGGACGGATACCCCGTGGAGCTGGTACCCAAACTGGTGGACTACGTCCTTGCCCTTGCCTGGTCGGTTCCGGTCGAAAAACCCACCACCACGGTCTCGATCACGTTTATGGCGGGAGAGAAAAGCGTAGACCTCCTGCCGGCGGCGCTTGCCCTCGGATGGCCCGAGTACACCGGACCGAAGCTTTCACTGTCGCCCAGAGACCTCGCAGCCCGCTACGGCCCCTGGCCAGGCGACAGGCCGGCTCTTCCAGCAGAGCTCGCCGCCTACGTCCCCCCGCCACCAGCGCCAACAACACCCACCCCCACCGTCGGTGCGCCGCTACAGGACGGAAGTCTGAAAATCCCCGCAGCGACTCCGGATCGCGCGGAAGAGCTGTTCAAAAAGATCATTGTCTTCATTCCGGAAGGGCATTGACTAGGTCAGTTCAAGCGCTGATACCAGAATGCTGCGTCTCTGGGGCTTAGAGACGGAAGGGCCGGCACGCAATGAACTGCTCCGTAAAAAGTTGGCCAAGTGGTTTCAGGTCGGCAGCTCAAAGAATCTGGGAGAGGGGCCCTCGGGCACGTTCCGCGCTCCGGCGCCTTTGTCTGCGTGGGTTCTGACGCCGAATTTCTGGTAGTCAGGGTCGGTAATGCGTTTGGTGATTTCCTTTCACAAGCCATGCTTAGACTGATGCGTGTGAGTAAATCAAACAAAAGAAGGAAATCCCGCCCGCGGACAGGTCGTCTGGGTTCGCCGGGATCCAAAGCGAGCCAAAAAAGCCCCAAGTTCGGGGCATACCGTTTCAGCGATGAATTCATCAATAGAGGCACAACCATCCTTTGCGTTTCGATGGTCGGAATGATCGGCGGTGGTTTCCTTCTTGGTTACGTGAGCGACAACTTTGAAGGTGAGATGCGGTAAATCTTCAGTATCGTTGGCCTGACCGTCGCCATCGCTGGGATCACGCTGCCTCTCCTCATCGCAGGCATCCTCGGTGGTGAGGCCATTATGAGGGGCGCAGGCGTCCTGGGATTCTTGCTCGTCATGGGCCTGTTTGCCTGCGCCGTCGGTGGCAGCGATGGTAGCAAGGAGCTGCTCGGACCTGCATGGGCCCCTTGGGCGTTTTGGGGCGGCATCGCCGCCATGGTCATCGGCGGGGCGGGCTTCTGGATAGTGGGTTGGATCGCTAAAGTGCCGATGTGGATCCAGGGCCCGGAACTCGGATCGCCGCGGGCGTACGTGCGCGGGCCGGATGACAAAAGCACCCGGCACCAGCCCGGCGCATAGCTCCCACCTACCCGAGTACCCGTACCGAAGTGCGTCCAGCCCCGCAGGGGTTCCAGAGGTGGCGAATACCCGTACCCGGCTGTGCCCCTGCAGTAGAGTGAGCAGCACGGCCACACTGAAGCTGCTTTTGCGCTTCGTCTATGCCGACTGAGAGTGAATGTGCCGAGTGAGCGCCACTTCGTCGCCCCACCCGCTGGCCGCCCTCACAGCGGTCACCGCGCTGGCGATCCTGATGGCTCTCACCGGGTGCAGCAGTCTATGGCGCACGGACTCGCCGCCCGCCGATCCAACTTGGAAATACCAGGGCTGGCCGAATCCGGACCCGCAGTTCTGTCCGACAACAACGCTTCCCGAACCGCGGTCCTCTACGTGGACCTGGATGATTTCAAAGTTATCAACATGCTGCCCCCCGCAGTCCTGCAACCCACACACCCGGAACATCAGATCAGAGGCGGCAGTGTGCACAATGTGCACATGAAAAAGGAACCAAAAAGCCCCTGAACAGGGAAAACACGTGCCCGAGGTGGGACTCGAACCGGGTTCCAGCCATTGCAACACTGAACTCCCGCCGAAACATACGGAATCCGGCCCAGTCCGGCACCGGTACGGCCCAGTCCGTAACCCCAAAGTGTGGACACTGTCCACACCCCACTTCTCCCACGAGAGGCCTCCCCCAAAAAGGCCGCACCCCGGAAGGCCACGCGCTTGGTTTTGACCCCGGCAACGTTCTCCTGGGCCACGTAACCTCTGCCGGCGCGCTTACCAATGCCGGTGGTGTTCACATTGATGATGCCCTCCCATCCAGCCTGGCCCACGGCCGCGCCATCCGGCGTATCCGCCGCCGGGCCACGCGCGCTGTCTTCAGGGCCAATGCCTCACGAGCCTCAGGCGCGGCCCTTGAGGATCAGGTTCCAGTACATAAACGGCAGTCCGTAGCGCTTGAGCAGCCACATGTCGCTGCGTTCCTTGGTGGTGTCGATGAAGGGGATGCTGGGGGCGGGCTGGAGGCTGTAATCGAACTCGGCCAGCAGCATCTTTCCCCGCGCCGTGGTCAGGGGACAAGAAGCGTACCCTCCGTATTGCGCCGAGGGGGTGGCGCCGTCGAGGGCGGCCAGCAGGTTCTCCACCAGCACAGGTGCCTGCTTGCGGATCGCCGCGCCGGTTTTCGAATTCGGCGTGGACCCGGCGTCGCCCAGGGCAAAAATTTCCGGGTAACGCTTGTGCCGCATGGTGTGTTTATCGACGTCCACGTAGCCTGCGGGGTTGGCCGGATCAGCCAGTGGCGTGTGCTTGAGCCAGTCCGGGGCCGACTGCGGCGGCACAACGTGGAGCAAGTCGTAGTGCAGTGATTCCTGTTTGTCCGCCTTGTTGTCCGTGATCACTACTGTGCCAGCTGCCGAGTCCACCTCGGTCATCTCGCTGTTGAAGCGGACTTCGATGCCGTATTTGTCAACCACTCGTTCGAGCTCATCGGCGAACACCTTGACCCCGAACATGCCCGGCGTGGGCAGGACCATGACGACCCGGATGTTGTCCAGCACCCCCTGCTTGCGCCAGTAGTCGGCAGCCAGGTACGCGATTTTCTGCGGGGCGCCGGCGCACTTGATCGGACCTGAAGGTTGAGTAAACACGGCCGTCCCGGACTTTAGGTTGCGGACCATGTCCCAGGTCTTCGGCGCCAGGTCGAACCGGTAGTTACTGGACGCCGCTGGAGATTCCATGGCTTCGGCCATGCCGGGAATCTTGTCCCAGTCCAACTGGATTCCGGGACAGACGACCAGATAGTCGTACGTGACGGAACCGCCGGACGAAAGTGCGACACTGCGGCTCTCCGGATCAATGTCCGTCGCAGCGTCCTTGATCCAGGCAACACCCTGGGGCATGACGGATGCCTGCGGACGAACCGTCTCCTCCTGGCTGGCGACGCCTCCGCCGACCAGAGTCCACAACGGCTGGTAATAGTGCTGCTCGCTCGGCTCAATCAGACCAATATCGGTCCGCCCTGCATTGCGGAGCCGGGCCGCAACACTCAGCCCCGCGTTGCCGCCGCCGATAATCAGAATCTCGTGGTGCATAGTCATTGGTAAGGCGCCTCTCTAGGAATCGAGCGTCGCATCAGCGCCGACGCCGGGAATACGGGTTGTGACCGGGCCGCGAATCCTGCGTGGCCGGCAGTGGGGGGCTTCTTCGCTTCCGCGACCGGACCCACGCCGTCTCCGCACAATCCGAACATGTGGTAACTATCACAGTATACCCCCAGGGGTATTTTGGCGATCCCGCCAGCAGCTTCAAGCACCACGTAGGCTGACTCGAGCCCTGACTGCCCAGGCATCCCGGGCAGTCGTAATTGCCGACGTCGACTCATTCGCCTGGAGCGCAAAGGTGCCTTCGCCTGGTGCGCAAAGGTGCCGCTTTCTTCGTGCCCGGCACCTGCATTGAACAACGCTAGGGGCTGGTGCGCTTCGGCCTGCCCCACAGGTCGGCATGGAACACCGGGGCCAGCAGACAAAAGTTGAACACTCCAGCCGTGATCATGACTCCGCCGAGGACCGTCAGCAGGACGCCACCTGGTCGGGGGGCGTCCGAAATTCCTGCCGCAGCCAGACCCAGACCAGCTGCTACCCGCAAGACCCTGCCGGCCGTGCCGCGCATAAAGGCTACGAATTCCATGATTGTTCTCCGTTTCTCGGGTAAAACTTACTGCGCGTTAGACGCCGGCTGGGGCGCCGCTGAGTGTGTGCAGGGCGGCCCGGAGGCGGGCATCGGCGTCGTTGGCGACGTCGCGGACGGCCGGACTGTCGCCGAGCGTCCCCACGGCCCGGATCAATGGCCTGTGGATGGCCATGCCGGCCGCGCCTTTGCCACGGCGGACAACGAAGCAGCAGGGCAGCGGCGAACGGGTGCGCTGCACAGCCTCGTCCCACGCCAGCGGGACGGTGACGGTAATCGTGTAGGCCATGGCAGCTCCTGCGCGGTTGGTGGCGGCGTGCCTCAGGCGAGGGAGAGGAAGAGTTTCTCCAGGTCCTTGGTGTCCATGCTTGAATCCCCGCGGACCAGGCATTGTTCAAGGCCGCTGGCGATGATGGCGAACCCGGCCCGGTCCAGAGCCTTCGAGACCGCGGCGAGCTGGGTGACGATGTCCTTGCAGTCCGTCCCCTCCTCCAGCATGCGCGTGACCCCGGCGAGCTGTCCCTGGGCGCGCTTAAGACGGTTAATGATCGGGGTGAGTTCTGTCGAATCAAGTTCCATGGCGGACTCCAAAAGTGGTGGGTACTTTGCTAATCCTATACCCGGGAGGGTATAACGGCCAGTGGCGGCAAGCCTGAATCCAGGCCAGCCCCGACCACTTGCAACATACCCCCCAGGGTATTAGGGTTGGTGGTGGAGACAACGGAGGATCCGCTCCCGGAAACCCCCACCGCCCAACGAAAGAGAGC
>NZ_JAXCHX010000019.1:0-77892 GCF_035984855.1 Arthrobacter sp. MP_M4
TCAGGTTGAATGCGTAGTAACACTCATCCCAGCAGGACCACGAGTCCTCTTCTAGCTACAACACGAACCTATTTCCCCGGGAACCTTGAAGAGCCGGTTTGTTCCATGACACGCCCCCCAGTCAACGGCCAGCTTCCCCTGGACCCAGCGCAGGCCCCGGACGGGATCCCTGCACCCTTACCGGTTCCCGGGACCCTCACGGGCACCGCCTCCGGTCCGGTACCACGGGAGCCCGCCGGCCGCACCATGACGTGGCGCAACGTGGCGGTCATGGCCGGTGCCGGTGTGCCGGTGGGACTGCTGTGGTGGATTCTGGCACCTTCGGGACTGAATCTGCTCTCCGGTAATCCGGAGCTGCGCAGCGGCGCCAACACCGAAGGGTGGCTGCCGCGTGACCTTGTACTGGCTGGGCTCTTCCTCCTGGCCGGCTGCATCTCCGGGGCGGCCGCGTCCGGGACCAGGAACAACGGGCCCGACGGACGCGCCGTCCTTCGTGCCGTGGCAGCGGCAGCGCTCGGCGCAGTGGCGGCCTGGGGGACAGGCGTGGTGTGCGGCCTGTGGTGGGGATTGCCCGGGGACACCTCAGCCAACGCCAGCATCGCCTTTTCGCTGCGGTCCCTGGCCGTCCTCGCCATCTGGCCCGCCGCCACCGCCCTGGCGATTTTCCTGGGCACCATCTTCACCACGCCGGCATATCAGGCCCCGGGCGCAGAACTTGCCGGGGCGGCACGTAAAATGGATAAGTGACCCTTTCAGCTGACAGCTCCGTGCCCGCCGCCACTGCGCCCCCGGCCGCCGACCTCACCTTCCGCACCGTCGACCTCCGTGGCCAGCGGCTGAGCCTCGCCGGTCTCCGCGCCGCGGTACCCCGGGCGAAGGCCGGCACCCTGGCTGATGCCGAGGCAAAGGTTTTGGCCATCATCGAGGCCGTCCGTGCGCGCGGCTTCGAGGCGCTCAGTGAGCTGGCCCTGACTTTTGACGGCGTGGAACAGACGCATCCCCGGGTGCCGGCGGAAGCGTTGACGGCTGCCCTGGCAGGGCTGGATCCCGCCGTGCGGGCCGCGTTGGAGGAATCGATCAAACGGGCCCGTCGCTTTGCCGACGCCCAGCGCCCGGCAGACGCCGACGTCGAACTCGGCGAAGGGGCGGTGGTGAGCCAGAAATGGGTGCCCGTGGCGCGGGTGGGCCTGTACGTTCCCGGCGGCCTGGCCGTGTATCCCTCCTCCGTCATCATGAACGTTGTCCCGGCCCTCGCAGCCGGTGTCCAGTCCATCGCACTGGCGTCCCCTCCGCAAAAGGGCTTCGGCGGTCTCCCGCACCCCACCATCCTCGCCGCAGCGTGCCTGCTCGGCATCGAGGAGGTCTACGCAATAGGCGGTGCCCAGGCCATCGCGGCCTTTGCCTACGGCATTCCCGCGACGGACGGGCTGGCAGGGCTGGATCCTGTGGACGTTGTCACCGGCCCGGGCAACGTCTTTGTCGCCACGGCAAAGCGCCTCGTCAAGGGCGTGGTGGGTATCGACTCCGAGGCCGGCACGACGGAGATCGCGATCCTGGCTGATGCTACGGCACGGCCGGTCCTGGTCGCGGCGGACCTCATCAGCCAGGCCGAGCACGACCCCAAGGCGGCGTCGGTGCTGATTACGGACTCGGAGGACCTCGTTGCGGCCGTCCGGGCTGAACTGGGCCGCCAGGCGGCGGCAACGAAGCACGGCCTGCGGGTCCGTGAGGCCCTTTCCGGCCCGCAGTCCGGCGTCGTCCTCGTGGACAACCTTGACCAGGGCGTCGCGGCGTGCAACGCCTACGCCGCCGAGCACCTGGAGATCATGACGGCGGACGCGGCGACGGTCGCGGCCCGGATCCGCAGCGCCGGGGCGATCTTTGTAGGGGACTACAGCCCCGTCAGCCTCGGGGATTACTGCGCCGGGTCCAACCACGTGCTGCCCACCAGTGGCACCGCGGCGTTTTCCTCAGGGCTCAACGTGACCACCTTCCTGCGCGCCATTCAGGTCATTAACTACTCCCGGGCCGCCTTGGCGGAGGTCAGCGCGCACATCGTCAGCCTGTCAGGGGCCGAGGATCTGCCCGCGCATGGCGAGGCGGTCACCGTTCGGTTCGCCCAGGCAGCACACCACTACATGTAGTAATTACAGGCTTGTTATTCCGCTACATCTAGTCGTAAAATGAGGGCAAAGCCGGTCGCGCCTGCGTGCTGTGCATGTTCGCACCCGATGCCGGGGGTGCTGGCTGGTCTCATTGGTTCGCGACAGGGGAGGAGGCGTCATGTATTGCCCGTTTTGCCGAAACCCTGACTCGCGCGTGGTGGACAGCCGGATCGCAGACGACGGCTCGGCCATCCGCCGCCGTCGGCAGTGCCCGGAATGCGGACGACGCTTCACCACCGTTGAGACCACCAGCCTCACCGTTATTAAGAGGTCCGGAGTCGGCGAGCCCTTCAGCCGCAGCAAGGTTATCAACGGTGTCCGCAAGGCCTGCCAGGGCCGGCCCGTCACCGAAGATGATCTCGCCATGCTCGCCCAGGAAGTGGAAGAGGCCATCCGGGCCGCGGGCGCCGCAGAGATCGAGGCGCACGAAGTCGGTCTGGCAATCCTCAGCCCGTTGCAGCGCCTCGATCAGGTCGCGTACCTGCGTTTCGCCAGTGTCTACCAGGCCTTTGACTCCCTCGAGGACTTCGAAGCCGCCATCTCGCTGCTCCGCCACGAAGCCGAGACCAAGGGCCGCGAGGGCCAGAGCCAGCAGAAAAGCCCGCTCTAGCACCGGTTCAGGCGCGCCGGCGCACAGACTCCGGTGGTGGCAGCGGAGGGGAAGCCGCGGCCACCACCGGCACCAAGAAAATGCACCCCCACTGAGGTCGTTCCCGGCGTTTAGAACGACCTCAGTACGGGCGCATTTTTCGTTACTTGGCCAGTTTGTGTTTCAGCGCGATCTCAAGGGCAGCTCCCACGATTCCGGCGTCGTTCTTCAGTTCGGCCGGAACGATCGGCGTACGCAGCTGCAGCCGCGGCAGGTACTCGTCGGCCCGCTTGGAAATGCCGCCCCCGACGATGAACAACTCGGGGGAGAAGAGGAATTCCACGTGGGAGAAGTAGCGCTGCAGCAGCACGCTGTACTGCTCCCAGCTCAGCCCGTCCCTCTCGCGGGCAACGGCGGAGGCCTTGCTTTCGGCGTCGAACCCGTCAATTTCCAAGTGTCCGAGTTCGGCGTTGGGCACAAGCTTGCCATCAAAGATGAAGGCGGAGCCGATCCCTGTGCCCAGCGTGATGACCAGCACCGTCCCTGCCACGGATGCTCCGGCGCCGAAGCGTGCCTCGGCGAGGCCCGCGGCGTCGGCGTCGTTGATGACCTCCACGGGACGGCCCAGGCGGGCGGTCAGCATGGCATCGATGTCCATTTCCAGCCAGGACTTGTCCACATTGGCAGCGGAGTGAACCACGCCGTGCTGGATGATGCCGGGGAAGGTGACTCCAACGGGCGAATCGGGGGCCGGGGCATCGGGCCGGGCGGAAAGTTCGGCAACAACCTGCGCCACGACCTCGGCGACGGATTCCGGTGTCGACGGTTGCGGGGTGGGGATGCGCAGGCGGTCACCGAGCAGCTTGCCCTTCTTCAGGTCGACGATCCCGCCCTTGATGCCGGTGCCACCAACATCGATGCCGATCAGCGGGGCGTTCTTCTTCGACTTCTCGTCCTTCTTGGCCAATGTGGTTCCGTTCGTGGCAGGGGCGGAGCTAGGAGGGTGCGGGCCGGGGCCGGCGGGCGAAGACCGGAATCTTCAGGTGAAGCAGGAATCAGGGGAGCGTCAGCACCTCTGCACCGGACTCCGTGACCAGCAGGGTGTGTTCGAACTGTGCCGTGCGCTTACGGTCCCGGGTGACGACAGTCCAGTCATCGGCCCACATGTCCCAGTCCACGGTACCGAGCGTCAGCATGGGTTCAATGGTGAAAACCATCCCCGTTTCAATGACTGTGTTGTAAGCCGGGGCGGCGTCATAGTGCGGGATGATCAGGCCGGTGTGGAAGGCCTCTCCCACGCCATGGCCGGTAAAATCACGGACGACGCCGTAGCCGAAGCGCTTTGCGTAGGACTCGATGGTGCGCCCGATGACGTTGATTTCCCGCCCGGGAGCCACGGCGCGGATGGCGCGGTTCAGGGATTCCTGCGTGCGCTCGACGAGGAGCCGGGATTCTTCGTCCACGGTGCCGGCCAGGAAGGTGTAGTTGGTGTCGCCGTGGACGCCCCCGATGAAGGCGGTGATGTCGATATTGACGATATCCCCGTCCTGGACAACGGTGCTGTCGGGGATGCCGTGGCAGATGACCTCGTTCAGCGACGAGCACAGGGACTTGGGGAAACCGCGGTAGCCCAGGGTGGAGGGATAGGCGTCGTGGTCGAGCAGGAATTCGTGCCCCACCCGGTCCAGCTGGTCCGTGGTGACGCCGGGCTGGATGTGCTTGCCCACCTCCACAACCGCCTGAGCGGCAATCCGGGAGGCGATACGGATCTTCTCGATGGTTTCCGGTGATTTGATCTCGGAGCCGGTAAATTTGGCCGGCGCGGGCTTCCCCACATATTCGGGGCGCGGGATCGACGCCGGGACGGGCAGCTGCGGACTGACAGCTCCCGGGACCAGGGTGCCGGTGGGTGCAGTCGAGGCGAGAGAAGGCATACATTGATCATATAAGGACCCGGCCGGAGGCACAGAAACAACCGCCACTTACCCGGCGCCAAATAACGGGCGGCCGCCACCCGAGGAGCTAAGGAGCAGCGATGCCGGAGTACTGGTACAACGTCAACACGCACGAGGTCGAAGAGGACGCCATGTCTGATTGGAGCCAGCTGATCGGCCCGTACAAGACCCGGGAGGAAGCCGAACACGCCCTCGAGAAGGTCAAGGCCCGCAACGAATCCTGGGACAAAGGCGACGAGGACGACTAGCGGGGCCTCAATGACCGGGGTGATCCTGATCAACGGGCTGCCCGGGTCCGGAAAGTCGACGTTGGGGCTTGAGCTCGCGGCCGCGCTGGACCTGCCGCTTTTCTCCAAGGACGCCTTCAAGGAAAACCTGTGGGCCGGCTCCCGGGCACCGGACCCCGCCGCGTCCAGCGCACTTGGGCGGCGCGCTGTGGAGCTTATGTGGGCCGCCATTGCGGCCACTCCCGGCCCCGCCGTGGTTGAGTCTTTCTGGTACGCGCCGCGTGATCTTCACTTGCTGCGCGCGGACCTCCGGAGCTCCGCCAAGAGCGTCGACGTGGAAGTCTGGTGTTCGCTGGCTCCGGCCACTGCGAGGCAGCGCTGCCGGACCCGGGAACGGCACCGCGTGCACCACGCGGCGGAGAACGACGACGTGGTCTGGGCCGAGTGGGCACGGCAGGCAGCGCCGCTCGGCCTGGCGCCGGTACTGGAAGTGGACACGGAAGAAAAGGTTGACGTATTCCGGCTGTGCCGGGCGCTGGAACAGTATCCTTCCTGCCCTGTGCGGCCGTCACCGGCTGGTGACAGCTGGTGACGGCCGGTACCAACTGTCACCAGCTGTCACCAGCCGGCGACGGTGACCGCCGGGGGAGCCGCCGTGAAGTTCAGGCCATGGCCTTCGCTTTGAGGGAATCAAATTCGGTCTGGCTGATGGCTCCGGAGTCGAGCAGGGCCTTGGCATCGGCGATCTGACCGGCCGGGCTGGACGACTTCCCGGCGACACGTTGGATGTATTCGTGCTGGGCGGCCTGTTGTTCGGTCACCGCGGCCATTTGCCGCTCGGCCATGCTGCGACCCCGGGCGATCAGGTAGATGATGGCGCCGAGCCACGGCAGGAAGACCAGCAGGATCGCCCAGCCCGCCTTACCCCAGCCGCTCAGTGTGCTGTCACTGAACATGTCGAACAGGCAGCGGAACCACACCATCAGCGCCGAGATCCAGATAAAGAACCAGAAGCTCCACAGCAGGACGCTTCCAAAGTCGGTCGTAATCGAGTCCATCGATACTCCTCCACTAGTCTGCGTCCGGGCCTGACCTTCTCCTTAAGCACGAAGAGAACGTCAGGATCGGACCCAGCATTGCTGGGGCCGATGCAGGCCTGTAGTGGCCAGCCTGCCCGGGCAGGCGCCAGGGCACATCGCCCGCGAAGGATGAGGTGGCGCCGCGTTCCTTGCGGCCGGCCGCCCGCCCCGGGAGAATCCGCCTAGAACGAGTGCTCCGGTCCGGGGAACTGGCCGGAACGCACCTCCTCGGCGTAGGCCTTTGCCGCGTCGCTGAGGGAGGTCCGGAGGTCCGCATACTGCTTCACGAACTTGGCCATCCTTCCGCCGCGCAGACCCGCCATGTCCTGCCACACGAGCACCTGGCCTGTGGTGGCGCTGCCAGCACCGATGCCCACCGTGGGGACGTCGACGGCGGCGTTCACGGCGGCCGCTGTCTCCGCCGGAACCATTTCCATCAGGACGCAGAACGCACCGGCATCAGCGAGGGCGACGGCGTCCTCGATCAAGCGCCGGGCGTCGTCGCCGCGGCCCTGGACCCGGTATCCGCCGAGAGCGTGCTCACTTTGCGGAGTGAAGCCGATATGCGCCATCACTGGAATCCCGGCCTGGACCATGGCCCGGACGGTCTCGGCGTAGAACTTGCCGCCCTCGATCTTGACGGCGTGGGCGAGTCCTTCCTTCAGGAACCGGACGCCGGTGGCAACGGCCTGCTGGGCGGAGACTTCGTAGCTGCCAAAGGGCAGGTCCGCCACCACCAGCGCGCGCTTGGCCGAGCGGGCGACGGCCCGGCACAGCGGGAGGAGCTCGTCCACGGTGACAGGCAGGCTGGTTTCGTTGCCGAAGACGTTGTTGGAGGCCGAGTCGCCTACCAGGAGGACCTCGATTCCCGCCTGGTCGAAAATCTCCGCCGTGTACTGGTCGTAGGCGGTCAGCATGGCAAAGCGCTCGCCGTTGAGCTTGGCCTGGTGCAGGTGGTGGGTGCGGATCCTGGCCACCGGCTTCCGGGTGCCGGGTTCCCGGCCTGCGCCTGGGACAGGCTGGGCTGCGGCGGCAGCCGCCGGGCCGGTGCCGTAGGGGGCAGGAACTTCTGCGGGCATGCTGGAGTCAGAGTTGCTACTTGTGGCCATGGCACGAGCGTAGTGCGATACCGCGGGTCCTAGCTACCGGGCGCCGGCCCGTGGGCGGGTGAATCACATCACACGCCGCCGGCCCGGCCGGAACGGATTCCGGGCTGCCGGAAATACAGGGCCCCCGGTGTTAACGCTGTGTTACGCGCCGCGGCCGCGACAGCAAACAGCGGCAATGATCAGTAAAGTGAACCGTGAGCAGCTGTGGACCTCGGCGTGATGGTCCCGGGCACGGACGAAAGAATTGGAAAGAGGCCGGTATGGATCGCCAGCAAGAGTTTGTCCTTCGGACGATCGAAGAGCGCGACGTGCGGTTCGTGCGGTTGTGGTTCACCGACGTCGTTGGCTCGCTGAAGTCCGTGGCGCTGGCCCCGGCCGAAGTGGAGGGCGCATTCGAAGAGGGGCTGGGCTTTGACGGTTCCTCCATCGAGGGCCTGGCCCGGGTGTTCGAATCCGACATGCTGGCGCAGCCGGACCCCGCCACCTTCCAGATCCTGCCCTGGCGCGGCGAGACGGAAGCGACGTCGCGGATGTTCTGCGACATCCTGACGCCCGACGGCGAACCCTCCGCCGCTGATCCCCGCAACGTGCTCAAACGCAACCTGGCCAAGGCCGCGGACATGGGCTTCACCTGCTACACCCATCCCGAAATTGAGTTTTACCTGTTGAAGTCCCAGCAGCCCGGTCCCGACGGGTCCCCCGTCCCGGTGGACGAAGGCGGCTACTTCGACCACGTGCCCGGCGGCGTGGCGCAGGACTTCCGCCGCACGGCCGTCACCATGCTGGAGTCCGTGGGCATTTCGGTTGAGTTCAGCCACCACGAGGCCGGCCCCGGCCAGAACGAGATCGACCTGCGCTACGCTGACGCCCTGCAGACCGCCGACAACATCATGACCTTCCGCACCGTGATTAAAGAGGTGGCGCTGCAACAAGGGACCTACGCCACCTTCATGCCCAAACCCTTCACGGCCCACCCGGGTTCCGGCATGCACACGCACTTCTCGCTCTTCGAGGGGGATACAAATGCCTTTTACGAGGCCGGTGCGGAATTCCAGCTCTCCGAAACCGCGCGGCAGTTTATCGCCGGCATCCTCAAGCACGCTCCCGAGTTCACCGCCGTCACCAACCAGTTTGTGAACTCCTACAAGCGCCTCTGGGGCGGGGGCGAAGCCCCGAGCTACCTCAGCTGGGGCCACAACAACCGTTCGGCGCTGGTCCGGGTGCCACTCTACAAGCCGGGCAAGGGCCAGTCCGCACGGATCGAGTACCGCGGCATCGATTCTGCGGCCAACCCCTACCTCGCCTACGCCGTGCTGCTCGGGGCAGGGCTCAAGGGCATCGAGGAGGGTTACCAGCTTCCCGCCGCGGCCGAGGACGACATCTGGTCGCTCAGTTCCGCCGAGCGCCGGGCGATGGGCCACGACCCGCTTCCGGCCAGCCTGCACGATGCCATCCGTTCGATGGAAGAGTCCGAGCTCATGCCGCAGATCCTCGGCGAGCAGGTCTTCGAGCACTTCCTGCGCAACAAGCGGGCCGAGTGGCAGGACTACCGTCTCCAGGTCACGCCCTACGAGCTGCAGCGCAACCTCGGCATCCTTTAGGCGGCCCGGGTGAGCCTGGCACGACGCCTCATTGCGGCTGGTTTCAGCGACCTGGACAAGGGGGAACGGTTCCTCGCCGCCCCGGAGCTGGACGGCCTGGACCAGGATGTTCTGTTCGCAGGACTGCAGCTTGCCGCCAACCCCGACACGGCGCTGCAGTCCCTCGTGAGGCTGATCGAAAAACACCACGACCTGCGGACCCTGGCGGTTGCGGACTTGGACCGCAGCGAGCCCATGTACCGGGTGCTGGGCGCCTCCGAGGCGCTCGGCGAGTTCCTGATCCGGCACCCCGAGCATCTGGACGCCTTCGAGGTGACATCCAGCCCCGAACCGCGTGCTGCGGACACCGCCGAGCTGCGCGGGCGGCTCCTGCAGTCGGTGCGCGCCGACCCGAAATCCGCCCGACCGGTGGCTGCGCTCACCGGGCAGGAAGGGTATGAGGCGCTCCGCACCGAGTACCGTCGCGGCCTTGTGGAACTGGCCGTCAAGGACCTCTGCGCGGCCGACCCGCTGGACTTCCTGCCCGCTGCCGGAGCCGAACTCGCGGACCTTGCCGGTGCCGCCATTGAGGCTGCCCTGGCCGTTTCCCGCGCCGAGGCGGCACAGCAGTTCAGCGCCGCTGAGGTGGCCGACGTCGGACTTGCCGTCATCGGCATGGGCAAGTGCGGAGCCCGGGAACTGAACTACATTTCCGACGTCGACGTCATCTACGTGATCGACCCCGGGGAACTCGACGATTCGCGCGCCAGCACCATCGGCACTGCCCTGGCCTCCGGCATTTCCCGCGCCATCATGTCCACCGGGCGGGAACCGGGGCTGTGGGAGGTCGACGCGAACCTGCGCCCGGAAGGCAAGTCCGGCCCGCTGGTCAGAACCCTGGCCTCGCATGAGAGCTACTACGCCCGGTGGGCTGAGACCTGGGAGTTCCAGGCGCTGCTCAAGGCCCGGACCATCGCCGGGGACATCGTGCTCGGCGCCCGCTACGAGGCCGCCCTCGCGCCGCTGATCTGGTCCTCGGCCGGCCGGGAGGGATTCGTCGAATCCGTCCGCTCCATGCGCCGCCGCGTCACCGAGCACATCCCCGCCGAGGAGGAGCAGCGCCAAATCAAACTCGGGCGCGGAGGCCTGCGCGACGTCGAGTTCACCGTCCAGCTGCTGCAGCTGGTCCACGGCAAAGCCGACGAGTCCCTGCGGTGCCGGGACACCACCTCCGCCATCGCCGCCCTGTCCGCCGGCGGCTACATCGGCCGTTCCGACGCCGCAGAATTCGACCGCGACTACCGCTACCTCCGGCTGCTCGAACACCGGATCCAGCTGTTCCAGCTGCGCCGCACCCACCTCATGCCAGTCAATGAAGCAGCGCTGCGGGCGCTCGCCAAAGCCGCCCTGGGGCCCTTCTCCAGCGAACGGCCCAAACCCGATGCCCTCATGGGGGCCTGGCGGAAAACCAAGCGCTCGGTACGGGAGCTGCACGAACGCATCTTTTACCGTCCGCTGCTGAACACGGCGGCGGCACTCAGCAGCGAGGAAGCCCGGCTCAGTCCGGAAGCCGCGCAGGGGCGCCTCGCCGCGCTCGGCTACCTCGACCCGGTAGGTGCCATGCGGCACATCGAGGCGCTGACCGGCGGGGTCAGCCGACGCGCCGCCCTTCAGCGCCAGCTTCTGCCGGTTCTGCTCGGATGGCTCGCGGAAGGTGTGGACCCCGACGCCGGCCTGCTGGCCTTCCGCCGGGTCAGTGAAGCTCTCGGCACCACCCACTGGTACCTCGGCATGCTCCGGGATTCGACGGCGGCCGCCGAGCGGCTCTGCCACGTGCTGTCCAATTCCCGGCTGATCGCGGACCTCCTGGAGGTTTCACCCGAATCCGTGGCCTGGCTCGGCTCGGATAAAGAACTCGTGCCGGTGACGTTCGAGGCGCAGTGGCTTGAGATTGCCTCCAAGATGTCCCGGCACGCGGATCCGGAAAGCGCCATGCGCCTGATCCGGCTGATCCGCCGGCGCGAAATCCTGCGGATCGCGATCGCGGACAGTGCAGGGCTGCTGGACCAGGACCAGGTGGGCGCAGCGCTGGCAGACACCGACCGGGCGGCGGTTTTGGGCGCGCTGCGCGTCGCGGAAACCGTCGTGGCGGCCGGGGAGCCACTCAAGACGCACGTGCTGGTGGTCGCGATGGGACGGCAGGGTGGCCGGGAGATTGGTTACGGCTCGGACGCAGACGTCATGTACGTGCACCGCGGGCGGCCGGGGATCCCGGATGATGAGGCCCAACAGCAGGCGCTGCAGATCGTGGGACGGCTCTCGAACCTGCTGACCCAGCCGCTCAAGCCTGCCATCCTCGCCGAACGCGTCCTGATGGTCGACGCCGACCTGCGCCCCGAGGGTAAGAGCGGGCCGATGGTGCGGTCGCTGGAATCCTATGCAGAGTACTACCGGCGGTGGTCGCTGGTCTGGGAAGCCCAGGCGCTGCTGAGGGCGCGCCCGATGGCGGGTGATGACGAACTGGCTGCTGACTTCGTGGCCCTGATCGATCCCATCCGCTACCCCGATTCCCTCGCCGAGCAGGACGTTCGCGAGGTCCGGCGCGTGAAGGCACGGGTGGAAGCCGAACGGTTGCCCCGCGGCGCTGACCCCGCCCGGCACCTGAAGCTGGGCCGCGGCGGCCTTAGCGACGTCGAATGGCTGACCCAGCTGCTGCAGCTGCAGCACGCCGGAGAGCATCCCGGGCTGCGGACCACCTCCACGGTCGACGCGCTCGAAGCAGCGGCCGGCGTCGGGCTCCTGGAAGCGGGGGACGTGGTAATCCTCCTCCGGGCATGGCGCCTGGCGAGCCGGATCCGTTCGGCCAACGTGATCTGGACCGGACGGGCGTCGGACGTGCTGGCGTCCTCCCGCCGGGATCTCGAGGCGGTGGCCCGCTGGTGCGGCTACGGACACGGCAACGCCGCCGCGCTGGAAGAGGACTACCTCCGGCTCAGCCGCCGGGCGCGGGGCGTTTTCGAACGCGTTTTTTACGGCCAGTAACCGGCCACGCAGCGCCGCGGCGCGGCTCCCGGCGGGACTGCCGGGAGCCCGCCGGCGGAGGGCGCTGGCAAGGGGCGCTGGTAAATGCGGGTAGCCTCTAGGGGTACTTTGCCGGTCCTGTGACCGGTGCCGCACTTCTCTAGGGGTTGTAAATCTTGCCCAGATTCCAGCAGGCCGGGACCGCCAGGCCGCGGAAAGCCGCAATCATCGGAGCGTTGCTGGCTTTCGCCGCAATGCTCTTCGGAGCCGCCGGCGCGGCCGCGTCCCCGGCTGAGCCGCCTGCCGCCACAGCCGCGGGTGCAGCGCACCAGGCCGCCGCGCCGTCGAGCCTTTCCGGCAAAACGTTCGTCATCGGCACGGACACCACGTTCGCTCCCTTCGAGTTCCGTGACGCGGGCGGTGAACTGACCGGCATCGACATGGACATCATCCGTGAGATCGCGAAGGGCCAGGGCTTCGCCGTGGAGATCAAGTCGCTGGGCTTCAACGCGGCCCTGCAGGCGCTGTCCTCCAACCAGGTGGACGGCGTCATCGCGGGCATGTCCATCACCGAGCCCCGCAAGCAGATCTATGACTTCTCGGAACCCTACTTTGAGTCGGGCGTCCAGATGGCCGTCGCCAAGTCCAATACGGACATCAAAGGCTATGCGGACCTCCAGGGAAAGACCGTCACCGCCAAGACCGGCAGCGAGGGCGAAACATTCGCCAAATCGATCGCCGGAACGTACGGCTTCACGGTCAAGTCCCTGGACCAGTCCGCCACCATGTACGAGCTCGTGAAGTCCGGGAACGCCGTCGCCGTCTTTGACGACTACCCGGTCCTGGCCTATGGGATCAGCCAGAACAACGGCCTCAAAGCCGTCTCCGAAAAGGAAAAGGGCGGCTCGTACGGATTCGCCGTCAACAAGGGCCAGAATCCGGAACTGCTGCAGGCGTTCAACACCGGACTGGCCGAGCTGAAGTCCAGCGGGACGTACCAGGCGATTCTGGACAAGTACCTCAAGGACCCCGAGCAGGCGGCCCAGTCCAGCTTCTGGGACCTGTTGACCAGCAGCTTCCCGGCCTTGATGAAGGGCCTCGGCAACACCGTCCTGGTCACCGCGATCTCCTTCGTCCTGGCCATGCTGATCGGCCTGTTCATGGGCTTCCTGAAGATATCCACCAGCGTTGTGCTGCGTGGCATCGCCACCACCTTCGTCAGCATCTTCCGCGGCACGCCGCTGCTGGTCTGGGCTTTCTTCTTCTACTTCGGCATCCCGCAGCTGACCGGCCAGCCGATCGACATCTGGGTGGCCGGAGTGCTGACGCTCAGCCTCAACGCCGGCGCCTACATCACCGAAATCGTCCGGGGCTCAATCCAGTCCGTGGACCCGGGACAGCTCGAAGCCAGCCGCAGCCTCGGCCTGGGCTACGCCAAATCCATGCAAAAAGTCGTGGTCCCGCAGGCCTTCAAGATCATGACCCCCTCCCTGATCAACCAGCTGATCATCATGCTTAAAGACAGCTCGCTGCTGCTCGCCATCGGCTTCGCCGAACTGCTCTACCAGGGCCAGCAAATCTACGCCGGTAACTTCCGGATCACCGAAACCCTGCTGATCGTTGCGGTCCTGTACTTTGTGGTGATCATGCTCCTGACCAAGCTGGCCAACGTTGCGGATAAGAGGTTCAACAAATGACCACGGCAGTCACTGCACCCAGCAAAATCTCCGTCCGGGAGCTGAAGAAGTCCTTTGGCTCCAATGAAGTTCTCAAGGGCATCAACGCCGATGTGGCCGAGGGTGAGGTGGTTTGTGTGATCGGACCCTCGGGGTCCGGAAAGTCCACGTTCCTGCGCTGCCTGAACAAGCTGGATGACATCACCGCCGGCCACGTCACCGTGGACGGGTTCGACGTCACCGACCCCAAGGTCGACATCAATGAGGTCCGCCGGCACATCGGGATGGTCTTCCAGCACTTCAACCTGTTCCCGCACATGTCTGTGCTCGAAAACATCATGCTGGCGCCGGTTGAGTCGAAGAAGCAGGGCAAGGACGAAGCGAAGGCCAGCGCCCTCAAGCTGCTGGACCGCGTCGGACTTGCCGAGAAGGCCAACGCCCGCCCCGCGTCCCTCTCCGGCGGCCAGAAGCAGCGCGTCGCGATCGCCCGTGCACTGGCGATGAACCCGGACATCATGCTCTTTGATGAGGCCACCTCCGCACTGGACCCGGAAATGGTGGGCGAAGTGCTGCAGGTGATCAAGGATCTCGCCGGCGAGGGCATGACGATGGTACTGGTCACCCATGAAATGGGCTTCGCCCGCGAAGTGGCCGACCGGGTGCTGTTCATGGCAGACGGCGTCATCTGCGAGCAGGGCGCTCCAGAGGAGCTGTTCGGTAATCCGCAGCAGCAGCGGACCCGGGACTTCCTCTCCAAAGTGCTGTAGTTTCACCCGCGCGCCGCCGGGGGCTGACACTCCGGCGGCGCGGTGCTACTTTGTCCGCATGGCCAGAGAACTTTTTGTCAACCTCCCGGTCCGGGACCTCGACACGACAGTGAAGTTTTTCACCGCGTTGGGTTTCTCGTTCAATCCCGACTTCACCGATGAGAATGCCACCTGCATGATCGTCAACGACGGTGCGTACGTGATGCTGCTGGTCGAGGCGTACTTCAAGACCTTCACGTCGAAGACTGTGGCGGATGCCTCCGGGGCTGCCGAGGTCATCATGTCCTTTTCCCTGGACAGCCGCGAGGCCGTCGACGAGCTCATCCGGACCGCGCTGACCGCCGGCGGGTTGCCGTCCCAGGAAGCACAGGATTACGGCTTCATGTACACCCACAGCTTTCAGGACCCCGACGGCCACCTGTGGGAGGTCTTCTGGATGGATCCGGCCGGGCCGCCCAAGGACGCGGCGCTCTAACCCGAGCTGTCCGGCCGGGGTGTCCAAGGACCGCCGGGTGGGTAGGCTTTTGTCATGCGCGAACATGTGTGGCTGCTGCCGCTGAATGACCTCGACGACGACGCCCGTGCTATTAAGCTGGGCGAAATCGCCGGGCTCGAACTCACCAAGGACCAGCGGCGGTTCGTCGGCGACCCGCTGCGGATGGTGCTTACTGGGCTGGAAGAAGACTCCCGGCACCCCTTTGCCATCGACGCCAACGGATCCGCCGTCGGTGTCCTGACGCTGCAGAGCGGGGCCGCGAGCCTGGCCGGCTGGGCCGATGACGACTCGGCATGGCTGCTGCGCGGTTTCCTGATCGACCGCCGGTCCCAGGGCCGGGGACTTGGCACCCAGGCAGCGCTGGCCAGTGCCCTCGCGGCCGCGAAGCTGACGGCGGCCATGGGCGGCGGGCAGACCGGCGTCGTGCTCTCCGTCAACGAAGAGAACCCTGCTGGCCGGGCGGCCTACCGCAAGGCCGGGTTTGAGGACCGCGGCCGGTATCTGGGTGGCGACGCCGGCCCGCAACGGACGTTCTACCGGGGGTTTGGCGCGGGCCGCCAGGGAGTTGACCCGGACGGCCTCGTCGACGGGCGAACAGGGACCGGCACGACATCACCTGAGCCCGTCAACTATTATTGACGGCCCCGACTTCGTCAACTAGGGTTGACGGTGGGAGGTCGGAATGAAAACACTCATTGGCTCGATGGACGGTAAGGGACCTGCGGAGGCGCTGTACGCGGTGGCCGGGCTGCGCAAGGAAGTGGCCCGCACAGAGACGGAGGCGGTGCTGCGGGCACGCCAGGCGGGTCTGTCGTGGGAGGCCATCGCCACCTGTCTTGGCGTGAGCAAGCAGGCTGTCCACCGGAAGTACGGGAAGCGCTGATGCGCGGAAAGGTGGCGGCAGCCCGACAGGCGATGGGCTAAAGACCGGCGGCCCCCACCAAGAGGTGGGGGCCGCCGCCGGGCAATCCTGGGGGCAGAGAGCCGCTAAAGCCTAGACGCCGTAGTACAGCTCGAACTCGTACGGATTCGGGCGCAGCGAGAGCGGACGGATCTCGTTCTCGTACTTGTACTCGATCCAGGTGTCGATCAGGTCCTGGGTGAAGACCCCGCCGGCCTGAAGGAACTCGTTGTCCTCGGCCAGGGCGTCGAGGGCCTCTTCGAGGGTGCCGGGCGCCTTGGGAATGTCCTTGGCTTCCTCGGCGGGCAGCTCGTAGAGGTCCTTGTCGATCGGAGCCGGCGGTTCGATGCGGTTGCGGATACCGTCAATACCGGCCATCAGCTGGGCAGCGAAGGCCAGGTACGGGTTGGAGGACGGGTCCGGAGCGCGGAACTCGATGCGCTTGGCCTTCGGGTTGGAGCCCGTGATCGGGATCCGGATACCGGCAGAGCGGTTGCCCTGCGAGTAAACCATGTTGACCGGAGCTTCGAAGCCCTTGACCAGGCGGCGGTAGGAGTTCACCGTCGGGTTGGTGAAGGCGAGCACGGCCGAGGAGTGCTTCAGCAGGCCGCCGATGTACCAGCGGGCCATGTCGGACAGGCCTGCGTAGCCCTTTTCGTCATAGAACAGCGGATCTCCACCATTCCACAGCGACTGGTGGCAGTGCATGCCCGAGCCGTTGTCGCCGAAGACCGGCTTCGGCATGAACGTGACGGACTTGCCCCAGGCATCGGCAGTGTTCTTGATGACGTACTTGAACTTCTGCAGGTCATCAGCGGCGTGCGTCAGCGTGGTGAACTTGTAGTTGATCTCAGCCTGGCCGGCGGAACCAACCTCGTGGTGGCTGCGCTCGACCTCCAGGCCGGCTTCGTCCAAAGCGATGCACATGGCGTCGCGGAGGTCGACCTGCTTGTCGGTGGGTGCGACCGGGAAGTAGCCGCCCTTGACCGGAGTCTTGTAGCCGAGGTTTCCGCCCTCTTCTTCGCGGCCGGTGTTCCAGTGTGCTTCCTCGGAATCGATCTTGTAGAAGCTGCCCTGCGGGGAGGACTGGTACTGGACGTTATCGAAAACGAAGAACTCGGCCTCCGGGGCGAAGAACGCGGTGTCGGCGATGCCGGTGGAGGCCAGGTAGGCCTCGGCCTTTTCGGCTACGCCGCGGGGATCACGGTGGTAGGGATCGCCGGTGCGCGGGTTCACGATCGAGAAGTTCAACGCGAGGGTCTTCTCGATGCGGAAGGTGTCGAGGAACGCCGTCGTGACATCCGGGATAAGCTGCATGTCCGACTCGGCGATGCCCTGGAAACCGCGGATCGAAGAGCCATCGAAGAGCTGGCCGTTGACGAAGAAGTCCGCGTCAACGCTCTTGGCGGGCACATTGAAGTGCTGCTGAACGCCAGGGAGGTCGGTGAAGCGAATATCGACGAATTTTACGTCTTCGTCCTTGATGAACTTGAGGACTTCGTCCGCAGTCTTGAACATCTATGCTCCTTATGCAAGTGAAAGATCTGGCCGTCAGGCCGAGTGGTCCAGCGCAATCCGACAGCGGGAAACCACAAAAGTCTGCCCGCTGCTATGCCGCTAGCAACTGTTACCACCCTAAGGACACGGGATTTCCCTGTCGTGTCCGCTTTGTTTCCGGCAGGTTACAGAATGCCCTGACAGGTAAACGGTAGTCGCTGTCCACAACGTGGCCTATCCGTGCCCAGAGTGTGGGCCCTATTGTCCACACTATGAACAGCGCGGGCGGGGATGCGATACAGCTAGTCTTAGAGAGTGGTTGATCGCAGAGATATAGGCTCCTGGCTCAGTGGGCCGGATACATCCGGCATTTCGAAGTACCCGGGGGAGCGTTTAGGCCTCCCTGAGTCCGGGCCGGGATCCATAGCCCGCGCCGGCCGACGCATCGCCGCCATCTGCATCGACTGGGGCATTGCCCTGCTGATCAGTAATTACGCCTTCAGCGGTGACCCCTGGGCAACACTGGCCATTTTCGCTATCGAGCAGGCACTCCTGGTCGGCACCCTGGGGTACAGCATTGGGCACCGCATCCTGGGAATCCACGTGGTACGGCCAGGCGGCGGCCCTGCCGGCCCGCTGGCGGCTTTGGTCCGCAGCCTGCTGCTCTGCCTGGTGATACCTGCCGTCATCTTCGACCCGGATCACCGCGGACTCCATGACAAGGCGATGAACACTCTGCTGGTCCGAAGGTAGCGCGCCGGTTTCCAGCCCGCAGCCAGCCCGGCGCTCGGGCGCGCTGCCTGACAAAGTCTCGCTCCATCGGGCCGCCGCCACCCGGCACAAATGGCCGCTAAAGGGGTCGGCGCAGCGGCCAATCGTGTCAGACCGAGTGGCCCAGGCCGGTTTTTGCCTCCGTTGCGTCCCCTGCTCCGTTGCGTCCCCTGAAGGACGGCAGGTCCAAACCGAGAGGCTATACGCCGGCCCCCTGGCGGGCCTCAGTCGATGCAGCCAGTGTTTCCCGGGCGGTAAGGTAACCGCGGCGGCCGGCCCATCGCTCGAATCCGAGCGTGGCGAACGGGACCACCGCGGACAGTCCGGCGAACAACGCCACCCGGAACGGCCAGCGCTGCAGACGCCACAGGCCCAGTGCTGCGATGCCGTAGCCGATGAAGAACGCGCCGTGAATCGGTCCGGCGATTTCGACGCCGAGCTCCGTGGTCCGGGTGATCCATTTCAGGAACATGCCGACGAGGAGCGCAGCCCAGCTGCAGGCCTCGGCGATGGCCAGGACCCGGAAGATGCGGATCAGGGCGGGGGTTGAGGGACGTTTCATGGTTGCTCCGGATTCTCCCGGCCAAAGGCGGGGCGCAGGGACAAGAGGGAAGTACTGCCGCAAAGAGGCCGGGGGCAAGAGAAACGCCCCGGCTGCCGGCCTGGAAGGCGGTTACCGGGGCGTCCCTGTTGCTCTGGCGTGGGGCCTAGCGTCCGCGGGCTGCCTTGCGGTCCGGACGGGCCTTGTAAGGATCGATGCCCTTGGGGATGGGCAGGCGGCTGCCAAGCGAGGAGATCCGCTTCGATACCGTGCTGACCTCAAGCTTGGTCAGTTCGTTCTTCATTTTGGTCATCTTCTTGGAGACCTGGCTGATCGGAACCTGGCCGTCGCCGCGGCCGCTTTCAATGACGTGGACGGTGACGTTGGGCAGGATCCGGGCCAGGCGCTTGCGTTCGGCGTCGAGCAGCGGCTTGACGCGGCTGCTGGGCCCCTCGCTCACGAGGACGACGCCGGGACGGCCGATGGCGCGGAAAACGGCGTCCTGGGTACGCGGGTTCACCGCCACAGGCTGCTCTTCCACAATCCAGCCGCGCTTGAGCGTGCCCAGGGCAGCCCCGGAAGCGCCGGGCTGGTTTTCGATCCGCGCGAAGGCAGCCCGCTCAGCGCGGCGGGACAGGATGAACGTGGCCGCCAGGACACCCAACGGGATGCCGATAATCAGGCCGGTAATCCAGTTGTCCAGCAGGAATCCGATGCCGAAGCTGACAGCCACGACGCCGAGGAAAGCCAGCAGCATGAGCCACGGAACCATCGGGTCATGCTGGCGGGTCATCTGGAAGACCTCGCGGATCTGCTTCAGGCGGCTCGGCTTCTTAACCTTGGCTGCCTTGGGCTTACGCGAAAAGAGGCCGCGCTTCGGCTCATCGGCAGAAGGAGCGGACGTGCTGGAATTAGGGGAATTCGCCATAGTGCCTTAATTCTACGTGATGCACAGCTCAGGGCCGGACCCGGATTCCTCCAGTGCCGGCCCTGTGCCGCAATCGCTAGGACTTAATTCAGGAATGCGCCGCGAGCAGCGAGCTTGCTTCCTGGCGGGTGCTGCCGGAGGACTCGATGTGGGCGAGCTGGGCCGGGATTTCCCAGCCCTTCTTGCGCATCGCGGTGGCCCAGAGCCGGCCGGCGCGGTAGGAGGAACGGACCAGCGGACCGCTCATCACGCCGAGGAAACCGATCTCGTCCGCTTCCTGCTGCAGGTCAACGAACTCCTGCGGCTTGACCCAGCGGTCCACCGGAAGGTGCCGCTCGGAGGGGCGCAGGTACTGGGTGATGGTGATGAGGTCGCAGCCGGCGTCGTGCAGATCGCGCAGGGCCTCGGAGATTTCCTCGCGGGTCTCACCCATGCCCAGGATCAGGTTGGACTTGGTGACCATGCCGAGCTTGCGGCCCTGCGTAAGGACATCCAGGGACCGCTCGTAGCGGAACGCCGGACGGATGCGCTTGAAAATCCGGGGAACGGTCTCGACGTTGTGGGCAAAGACCTCGGGCTTGGAGTCACAGATTGCTTCAATGTGCTCGGGCTTGCCGGAGAAGTCCGGAATCAGCAGTTCGACGCCGGTGCCCGGGTTGAGCTCGTGGATTTTGCGGACCGTTTCGGCGTAGAGCCAGACACCCTCGTCGGCGAGGTCATCGCGGGCCACCCCGGTGACGGTGGCGTAGCGGAGCTGCATCGCCTGGACGGAACGTGCCACCTTGGTGGGTTCGAAAACATCCACAGGGGAAGGCTTGCCGGTGTCGATCTGGCAGAAATCGCAGCGGCGGGTGCACTCGGAACCGCCGATCAGGAAGGTGGCTTCCTTGTCTTCCCAGCACTCGAAGATGTTGGGGCAGCCGGCCTCTTCACACACCGTGTGGAGGCCCTCCTTCTTTACGAGTTTCTTGAGCTGGATAAACTCGGGGCCCATCTGGACCTTGGCCTTGATCCAATCCGGTTTGCGTTCCACCGGGGTGGCCGCGTTGCGCTGCTCGATACGCAGCATTTTCCGGCCTTCTGGTGCCAGGGTCACAGTAGAGCTCCTTCGTGGGTTGCAACTAGCGCTTCTTCATTGTTGCGCAGTTCCTCGATGATCCGCGAAACGAGGTCGGCGGGGGTGATGTCCCGGCCGATCTCCTGCGAGACCGTGGTGACGCCGGCGTCGGAAATGCCGCAGGCGATGATCTGCCCGTACGGCGCCAGATCGTTGTTGCAGTTGATGGCGAACCCGTGCATGGTGACGCCCTCGTGGACGCGGATGCCGATGGCGGCGATTTTGCGCGCAGGGCCCTTCTCGTCCTGGTCGATCCAGACGCCGGCCCGGCCGGTGATCCGGACAGCGTCGATTCCGTAGTCCGCCAGGACAGCGATGATCACGGCTTCCAGCCGCTCCACGTAATCGCGGATGCCGGCTTTGTTCCTGAGCTTGATGACGGGATAGCCGATCAGTTGGCCCGGGCCGTGCCAGGTGAGTTTGCCGCCGCGGTCGACGGGAACCACCGGTGTTCCGTCAAAGGGCCGCTCGTGGTCCTCGGTGCGTTTACCCGCGGTGTAAACGGCAGCGTGTTCGAGCAGCAGGACTGTGCTGGGAGCGGTACCGGCGACGACCTTCTCGTGGAGTTCGCGCTGGAGGTCCCAGCCGCGCGTGTAGTCGACAAATTCCGGGGCCAGACCCAGCTGGGAGAACTCAAGAGTCATGGCATCCAGCTTAGACCCGGCGTGTCATGGCAGCTGATTTTGTGGTGAAGCTCTCACCTGTGGATAACTTCTGCAGGAAACGGCGGGATCCGCTATCCCTTGGTTATGGAAGATTTCCCTCGTTCCAGCGCTCCCGTGGTTCCCGGGTACGACGTCGGCCGCTGCCTGGGGCGAGGCGGTACCGCCGCGGTGTGGCTGGCCACCGAGCGCTCCACCGGCCGCGAGTACGCGTTGAAGTGTTTCACTGCCACTGATGGCCCGGAGGGGGGCAGCGCTGAGGATTCTGCGCGGCGGGAGGTGCGCGTTCTCTCCCTCTTGGACCACGCGCATTTAGTGCGGGCTTACGGCGTGGTGCCGGTTGCCGGAGGAACCGGTGGGAACCTGGCGCTGACCATGGACTACGCGGCGGGCGGGTCGCTGGGGCAGCTCGTCGCCAGCAGGGGAACCCTGGGGCCGGGGGAGACGGTGACTGTCCTGACGCCGATCGCCCAGGCCCTCGCGTATCTGCATGCTCAAGGCTTCACGCATGGCGACGTTTCACCTGGCAATGTCCTGTTTACCGCCCAGGGAAAACCGCTGCTGGCCGACGTGGGCGTGGCACGCATGGTGGCTGAGACCGGGGCGGGAGCGGGCGCGGGAACGGAGGGATTCAGCGACCCGGCGCCGGTGGACGCCGTCCGTGCGGGGCTGCTGCCGGAGCGCGACCTGTACTCGCTCGCTGCCGTGGGCTGGTTTTGCCTCACTGGCCATCCTCCTGAGCCCGGAACGCAGCGGCCGCCTCTGCCGTTGCTGGTTCCCGGCGTTCCGTCGGCTCTCACCGCGGCACTGGAGTCCGGGCTCCAGGAGGACCGCAGACTCCGGCCCTTCGCCGCCGAGTTGGCGGCAGCCTTTTATCACAGCGCCCCGGCGGCGCCCCTGGACCTCTCGGTCTCGGTCCACCCCACGGTCATTCCGCAGTTGCCGACGCGGCGGGCACTGCCGGCCACCGGACAGGAGCGTCGGATCGAACTGTTGCGGGCCATGCCGCGGCGACTCCGCGGTCCCCGGTTCAGCGCGCGGCGTCGGGCTGGTGAACCGCAGCGCACAGAACCCGCAGACGCGCTGTCCGGCGCAGCGCCATCTGCCCGCGGGAGAGCGACCGGACGGCGGTCCTCACATCGGCCGCTCCGGCGCCCCCTCCCGGTCTTCGCGGCCCACTCAGCGCGGCCGGCCGGCGCCTTACGGGCGGCAGCCGTGACTGTCGCGCTTCTGGGGGCCCTCGTGGCGGCGTGGGCTGTCTACGGTGCCTGGACGCGGGGGTCGGTTCCAGGTTTGCCAGTCACGGACTCCGTTCCCGCCGGGGATGCCGGAGCCGGGAAGAAATCGGCGCCGGACGCCGGCGCGCCGGCCACCACTGCGGCCGGGCTGCCTCTCGAAGTTCTGGCGCAGCTGGCGTCGCCGGACCCCGGTGAAGCGGTCCGCGGATTGGCCCGGCTCCGTTCCCGGGCATTGGACTCGGGGGACTTCGAACTGCTGGAGGACGTCAACGTGCCAGCGTCGGCCGCGGCCGCAGCGGACGGACGCATCATCGCTGCGTTGAAGGAATCCGGTCGTGTGCTGTCCGGTTTCGATACCGTCCTGACCCGGGTGGCCGCGGAGCCGGCAGCTACCCCAGAGGCCCACGGGAAGCAGGCCGTAGTGGCAGTCACCGCGAGTACGCCCCCGTACCAGGAACGCGACGCCGCCGGAACTGTGCTGGCCGAGGCCTCTTCCACCCCGGAACAGCGGCTGCGGCTGGTGCTGGCCTCGGTGGAAGGCCGCTGGCGGATCCAGGACATTCTTCCCGCCGGCCCCGCAGACACCGTCGAACCCGCAGACACCGTCGAACCCGCCGTCGGCGCAACGACTAACTCTGCGCCGGGCGGCTGACGGCCGCAGGCGATCCCTAAGAGTCCGGTCCGCTGCCTGCGACCCAGGCGGCTGCCTGGGCCAGCGACGGGTGCTGCCATTGGAAGCCGGCCTCACTCAGGACGGCCGGTTCCATCCGCTGGCTGGCGAGCAGCAGCTCCTCGGCGAGTTTGCCCATGACCAGGCGAAGCACCGGGGCGGGAACGCGGAGCACGGCGGGGCGGTGCAGCGCGGCGGCCAGTTGCGCGATCAAGGAGTTCATGTCCGCGCTCTCCGGAGCGCAAAGGTTCACCGGCCCGGCGAGCTGGCTGTCCAGCAGGAACGCATAAGCGCCCGCAACATCCGGCAGGGTGACCCACGGCCAGTACTGCCGGCCATTGCCCATGGGGCCGCCCACGCCCAGGCGCAGCAGCGGCAGGAGCTTGCCCAGGGCGCCCCCGGATCGGCTGAGGACAACGCCCGTGCGGGGAGTGACCACACGGACCCCGGCGGGAGCCTCGTGCGCGGCCGCCTCCCAGTCGACGCAGATTCCGGCAAGCACACCGCTGCCGGCAGGGGAGTTTTCCCGGAGCACGGCCGGTCCGGCGCTGCCGTAGTAACCTGAGCCGGACTGGCTCAGGAAGACTGCCGGGGGACTATCCAGGCGCCCCATCGCCGCCGTCAGCGTCCGGGTCGCCCCGAGCCGGGAGCTGCGGAGTTCTGTGACGCGCGAGGCAGTCCACGGCCGGTCGCCGATGCCGGCGCCGGAGAGGTTCACGACGGCATCGGCTCCCTTGAGTGCGGTGTCATCAATGCTGCCCTCCCCGGGGTTCCATTGGTACTCGTCCGGTGCGGCTGGCGGACGCCTGACCAGCGTGCCGACCTCGTGCCCGGCGCTGCGCAAAGTGCTTGAAATGGCCGTTCCGATCAGCCCTGAGGCCCCGGCAATGATGATTCGCATGGTCCATCTCACCATGCCCGGCGCAGCGGGTACACCTCCCGGCGGGACGGCCGGCCGTGGCTATGATCAGACGATGACTTCTTCCAGCTACTTCCGTTTCCCGCATCTGCACGGCGACCTGGTCACTTTCGTGGCCGAAGACGACGTCTGGATTGCGCCCCTCGGCGGCGGCCGGGCCTGGCGGATTTCCTCGCTGCAGCTGCCAGCCCGCAACCCCCGCTTCACGCCGGACGGCAAGCGGCTGGTGTGGACGGTCATCCAGGGAACATCGCCGGAGGTTGTCACGGCCGAGGTCGACGGCGGTGGTTACCGCCAGTTGAGCTTCTTCGGCCACGCGAGCACCAGGGTCAAGGGGTTCACCCCCGACGGCGCCGTCCTGGTCACCAGCGCTTTCCGCCAGGCCGACAGTCGTCTTACGCACGCTTACAGCCTGCCGGTCACCGGCGGCTGGGCCACCGAACTTCCGCTGGGCCCGGTGGAATCCGTTGCCTTCGGGCCGGTCGTCGGCGACGAACGGCCCGTGGTCCTCGCCAGCGTCCTTTCGCGGGAACCGGCCTGGTGGAAGCGCTACCGGGGTGGCACCGCCGGGAAGCTGTGGATCGACGCGGACGGAAACGGCGAATTCGAGCGGCTCGCGGCCGGGCTGGACGGCAACCTGACCGACCCCATGTGGGTCGATGGCCGGATCGCTTTCCTCTCCGACCACGAGGGCTACGGCAACCTCTACTCCGTGCTTCCCGACGGATCCGATCTGCGCCGCCACACAGATCACGAGGACTTCTATGTCCGGCACGCGGCCACCGACGGCCAGCGGGTGGTGTTCGAATCCGCCGGTGAGCTATGGCTGCTGGCAGACCTCGGTGCAGAGCCGGTCAAACTCGGCATCACCCTGGGATCCGCCTCCCAGGCCCGCCGCGGCACGCCGCTGAAACCGTCCCGCCACTTGGGCGAAGTAGTTCCGGACCACGCCGGCGGCTCCAGCGCCGTCGAGGCGCACGGCACCCTGCACTGGCTGCAGCACAAAGACGGCCCCTCACGTGTGGTGGAAGCAACCCCCGGCGTCCGGGCCCGCCTGCCCCGCCCTTTCGGCGCCGGCCGGATCGCCTACGTGGCTGACCACGGCGGCGTTGAGGCCCTGTACCTGAAGGCCATCGCCGCGCCCCTGGACTCTGCCCGGGCGGACCCTGACCGGACGGACTCCGCCGGGTCGGGCGCGCCCTTGGCCTCTCCGGCGCAGCCGGCTGCCCGGCCGGGTGCGGAATCCGACGCCGGCACGCTACTGCCCCGTCCAGTCTCCGCCGCCGCACTTACCCGGCCCGAAGCCGTTACTGCGGTCCCCGCAGCATCCGCGGCAGCGGCCGCCAGGGCGGGCAGTCCCGGAACGGGGCCCGGCACCGCGGGCAGCCCGTCCGACGCCGCCGATACCGCCGGCCCGGCGGGCGGCGCTGCGCCGGCCCTGCAGGGCACTGACCGGCGGCCGACGCGGGTCGATTTCCCTAAACCGACCCGGGCCAGCGCCCTCGAGGCCAGCCCGGACGGCAACTGGCTCGCCGTCGGCACCGCTTTCGGCGACATCTACCTGGCCGACACCCGGACCGGAACGTTGTCCCTCGTCAGCAGCATTGGCGAGGGCAGCATCGAAAGCTTCAGCTGGTCCCCGGACTCGGCCTGGCTGGGCTGGTCCGAGCCGGTCACCTCGTTCGGGTCCCGCAGCCGGCTGCGTATCACCGCAGTAGATGTCGCAGCGGACGGCGCGGCAACGGCGGAAACCCGCACCATCATCGATGTCACCGACGGCCGGTTCCGCGACGAATCGCCGTCCTTCACCCCCGACGGCAAATACCTCGCCTTCCTCTCCAACCGCAGCTTCGACCCCGTCTACGACGGGCATTCCTTTGACCTGTCCTTCCCGAGCCCGATCAAGCCCTACCTGGTGGCCCTCGCCGCGGACACCCCCTCGCCCTTCGGACCGGGCGTTGACCTGCAGGACGACGGGACCGCAGCCGACGGCACATCCCCCGGGAGCACGTCCGTCGACGACGCGGTGAGGGACCAGGTGCCGGCAGTCCGGGTGGATGCCGATGGCCTGGCGCACCGGGTCATCACCGTGCCCGTGCCGCAGGGAAACTACTCCGATCTCACCGCCACTGCCGGTGCCCTGCTCTGGCTCGACAGCGAACTCTTCGGCGTGACCGGCGACGGCCGTGCCAGCCTTGAGGACAAGAACGCCGCGCCCAGCCTCGTCCGCTTCGACCTCGCCCGCCGGAAAAGCACCACCATCGTGGAAGCGCTGGACAGCTACCGGCTCTCCGGCGACGGCGGGAAGGTCGTTATCCTGCAGGACAAGCAGGTCCGCGTCTCGCCCGCCAACGCCAAGGCGGACGAGGAATCCGGCCAGCTGGTCAAGGTTGATCTCGGCCGGATCCGGGTGCAGCTTGATCCGCCCAGCGTCTGGGGCCAGGCCTTCGATGAAGCCTGGCGGCTTCAGCGTGACTTCTTCTGGACCGAAGACATGGCCGGACAGGACTGGAATTCCGTGCACGCCCGGTACCGTCCGATCGTTGACCGCCTCGGCTCACACGATGACCTCGTGGACCTGCTGTGGGAGCTCCACGGTGAGTTGGGCACCTCGCACGCCTACGTCCGCCCGGCCGCTGTCACCGAGAATGGCAGCAACGGTCAGGGCCGACTCGGCGCCGATCTTGCCCTCACCGGCCAGGGCTGGGAAATTATCCGGATCCTCGCGGGGGAGTCCTCCGATCCGCTCGCCACGTCGCCGCTGACCCGCCCCGGCGCCGACGCGAAGACCGGCGACCTGGTTTTGGCGATCGACGGCGTCGAACTCTCCGAAGCGCGCACACCCGCCATGGCGCTGGTGGGGGCCGCGGGGCGCGCTGTGGAGCTCACGCTGCGCAACGGCTCCGGGCACGGAAGCCAGGCCGGCAAGCTGCGCCGCGTCGCCGTGGTTCCGGTCCGGGACGAGGAGCGGCTGCGTTACCAGGAGTGGGTGGCCGGCAACCGCCGCACCGTCCGGCAGGCCTCGCAGGGAACCTTCGGCTATCTGCACATTCCGGACATGATGGCCAATGGCTGGGCCCAGCTGCACCGCGACCTCGATACCGAAACAGCGCTCGACGGACTGCTCGTCGACGTCCGCCGGAACCGGGGAGGCCACACCTCCCAGCTCGTCGCGGAATTGATTGGACGCAAGGTCACCGGCTGGAGCATGCCCCGCGGAGAGAAGCCGCGGACCTACCCCCATCACGCGCCGCGCGGCCCGGTTGTAATCCTTACCGACGAATTCGCCGGCTCGGACGGTGACATCATCACCCAGGTTTCCAAGCTGCGCGGGATTGGCCCGGTCATTGGCACCCGCACGTGGGGCGGCGTCGTCGGCATTGACAACCGGTTTGCCCTGGCCGACGGAACCGGTGTCACCCAGCCCCGCTACGCCACCTGGTTCTCCGGAGGTGTGGGGTGGGGCGTCGAGAACTTCGGCGTCGCCCCCGACATCGAAGTGGCCTTCCCGCCGCACGCCCACGCCGCCGGTACCGACCCGCAACTCGAGTTCGGCATCGGGGCCCTCAAGGAAATGATCGAGGAACTGCCCACCGACCGGCCGCCGCTGCGGGAGGGCTACCGTCGCCTGCGGCCGGCTCCGCTGCCTGCCCGCCGGGCCGGCGCCTAGCCCTGCGCAGCGCGCCGAGAGCAAAGGCCCCCGTTTCCTGCAGGTCAGGGAACGGGGGCCTTTGCTCTGGCGCGTCAGGGACTAGGAGGCCAGCGTGGCATCCAGGGTGATCTTGATGCCGGTAAGGGCGGCCGAGACCGGGCAACCCAGCTTGGCTTCCTCAGCGATACGCTGGAATTCCTCTTCCGTGATGTCCAAAATCCGGGCGCTGACGGTCAGGTGGCTGTCCGTGATGCCGGTGCCGGGCACGAACGTGACGTCGGCCTTGGTGTTGACTTCCTCGGGCGTGTGGCCGGCCTGGGCGACGGCGAGGCTGAATGCCATGGAGAAGCAGGCCGAGTGCGCGGCGGCGATAAGTTCTTCGGGGCTGGTCTTGCCCTCGGAGGCCTCGGCGCGCGCCTTCCACGTGACATCGAAATTACCCAGCCCGGAGCTGTCCAGGGTGGTGTTGCCGGCGCCCGTCATCAGGTCGCCGTTCCAAACAGTGTGTGCGGTGCGTGTTGCTGCCATGTCCACTCCTCAAGATTGTTGTCATGCCACGGAACCGGCGCAGCGCCGGATAGTGCCGTGTCCCATCCTAGGGATTTAGCACTCCGGCCGCACCGGTGTCCGCTGTCAGTGGATTGTGCCTCCGCTTGAACGACGACGGCGGCGCACCCCGCTAAAGGGGTGCGCCGCCGTCGTCAATGGTGAACGGGTGCCTACTGCCACAAGGTGGCGATGGCCACGTTGAGCAAAGCAAGGCCGCCGACGGCGTGGGCGAGGCCCTTGCTGACCGGTTGGTCCTTCTTGTATTTGCGGCTGCCGATGAAGGCGAGCACGGCCACCACGAGGGCGATGGTGAACTTAACGCCCAGTTTGGCGTAGTTGGCATCCATGTTCAGGGCCGGAATGAGTCCCATCATCGCAATGCCGGTGATGAGCTGCAGGGCGGCGCCGTCGAACTGGCGGGGATGCACGGTGGGTTTCTTCATCTGGACGATCCAGATGCCCACGATCATGGCGGCTCCGATGATGTGCAGGAAGACCATGACGTTATAGACGATATTCATGGCATCAGTCTAGCCAGAAGATTCTACGCTCCGTAGTAGGACCCGCCAGGGCCGGAACTGCAGGTGGCGCGCATGCAAAACGGCGACGGCGGCACAGGTCCCGGTGGTTGCCCACCGATGTTAGTGCCGCCGTCGCCGGTTCCGGCGAGCCGGACGTTGTGCTAGAGCCCCAGGTCCGCTTCGAAGGCGCCTTCCTCAAGGCGTGCCTTCAGCGTCTGCAGGAAGCGTCCCGCGTCGGCGCCGTCCACCAAGCGGTGGTCGTAGGTCAGGGAGAGGTACATCATGGAGCGGATGGCCAGCGAGTCATCGCCGTTCTCATCGGAAACCACGACGGCGCGCTTGACGATCGCGCCGGTGCCGAGGATGGCAACCTGCGGCTGGTTGATGATCGGGGTGTCAAAGAGCGCGCCCACGGAACCGATGTTGGTGATGCTGAAGGTTCCGCCGGAGAGCTCGTCCGGACCGATCTTGCCGTTGCGGGTGCGGTCCGCGACGTCGGCGATCTTGCCTGCCAGACCGGCAAGGTTCAGGTTGCCGGCGTCGGCAATGACCGGAACCAGCAGGCCCTTATCCGTGTCCACCGCAATCGCCAGGTGTTCGGCGTTGTGGTAGGTGATCTCCTGCTTGTCTTCGTCGTAGGAGGCGTTGACCTTGGGGTGGTGCTTCAGGGCCTCGGCGACAGCCTTGGCGATGAAGGGCAGGAAGGTCAGCTTGGAGCCGTTCTGGGCCTGGAAGGAGTTCTTGGCCTTGGTGCGGAGCTTGGCGACCTTGGTCATGTCAACTTCGTGTACCTGGGTCAGCTGGGTGGAGATGTCCAGCGACTCACGCATGCGGCGGGCGATGACCTGGCGGATCCGCGGCGCCTTCTGCACGGTGCCGCGCAGCGAGGACAGCTCGGCGGACGGACGCGCCGCCGGGGCTGCAGCGGGAGCCGGGGCGGCTGCGGCGGGGGCCGGTGCTGCCTTGGCTTCTGCTGCCGCCAGCACGTCCTGCTTGCGGATGCGGCCGCCCACGCCGGTGCCGGTCAGGGACGAGATGTCAACGCCCTGCTGGTTGGCCAGCTTGCGGACAAGCGGAGTGACGTAGCCGGACTCCGACGACGCGGCCGGCGCAGCAGAAGCGGCGGGGGCTGCCTCCTGCTTGGGGGCTTCGGCCGGGGCGGCTGCCTTGGGAGCTTCCTGCTTGGGGGCTTCGGCCGGGGCGGCTGCCTTGGGAGCTTCCTGCTTGGGAGCTTCCGGGGCTGGAGCCGCAGCAGGGGCCGCGGCGCCGGATCCGATGACGGCGAGGACGGAGCCCACCTCCGCGGTTTCGTCTTCGGCGACCTTGATTTCCTGCAGGACGCCGGCGACCGGTGACGGGATCTCGGTGTCGACCTTGTCCGTGGAAACTTCGAGCAGCGGTTCGTCGACCTCGACGTTGTCGCCGATGCTCTTAAGCCACCGGGTAACCGTGCCTTCGGTGACGCTTTCGCCCAGTGCGGGGAGAGTGACCTCGTGGCTCTCGCCCGCCGGGGCGGGAGATTCCTGGGCAGCGGGTACTTCAGCTTCGGGCGCCGGTGCTTCGGCGGCGGACGGGGACTCGGCGGCCGCCGGGGCGGGCGCCTCCTCTGCGGGTGCTTCAGCGGCGGGAGCCTCGGCGGCCGGGGCATCTCCTGAGCCGGCGGTGCCGGAACCGTCGCCTATGCGCACCAGCGGCGCGCCGACTTCAGCGGTCTCGTCTTCGGCGACGAGGATTTCCTCGATCACGCCGGCGATCGGAGAGGGGATCTCGGTGTCTACTTTGTCGGTGGAAACCTCGAGCAGCGGCTCGTCCACCTCTACCCGGTCACCTACCTGCTTGAGCCAGCGGGTGACGGTTCCTTCGGTGACACTCTCACCGAGGGCGGGCAAGTTAACGGATTCAGACATGTCGTCCCCGTTCTCCTTATTGATCTTTAATGCGGATGAATGCTGCCTTGGTCGAGCTTAGTGCACCCGGCTTTTGCGGCCGGGTGCACTACGCACGAAGTTCTTGCGGTGGTGCGGGCGGAACTATCAGCCGTGCAGGGCCTTGCCGGCCAGCGCCAGGTGAGCCTCGCCCAGGGATTCGTTCTGGGTCGGGTGGGCGTGGACCAGCTGGGCCACATCCTCCGGGTAGGCTTCCCAGTTCACGATCAGCTGGGCTTCGCCGACCTGCTCGCCCATGCGGGAGCCGATCATGTGGACGCCGACGACGGGGCCGTCCTTCTGCCGGACGAGCTTGACGAGGCCGGACGTGCCCAGGATGGAGCTCTTGCCGTTGCCGGCGAGGTTGTATTCCTGGGTGATGACCTGGTCGTCACCGAACTTGGCCTTGGCAGCCTTTTCGGAGTAGCCGACGGTTGCGATCTCCGGCTCGGAGTAGGTGACCTTCGGGATGTTGATGTCCTCGACGACCACCGGCTTGAGGCCGGCGATTTCCTCGGCGACAAAGATGCCCTGCTGGTAGCCGCGGTGGGCCAGTTGGACGCCCGGAACGATGTCGCCCACCGCGTAGACGTTGCCGACGCCGGTGTGCAGGCGCTCGTTCGTGATGACGAAGCCGCGGTCGATTGTCACGCCCGCGTCCTCGTAGCCGAGGTTGGCCGTGACGGGGCCGCGGCCGACGGCGACGAGCATGAGGTCTGCCTCGAAGGTCTTGCCGTCCACGAGGGTGACCTTCACGCCGTCGGCGTTCTGCTCGACCCCCTGGAAGAAGGTACCGGTGGAGAACTTAATGCCACGCTTCTTGAAGGCACGCTCGAAGGCTTTGACGATCGTCGCGTCCTCGTTGGGGACCAGCGACGGCAGGCCCTCGATGATGGTGACGTCGACGCCGAAGGACTTCCAGACTGAAGCGAACTCGACGCCGATCACGCCGCCGCCCAGAATGATCGCGCTCTTGGGGATGAAGTCCATGGTGAGGGCCTCATCCGAGGTGATGACCTTGCCGCCGATTTCCAGACCAGGCAGCGAGCGGGAGTACGAGCCGGTCGCGAGGACAATGTTCTTGCCCTTGTACGCGGTGCCGTTGACAACGACGGTGTCGGTGCCCTGGAGCTTGCCTTCACCCTCAATGACGGTGATGCTCTTCTTGCTCTTGATCAGGCCCTGGAGGCCCTTGTACTTGCCTGCGATGATGCCGTCTTTGTAGGCATTGACGGCAGTGATGTCGATGCTGTCCAGCGTGACGTTGACGCCGTACTTGGCTGAATCGCGGGCATGGTCGGCCAGTTCGGCCGAGTGCAGCAGGGCCTTCGTGGGGATGCAGCCGTTATGCAGGCAGGTCCCGCCGAGCTTGCCCTTTTCAACCAGGCCTACGGTGAGGCCAAGCTGAACGGCCCGCAGGGCAGTTGCATAGCCGCCGCTGCCGCCGCCGAGTACCAGGATGTCGAATTCTTGCGCAGTTGCCTGATCGGCCACTAAAACGCTCCCTCGCGTGAACGATGACACGAGAGTACGCATCATCTGGTCTTGGAACCAACGCTGCCGTAAGTAATGCCGGCAGGAATGTTCCCTTTCGTTTGGAACTACCGTTGTTCACCTTAGCGAACCACTAATACATGCTCCACCTTGCCGTGGCGTTTGTGGAGAGCTTGTGTCCAGTGTCACGCACCCTGGTGACCGGGGCAGCGGGGCCCCGGCCACCAGGGTGCGCGGACACCTGGACGGTGGCGCTGCTAGGCCGTTTTGGCCAGGATGTCCTCGACGTACGCCACGAGGGTCCGCACCGTGCAGCCGGTTCCTTGCTTGTGGTTGTACCCGTACGGGCTGCCGTTGTTGAAGGACGGCCCGGCAATGTCGATGTGCGCCCAGGGGATCTGTTCGCCGTCCTTGTCCTTGCCGACGAATTCGCGCAGGAAGACGGCAGCGGTCATCATGCCGCCGTGGCGTTCGCCGATATTGGCGATGTCCGCGACCTGTGACTCGAGGCTGGGACGCAGTTCCTCCGGCAGCGGCATCGGCCAGACCAGCTCGCCGGCCCGGTCAGCGGCAACCTTGATCGCACCAGTGACGGATTCGGAACCCATGACGCCGGCGGTCCGGTTGCCAAGGGCGATCAGCTGCGCCCCGGTCAAGGTGGCGACGTCGATGATGGCGTCGGGGAACTCCTGGCTGGCGGCCACAATGCCGTCGGCCATGACCAGCCTGCCCTCGGCGTCGGTGTTCAGGACCTCAACGGTCTTGCCGCCGAATATGGTGAGCACGTCGGCGGGCCGCTGGGCGGCACCGGAGGGCATGTTTTCCGCGATGCAGAGCCAGGCGGTCGCCTTGACCGGCAGGCCCAGGCCCGCAATCGCCAGGACAGTGTTCAACACGACGGCGGCGCCGGCCATATCGGATTTCATGTCGCCCATGCCCAGGTGCGGCTTGAGTGAGATGCCGCCGGTGTCGAAGGTGATGCCTTTGCCCACGAGGGCGACCTTGGCGGCTGCCCGGGCGGGGGAGTATTCGACCTTGACCAGGCGCGGCTGCCGGGTGGAGCCCTTGCCGACGCCGAGGATCCCGCCGAAGCCTTCCTTCTCCAGGCGCTTCTCGTCCCACACTGTCACCTTGACCGGCAGGCCCTTGGACAGTTCCTTGGCCGCGTCCGCGAAGGACTCGGGGTACAGGTGGCTCGGCGGCTGGTTGACCAGTGAGCGGGTCGCGTTGACGGCCTTGCCGATCAAGGCGGCGCGGTTCAGGACCGGCTTCAGCCCTGCGTCGCCGGCAAAGTCGGTCACGATCAGGACGTTGTTTACCGGATCTTTCAAGCCGTCCCTGGACGAGCGGTATTCGGTGAAGGAGTAGGCGCCCATTGCCGCACCCTCGGCGACGGCGGCGACGTCGCCCAGTGACGACGTCGGGAGGGCCAGTGCCACAGTGCCGACGCCCGACAGCTGGCGGACTGCCGATCCTGCGGCGCGGCGCAGCGCCTCCTCGGTGAGTGGCTGCCCCGCGGTTACTTTGCCGACGCCGGCAAGCACCAGAACCTTCGCTCCGGCCTCGCTGAGACCCGGGAGGCGGTGGGCCTGGTCTGCTGCGCCGGTGATGCCAAGAACACTCAGTGACTCCGCGAGGGCTTCGGCGGCTTTGGCAGTCAGGGGGTTGCTGAGCAGGACGGGACCGTCCGTACCCTGGCCGACGCCGATGACAAGGGCGTCGCTCGGGTACTTCTTCAGGTCCCCTGCGACTGCGCTAAGTTTGACTTCCGTATTCTTGACCACGAGGACAGTCCTCAATTCTCTAAGGTATGAGGGCAGGAACTGCATGTTTTTCCGTCCTGCCATTGAACCCGGGCCGCTGTCTTTCCAGACGGAGCCCAGGAGTCTTCTGGCCGTGGTACGGCCAGCTCCGATCGTAGTCCGTCCCCGGCGCGGGTGTTCAATTAGGTGAGAGCTGGAGCACATCCCGATGAGGAATGCCGCCGAACCCCCGCGTGTTGTACCCCATATCAGCGCCGCCGCCCTGCGGGCCCCGTCCGGCTGCTCCCACTGACGACGACGAAAGGAACATGCCGTGCTTAAACGGATTTCCGGCTCCCTGCTGGACCCTGAATCGCTTTACCAGCGTGATGACGCGCTGTTCCAGGGCGCCGACCTGCTCGGGCTGAACCTCGTCATGGGGTTCACCGGATTCGCCGATGCAGGTCACGTGGTCCGGCAGATCACCGCCGAACTGCTGGACACCGCGGATGCGGAGATGGTGGCCGAATTCGACGCCGACCAGCTCATCGATTACCGGTCCCGCCGCCCGCAAATCAGCTTTGTCGAGGACCACCTGCAGGACTACCAGGCGCCGCGTCTGGCACTGTACCGCCTGGTCGACGGGTTGGGCAGCCCGTTCCTGCTTCTTGCCGGATTCGAACCGGACCTGCAATGGGAGAGGTTCGCGCGGGCCGTCGTGGGAATCGTTGAGGACCTCGACGTCAACCTCGTCACCTGGATTCATTCCATCCCCATGCCCGTTCCGCATACCCGTCCGGTCGGCGTGACGGTCCATGGCAACCGCCCGGACCTCATTGAGGGCATCTCCGTGTGGAAGCCGACCGTCGAGGTGCCCGCCGCCGTGGGCCACGTGCTTGAGCTTCGGCTCGCGGAGGCCGGGCGCAACGTCGCCGGCTATGTCATGCACGTGCCGCACTACCTTGCCGAGGCCGAGTACCCCACGGCCGCGGTCGCCGGCCTTGAGTACCTGGGCGCAGCCACCTCCCTGATGCTGCCCACCGACCGGCTCCGGGAAGCCGGCAGGGACGTCATGCGCCAGATTGCCGAGCAGATCGACGCTTCGGAGGATGTCCAGCAGGTGGTCTCGCGGCTGGAAACCCGCTACGACGAAAGCGCCGAGGGCACTGTCCGCCGGTCTCTGCTCGCCGACGAGAACGACCAGCTGCCTAACGCCGATACCCTCGGGGCCGCCGTCGAGGCCTATCTGGCCAGCAAAGAACCCGGCGAATAAATACTATTTAGTTGGGACTGGGCATAATGGAGGGGTGACTTCACCCCGAGCCTGGCTGATGTGGACGGTCGGGGTCTTCGCGTACCTCGTGGCGGTCAGCCAGCGCACGTCCTTTGGCGTGGTGGGTCTGGAGGCCACGGAACGGTTCCAGGCCAGTGCGGCCGAAATCTCCTTCTTCACGGTCCTGCAGCTGCTCGTCTACGCCGCTCTGCAAATACCGGTTGGCATCCTCGTGGACCGCTTCGGTTCCCGGGCCATGATCGCAGGAGGCGCCCTGCTGATGGGGCTGGGACAGCTCCAAATGGCTTTCGCTGACAACATCCCCGGCGGTGTGCTGGGCCGGGTCCTGGTGGGCGCCGGGGATGCGATGACCTTCATTTCGGTGATCCGGCTGATACCCCTGTGGTTCGCCCCCCGGCGCGTTCCGCTGCTGACCCAGCTAACCGGCATGTCCGGCCAGCTTGGCCAGCTCTTCAGCGTGGTGCCGTTTGCCATGATCTTGCACCTCGCCGGCTGGACCCCTGCGTTCCTGACGCTGGCAGCCATGTCAGCCCTCGCCGTCGTGCTCGTCCTGGTCCTGCTTCAGGACCTTCCGCCCGGGCACCCCGCAGCGGAACCCTCCCAGGGGCTGCGCGCCACCGGCGTCTCGCTCGCCCAGGCCTGGCGGCAGCCCGGCACCCGGCTGGGGCTCTGGAGCCACTTCACTGTCCAGTTCAGCGGCACCGTGTTTGCGATGACATGGGGTTATCCGTTCCTGATCTCCGCGCAGGGCCTGGACACGCCCACCGTTTCGGCGTTGATGACGCTGTACGTGGCGACGGCCATCGCCGCGGGGCCGTTGATGGGCAGATTCGTGGCACGGCACCCGCTGCGCCGGTCCACCATGGTGCTGCTGATAGCAGGCGTCACCGCGGCCGCCTGGGCGGCAGTGCTGCTCATCCCCGGACGGACCCCGCTGTGGTTGCTGGCCGGGCTCGTGGTGGTGCTGGCCGTCGGCGGGCCCGGCTCCATGATCGGCTTTGATTTTGCCCGCACGTTCAACCCGGCGCACCGGATCGGCACGGCCACCGGCATCGTCAACGTGGGAGGGTTCATCGCCTCCCTCATCGCCATCTACCTGATCGGCCTGGTCCTCGACGTCCTCTACGCGACCGGATTCTCCCGTGGCGAGCTCTATGGGCTTGACCCGTTCCGGATCGCGTTGAGTGTGCAGTTCCTGCTGCTGGCTTGCGGGGCAGCAGCCATTGTCATCATCCGCCGGAAGGTGCGGAAGCAGATGGCGGCCCAGGGCGTGGTGGTTCCGCCGCTGCTGGCCGCGCTCGCCAGCCAACGCCGGCTCAGCGCGCAGCGGCGCCGCACGCCCTGAGGACCGCCCGGCTTCGGGGCCGTCGGGTTTGGGGCCGTTGCCCTTGGCGCCAGTTGGTCGTTCCGCCGGCAAGCGGCCGTCCGGGAGTCTGTGGCCGGGTTATCCACATAGGACAGCCTGGCACTGATGCGGGCCGGCGCGGCGCGGGACGCTGGCTTCATGACAGCTCCCGATCACCTGAAAATCACCGGCCCGGAGGACATCCTGGGGTTCATTCCGCATTCCCTGGGCTATTGGCCTGCCCGCAGCCTTGTGGCCATGACCATGCAAGGAAAACGGCTGGGAGCAACCCTCCGCGTGGACCTTCCCGGCAACACCGGCGGCCCCGGCCGGTCCGGTGCTGCCGGACCCGCAGGCTATGCCCGTTCCGTGGCGTCTTATCTCGAAGCCGACGATAAAGCGGACGGCTCCCTGCTCGCCCTTTTCACGGAGACCGACGGGGACCCGGCGCCCTGGGCGCCGTTCCTGGCCGAGCTTGAGAGCGCGCTCGCCGACGCCGGCATGCCGGTGCGTGACGCCTGGCTGATCGGCGCCGACTACTGGCGCAATGCCTATTGCCTTGACCCGTCGTGCTGCGCCCCGCCCGGGCGGCCGGTGGAAGAAATCAGGAACAGCCGGCTCAACGCCGAGATGGTCTTTCGCGGGAGCACTGTCGGGGCTGCCCCCGGCGCCGCCCGGATCGTTCCGCGGTCAACGCCGGATCCGGCGGTGACCGCCGCCCAGGGAAATTGGGCGGCGCAGTTCTCCGTCCGCACGAGGGACAGGGCGCAGTTCCACCAGGTGTTGGACGTGTGGTCACGGGTGCTGCAGGCTCCGGCGCCGGGCCCGGTGCTGACTCCGGCGCTCGCCGGCTACCTCCGGGCGTCCCTGTGTGTTCTGCCCTGGCGCGACGCGGTACTGGTGATGACCGCGGCAGGGCGGGAATCGGCAGAGCGCGGCGCCGAGGACTTCGGGGTGCTCTCCGGCGCAGACCAGGGGCGCGGAAGCGATGGTCCGCGCCGCGGTTTCCCGCCGGCCGTCCGCCCACCTGCGGCACTCCCGCCGCTGGAAGGGTTCCCGCGTCCGGGCCGGGGCGGAGCCAGGGAGGGCAGCCCCGGCAGCGGCGCTGGCAGCGGCGCACGAGCAAGCTGCGGAACGCCACGCGGAGGAAGCAGGGGTGCAGGGAGCGGGGCCTCCGCCGGTGGCGGGAAAGGCAAAGACTCCCGCGGCATGAACCGGTCCGGCCTGAAACGGCAGGATGTGGCCGGCTACGGCGAGGTCTTGCTGGGCCTGGCGCCTCCGGTGCCGGACTGGAGCCGGCTGGCGGGCCTGGAACGGGTGCTGGTGCAGCTGGGTGAGACCGGCGGCGAGGCGGGAGCGGCAGCACTGACCGGGCGGGGCTGGATTGAATGGTGCCGGGGGAAAGGATCGTTTGCCCACGAACTGTTCAGGCAGGCGGAGGCGGAATGTCCCGGCTACCGGCTTGCGGAGCTCCTGGAGGAACTCGTCCGTCGCGGGAATCTCTGCGGCTGGGCGCGCCGGAGCGAGACAGCCTGGCAGCGGTTTGATCCGGACGTAGCCTGACGGCAGGAGCCTACGGAGGGGGTGGCCGCGGATTTGATCAGCGCCGCGCGGAAGGGACATCCAGGGGTTCGACCAGCGGAGGGGACGGGTGGCAGGACCCGGGACAGGGCCGGGGGGTGATCACGTACAGGGCCGGGGCGATCACGTACAGGGCCGGGGGCGATCACGTACAGGGCCGGAGGGCGGTACCGGTGACACGATTGCCAGGCAGGACCGGCAGGCGGGCACTGTGCCGCGGCGGAGGGCGGCGTCTACAGCAGCGGCCGCCCCGGCCGGGGACGGCACGGCCGCGCCGCGCGGCGGTGACGGTTTCAAAAATCGTGAGACAATGATTCCCGAGACCCGGTTGGGTCCGTGTATTGAGTGCTCGCAGTGAACCTTGGAAACAGGGAACATTTCGGTCGCCCCAGGAGTTCTACTTAGTGGCTCTGCTGGTCGTGATTGCACCTGATGTGAAACACGGACTTGACAGGGTCATAGTGGTGTTGCCCGTATGGTGATTCCACAGACCGCCGCTAGAAAGGTTTTCTGTGACCCCGTCTTCCGCGAAGAAGGAACCCGCCGACCAGGCCGTATTGTCCCCTGAGGAGAAGAAGGCGGCGACGAGCGCCAAGCGCGCCGCCACGCGAGCCGCCAATAAGGCTGTCAAAGACGCCGCCTTGGCCGATGGTGACAGCACCGCGTCGGCAGTCGCCAAGCCTGAGCCAAAGAAGCGCGGGCCCAAGCCCGGCGCTAAAGCCGCGGCGCAGGCCGCCGGCAAAGCCAACGGCGATGACGACGAAGAAGCCGAGGTAGACCTCGACGACGCCGTCGTCGGAGCCGTCGAGCTCGGTGAGGACGGTGAGGAGATCCCGGCCAAGGCAGCAGCTGCTACCGGCTCCGGCTTCGTCTACTCCGATGCCGACGACGACGACGCTCCTGTGCAGCAGGTCATGTCGGCTGGCGCCACCGCCGACCCCGTCAAGGACTACCTGAAGCAGATCGGCAAGGTCGCCCTGCTGAACGCTGAGCAGGAAGTTGACCTCGCCCTGCGCATCGAAGCAGGCCTCTTCGCCGAGGAAAAGATCAACGCCGACGACGGAACCATGGATCCGAAGCTCAAGCGCGAGCTCGAATTCGTCATCCACGATGGCAAGCGCGCCAAGAACCACCTGCTGGAGGCCAACCTCCGCCTCGTGGTCTCCCTGGCCAAGCGCTACACCGGCCGCGGCATGCTCTTCCTGGACCTGATCCAGGAAGGCAACCTCGGCTTGATCCGCGCGGTGGAGAAGTTCGACTACACCAAGGGCTTCAAGTTCTCCACCTACGCCACCTGGTGGATCCGCCAGGCCATCACCCGTGCCATGGCCGACCAGGCCCGCACCATCCGCATCCCGGTGCACATGGTGGAAGTCATCAACAAGCTGGCGCGCGTGCAACGCCAGATGCTGCAGGACCTTGGCCGCGAACCCACCCCGGAGGAGCTGGCCCTCGAACTGGACATGACGCCCGAGAAGGTCGTTGAAGTCCAGAAGTACGGCCGCGAACCGATCTCACTGCACACCCCGCTGGGCGAAGACGGCGATTCGGAGTTCGGTGACCTCATCGAGGACTCCGAGGCCGTGGTTCCGGCGGATGCAGTGAGCTTCACCCTGCTGCAGGAACAGCTGCACTCGGTGCTGGATACCCTTTCCGAGCGCGAGGCCGGCGTGGTCGCGATGCGTTTCGGTTTGACCGACGGACAGCCGAAGACGTTAGACGAAATCGGCAAGGTTTACGGGGTCACCCGTGAGCGGATCCGCCAAATCGAATCAAAGACCATGTCCAAGCTGCGGCACCCGTCGCGGTCCCAGGTCCTCCGGGATTACCTGGACTAGCCAAAACGGCCAACGCGGGGTCCAGTCCCGCCCATTCACCTCGGGGAATGGGCCGGATGGGGCCCCGCGTTGTTCGTTAACGCCGCGACCAGGCTTCGGACAGGTCCGGCTTGGTGCGTCCACGGCGGGGCATCCACGATGTTCGTTAAAGCGGAAAAGCCCCTCCGGATCTCCGGAGGGGCTTTCCTTGTCTGGTCTATTCGACCGGAACCGTCGGCTTCTCGTGAAGCCGGCCGGTCTCGTCGTGCCAGTCTGAGCTGAGTGGCCGTAGCGTCGGTTCCACCGCGCGGGCGTGGTGGCCGCAGAAGAGAAGCTCACCCCCGGAGGCGCCGAGAACAACCCGGACATACGCCTGTGCCCCGCAACGATCGCACCGGTCGACGGTGGTAAGTGTGCGGTCCGCAACTGCTGTTGTCATGTTCGGCCTCCTTGGTAGATCGATATACCTATATAACCAGCATTCGCGGCGAAACCATGGCTCGGATGGCTTACTTTCGCTGTACGCGTATCACGTCTCGGTAACGTCACCAGAGGCTTCCGGCCGTGCGGGGGTGGCAGCAGTGCGGATGCGGGCACTCGGACTAGGCTGGGAAGAGCGTCAAAAAGCATTCCCCGTCCGATAGGACGGTTCCGTTCCTGAAGGAGTTTTCGCCCCGTGGCACCAAGTTCTGATTACACAGCCCGGCATCTCTCCGTGCTGGAAGGCCTCGAAGCCGTCCGGAAGCGCCCGGGCATGTACATCGGTTCCACGGACTCCCGTGGTCTCATGCACTGCCTGTGGGAAATCATCGACAACTCCGTCGACGAGGCCCTCGCCGGCTTTGGCCACGACATCAAAATCATCCTGCACGCGGACAATTCGGTGGAGATCCACGACGACGGGCGCGGCGTCCCGGTGGACATCGAACCGAAAACGGGACTGAGCGGCGTCGAGGTCGTCTTCACCAAGCTCCACGCCGGAGGCAAGTTCGGCGGCGGCTCCTACACCGCGTCCGGCGGCCTTCATGGCGTCGGCGCGTCCGTGGTCAATGCCCTGTCCGCCCGGCTGGACGTGGAAGTGGACCGCGGCGGAAAAACCTACAAAATGTCCTTCCGCCGAGGCGAGCCCGGCCGCTTTAAGGACACCGGCACCCGGCCCGATCCCGCTTCGGTCTTCGGCCCGTTCGTCGACGGTTCCGTTCTGGACGTCATCGGCAAAGCCAAACGCGGCGTCACGGGCACACGGATCCGTTACTGGGCGGACCGGCAGATCTTCACTCCCGACGCAAAATTCTCCTACGATGAGCTGGCCGCCCGCGCCCGCCAGACCTCCTTCCTGGTCCCGGGCCTGAAGCTCACCGTCCGGGATGAGCGCAAGCTCCCCGGCACCCCCGGCGAATCCGGCCCGCACGAGGAAGTGTTCCATCACGACGGCGGCATCTCCGAGTTCGTTGACTACCTCGCCGCCGACCCTGCCGTCACGGATATTTGGCGGCTCCACGGCGCCGGGAAGTTCAAAGAAACCGTTCCGGTAATTGACGGTCAGGGCCACAGCCAGCTCACCGAGGTCGAACGGGACTGCGAGGTGGACGTCGCCCTCCGCTGGGGCATCGGCTACGACAGCACCGTGCGCACCTTCGTGAACATCATTTCCACCCCCAAAGGCGGCACGCACCAGGCGGGCTTCGAGCAGGCGCTGCTGAAAACATTCCGCAAGGCTGTGGAAACCAACGCCCGGAAGCTCAAAGCCGGCAATGACAAGATCGAAAAGGACGACATCTTCGCCGGACTCACCGCCGTCCTGACGGTCCGCCTCGCCGAGCCGCAGTTCGAAGGCCAAACGAAGGAAATCCTGGGCACCTCCGCCGTGCGGGCCATCGTCGCCAAGGTGGTGGAGCGCGAGATCAACGCCAAGCTGACCTCAGCGAACCGCAACGACAAAGCCCAATCCGCGCTGCTGTTGGAAAAGATCGTCAGCGAAATGAAGTCGCGCATCTCCGCGCGCGTCCATAAAGAAACCCAACGGCGTAAAAACGCCCTGGAGACGTCCTCGATGCCCACCAAGCTCGCCGACTGCCGCACGGACGACGTCGCCCGCTCCGAACTGTTCATCGTCGAGGGTGACTCGGCGCTGGGAACCGCCAAATTGGCCCGTTCCTCGGACTTCCAGGCGCTGCTGCCCATCCGCGGGAAGATCCTCAACGTGCAGAAGGCCTCGGTGGGCGACATGCTCTCCAACGCCGAATGTGCGGCCCTCATCCAGGTGGTGGGCGCGGGCTCCGGCCGCAGCTTCGACATCGGCGCCGCCCGGTACGGCAAGGTCATCCTGATGACCGACGCCGACGTCGACGGCGCCCACATCCGCACGCTCCTGCTGACCCTGTTCTTCCGTTACATGCGGCCCATGATCGAGCAGGGACGCGTCTTCGCCGCCGTTCCGCCACTGCACCGCGTGGAGGTCATCAACGCCGGGCAGAAGGCCAACGAGATGATCTATACGTATTCCGAAGCGGAACTGCACACCCTGCTGAACCGCCTCGCCAAGGACGGCAAGCGGTACAAGGAACCGATCCAGCGGTACAAAGGCCTTGGCGAAATGGACGCCGAGCAACTGGCCGAGACCACCATGGACCCGCGGCACCGCACCCTGCGCAAGGTCGGCATTGAAAACGCCAAACAGGCCGAGGAAACCTTCGACCTGCTGATGGGATCGGACGTCGCACCGCGCAAGGACTTCATCATCGCCGGCGCGGCGAGCCTGGACCGGGAACGCATCGACGCCTGACGGAGGCGGGTGGGTGAGGCCGCGGCGGAACCACGCGGGCTCAGCCCAGCAGGCCGGGGACGATCAGCAAGGCGGTCGGGACCGAGAGCAACAGCAGGCATGCCGCCAACACCGTTGCCCGCACGGGTTCCGGCAGCGGACGCGGGGGAGAGAGCAGGCGGCTGACCCGGGACGCCGTGGTCCGCGCTGAGCCGGCGCCTCCGGTGGCCCCGGGCTGGCCGGGTCCGACGTCGGGAAATTCCGGTTCTCCGAAGGCCATCCTGGTGCCCCGGGCGCCGTTGGAGCCGCTGGCAACAATCGCGATCGCTTTGATCAGGGTGGCCCTGCTCCCGGTCTTCAGCGCGACGTCGTCGGCCAGCATTTCAATCAGCGAGCTGACCGCCTCCTGCGCCAGCCGGGTGGTGGGCAGCCACGGAAGCGCCTGCCGCCACGCCGCGAAGGCCCAGAGCAGGAGGTGATGGCGCTGGTCCAGGTGGGCGTTCTCGTGGTTCAAGACCGCGCGGAGCTCGGCGGGTTCCAGCGCGGCCATGAGCCCGTCGGAGAGGACGGTGACCGAGCGGGCGCCTCCCGGCAGGCAATACGCGACGGGGGAATCGACGTTGATCACCATGGTCCGCGGGCCATCCGCGGAGGGGGACGCAAGCAGGGCCAACAGTTCGCGGTGCCGCCGCCGCTGGCGCTGAATCCTGTAGTAGGTCAAAAGCAGGGTAAAAACCAGGTGGGCCGTCAAGAGGGCCGCGGCTGAGAGGGCAAAGATATGCCAGAAACCCAGCGCGGTGGTTGGCGCATTATGCAGGACCATTGCGGCCAGCGCTTTCAACCCCGCCAGCAGGTTGTCCCCGAGCGGCTCCAGTCCGTAGACCAGCATGGCGCCGATCATGGACAGCCCGCCGGCGAGGGCGATCGTTTGCCACAGCACCATGGCTGTGAACGGAGAGCGGGAGGGCCACTGGGCCCGCGACAACAGAACAGGTACAGGCCAGGCAAGCGCTACCGCCAGGACCGCCAAAAACCATGAGGTCCAGAACATGGGGCGCTAGCTGAGTCGCAGCAGCTTGCGCAGCGTTTCTGCCTCGGTATCGGTGACGGAACCAATGAAACGGGCCAGAACTGCCTCACGGTCCGGCGCAGAGCCCAGAACCTCATGCATCAGCTCAGCAGTGTGGTCCTCACGGCTGGAGACTGCCTTGTAGCGGTGCGGGCGGGTACCGCGTTCCCGCTCCACGAGGCCCTTGCGCTCCAAACGGGAAAGCACGGTCAGCACGGTGGTGACTGCCAGATCCTTGCCCGCGTAGCCGGCGGTGCCGTTCTCGGTGCGGGTACTCTGCGCGAGCAGGTCGCGGAGGGTGTTTGCTGTTGCAGCCTCATGGCCTGCCCAGAGCAGGTCCATCACTGCCCGTTCCAGTTCACCGAGACTCGCCATCGCGTACTTCCTTCGTATGTGCCGCTGCGGCCGATCAACTCTGCTGCGCGGTCTATGAATACTTCTCTCCTAAATTTACCGCGTTTTGCCGATAGTTTCTACATGAGGTAGAAGTAGCCGGACCGGCGTGTTGCCGGCGCCCCGTGACGCTTCCGTCCGGCGTTCCCGCGGGGCTACCATGTCGGCATGGGACGTTTGCCTCGACGTTGCCTTCTGCGCGTTGCGACGCTGGCTGCCGGCCTGGCGGTGGCAGCTCTCATCGGGTGTTCGGGCCCGGCGTCGGCTTCATTTACCGGAGCCTGGGGACAAACGGCCAACGGCCAGCCCAACCTCACCATCGCCGATGACGGCTCCTTCCAGGGAACCGACGGCTGCAACCGTCTGTCCGGCAAGGGTTCCATGGCGGGGGATGTCTTTACCTTCGGCCCCATCGCGGCTACTTCCATGGCCTGCAGCGGCGTCGACCCGTGGCTGTCGCTGGCAGACACCGCCAAGGTGGAGGGGTCTGCACTCGTTCTTTACCGGAACGGTGGCAACAGGGTCGGGACGTTGCCCAGGCAATGACCTGCCGGCTGCGTGCCGTTCGCAGCCCCGGCGATTGATCATAGGGTGCCCCGCCTTCTGCCTTGGGCGCGGCATGAGGTGCGGCCGCGGTCCGGCGCAAGCGGTCGTCAAAATGTTCTACACTCTGTAGAAGAAGCTTTCTACGGGACGTAGAAATTGCTCGCCCAGCAACGTTAGGGACTGCCTTGGACGCCTTGGAAATCGCACGCTGGCAATTCGGCATCACCACGGTCTACCACTTCATGATGGTGCCGCTCACGATCGGACTGGGTCTTGTGGTGGCCGTCATCCAGACGATGTGGCACCGCACCGGAAAGCCGGAGTACCTCCGGATGACCAAATTCTGGGGCAAGCTCTTCCTGATCAACTTCATCATGGGCGTTGCCACCGGCATCGTCCAGGAATTCCAGTTCGGTATGGCCTGGAGCGAGTACAGCCGCTTCGTGGGCGACGTGTTCGGCGCCCCGCTGGCCATGGAGGCCTTGCTGGCATTTTTTGTGGAGTCGACGTTCCTCGGCCTGTGGATTTTCGGCTGGAAGCAACTCAAGCCGGCCGTCCATCTGGCTTGCCTGTGGATCGCCGTGATCGGATCCGTCTTCTCTGCCTATTTCATCATCGTGGCTAACAGTTGGATGCAGCACCCGGTGGGTGTTGAGATGATCAGCGGCCGCCCGGTCATGACCGATGCCTGGGCCGTCTTCACCAACAACACCGCCCTCGTGGCCGTCCCGCACACCCTCTTCGGTGCCCTCGCCGTCGCCGGCGCTTTCCTGCTGGGCATTGCCTGGTACCACCTGTGGCGCCGCCGCCACGACGGGATCGACACCATCGGGCCGGACGGCAGCGTGGTTCCCGGTGAGTCAACGGTTCCCGGCCGTGACCGCACCGACCACGCCGTGTGGATCCGTTCCCTGCGGATCGGTGCTGTCGTTGCCATGATCTCCTTCGCCGGTACCGCCATCACCGGGGACCTGCAGGGCAAACTCATGTTCGAACAACAGCCCATGAAGATGGCCGCCGCGGAGGCGGCATGCCACGACGGCACCGGGTTCTCCATCCTGAGCGTGGGCAACGTCGGCTCCAAGAACTGCGACGACGTTGTTGCCGTCATTGAGGTCCCCGGCATCCTGTCCTTCCTGGCCAAAGGGGACTTCACCACCGAGGTCAAGGGCGTCAACAGCCTGCTGGAGCAGTACAAGGCCGACTACGGCACCCACCTGCCGGACAACCCGATCTACGGGGACCGCGCCGGGCGGGAAATTCAGTACGTTCCAGTCATGGAAGTCACCTACTGGGGCTTCCGGATGATGATCGGGTTCGGCGCAGTAGCGGCAATGGCCGCGCTGGCCGCCCTGTGGGTCACCCGCAAGGGGACCGTCCCCGCATCCCGTGGCCTCATGCGGCTGGCCGTCTTCGGCATCCTCGCACCGTTTGGCGCGAATGCCGCCGGCTGGATCTTCACCGAAATGGGCCGGCAACCGTTCGTCGTCGCTCCCAACCCCGATCTCAGCGGGGTAGACCAGGTCTTTATGTTCACCGCCGCGGCCGTCTCGCCGGGTGTCTCGGCCGGTGAGCTCCTGACCTCCCTGGTGGTGCTCACCGCCGTCTACGCGGTGCTGCTGGTGGTCGAGGTCAGGCTCCTGGTCAAGTACATCCGCGGCGGAGTGGCCGGGGCCATGCCGGAGCTGGTCCACGCCGCCGTCGACGAGAACGAGGACGCCACCCCCAAAGACGGTGGTCCCGGCAAACCCGGGGACTCCGAGGACGTCCTGGCGTTCGCCTACTAAGCCCGAGCCCCCCAAAAAACGCAGAGGATACTCAGCATGGAACTGCTTCCCACCATCTGGTTCATCGCCATCGCGGTGCTGTGGACGGGCTATCTCTTTCTCGAGGGCTTCGACCTCGGCGTCGGAATGCTGATGAAGGGCTTCGCCCGGAACAACACCGAACGCCGGGTACTGCTCAACACCGTCGGCCCGGTCTGGGACGGCAACGAGGTGTGGCTCCTGACCGCTGGAGGCGCCACCTTCGCGGCCTTCCCGCTCTGGTACGCATCCCTGTTTTCCGCCCTCTACCTGCCGCTGCTGCTGGTCCTCGTGGCCTTGATCTTCCGCGCCGTGGCTTTTGAGTACCGCGGCAAGGTGGATGACCCCGTGTGGCGTGCGCGCTGGGACTGGGCGATCTCGCTGGGCTCCTTCGTGGCGGCCTTCGGCGTTGGAGCCGCCCTCGCGCTGACCACCACGGGGCTGCCGGTCAACGCCAACGGTGACCGGGAGGGCGGCCCGTTCGCTTGGTTCAGCGCCTACGCTGTCCTGGGCGGTCTCGCCGTCGTGGGGTTCTCCCTGCTCCATGGCCTCGCGTTCCTTGCGCTGAAGACCGACGGCGACATCCGGCACCGTGCACGCCGGTGGTTCGTCCGGCTGTTGCCCGTGCTGCTGCTGCCGATCGCCGGCTGGGCCGTGAGCCTGCAGGTGCTCAGCGGCGCTTTGTGGACGGTGCTGGCCGTCGTCGCCGCCGTGGCGGCAGCTGTCCTGGCGTGGAACTCCGCCCGGAAGGGTGCCGAAGGCCGTGCGTTCCTGTCCCTGGGCGCCTTCCTGCTTCTGGGCAGCGCTTCGATTTTCGGCGCGGCCTTCCCCGTGGTGCTCCCGTCCACGCTGAACCCTGATTTCAACCTCACGATCTCCAACGCCTCATCCTCGGACTACACCCTCGGTCTGATGACCGTCGTTGCCTGTATCGGGCTGCCGCTGGTGCTCGTCTACCAGGCGTGGACGTACTGGGTGTTCCGGCGCCGGGTCAGCGACGCGCATATCCCGGAGGCCCACAGCTTCCTGCCCGCCATCGCCGCCAAAGCCCTGGCGCCCAAGGACTGACATCTGATGAGACCGCAGTTTCCTACCGGCCCCGGCAACCGCGCGGCCCTGTACCTGCTGGGCTTGCTCGCTGCCCTCAAGGCGCTGTCCCTCGTGCTGATCGGGCAGGCCGTGGCGTCCATGCTGGCCGGACTGATGGGCGGCATCCCGGCATGGGATGCCCAACTGTACTGGGGCGTGGCCGGGGTGGCGCTCCGCGCGCTGACAGTCTGGGCGCAGGCAGTCGCATCCCGCCGGGCCGCGCTGGGCGTGAAAGAGGAACTGCGCTCGCAGCTGCTCGAGCGGGCACTGCGCGGCGGCGCCCGCTCCGCCGGACCCGCCGACGGCGGCCTCGCCATCCTGGCAACCCGTGGCCTGGATGCCTTGGACAATTACTACACCCAGTTCCTGCCTGCCCTGGTGAACTGCGCAGCCATTCCGTTGCTCCTGGGTGCGCGCATTCTGTCCGCCGACTGGATCAGCGCCGTCGTCATCGTCCTGACCGTGCCGCTGGTGCCGATCTTCATGATCCTGATCGGCCGCTACACCGATGACCGGGTCCGGGAAGCCCAGTCGGCCCTGGCCCGGCTCTCGGGCCACATGCTCGAACTCGCCAAAGGCCTGCCCGTCCTCGTGGGGTTGGGCCGTGCCAGCGCCCAGCGCAAGGCCCTTGAGGACCTCTCCGAGGAATACCGCCACCGGACCATGGGGACCTTGCGGACGGCCTTCCTTTCCGCACTCGCGCTGGAACTCATCGCCACCATCTCCGTGGCCGTCGTCGCGGTGTTCATCGGCGTCCGGCTCGTCCACGGCGACATGGCACTGGAGGCAGGACTATTGGCCCTGATCCTGGCCCCCGACTGTTATCTGCCGCTGCGCGAACTCGGCACCGCGCACCACGCCAGCGACGACGGCCGTGCCGCGCTCGCCGAGACCACCACCGTCCTCCAGGCGCACGAGCCCACGCCGTTGCGGCCCGAGGCCGGTGCTGGCACTGCGTCCACACCTGGCGCGGGAGCCGCGCCTCCTCCCGCCCTGCAGGTCTCCGCACTGACGGTGCGTTACGGCGGCCGGGCGGATGCCGTTGTCGGACCGCTCAGCTTCACAGCAGCCGCCGGGCGGATCACCGCCCTCGACGGTCCCAGCGGTGCCGGCAAAAGCACCGTGCTCGGCGTGCTGGCCGGGACGGTCGGGGACGGCGGCGGCCCGGGTCAGGAAGCCACGGTGACCGGACGGCTCGGGGGGTTTACGACGGCGGACCTGGCCTGGGTGCCGCAGCATCCGGTGATGGTCGCCCCGACCGTGCTGGCGGAGGTCCGGCTCTATCTGGGCGCCGCAGCCGGCAGTGCCCCAGCAGCCCCCGGCGACGCGGCGGCCCTGCGCTGCCTGGCTGCCTGCGCCGCGGAGCACCTCGCAGCCAAGCACCCGGCAGAACTCAGCCCGGGGGAGCTGCGCCGGGTAGCCCTCGCCCGCGGCCTGGCCCGGATCGAAGCCGGCGCGACGGTACTGTTGCTCGATGAGCCCACCGCCCACCTCGACCGGAACTCAGCCACCGCGGTCAGTACCGCCATCGCCGGACTCCGCGGAAAGGTCACGGTTCTGCTGGTGGCCCACGACCGGCAAACCCGGGAGCTAGCCGACCAGCTCGTGGCTGTGGCTCCGGGCGCCGTGGCGCCGGGTGGGGCGCTGGCCGCGGGTACAGTGCCTGCGCCCGTAGGCCGGACTGCAACTGTCGCCGGCCTTGCCGCGACGACCCGGCCGGGAACTGCTGCGCCCCACCTGGCCGACGGCTCCCAAATCCGGCCCGTACAGATCCGGCGCGTACAGACCCGGCCAACGCGACCACAGCCGGCAGAGCCCGCTCGGCCTTCAACGGCAGCCCGGCTCCGGCGGCTGCTCCAGCCGGTAGGGCCCAAATTCGCCGCAGCCGGAGTTGTTGGCACCCTGGCGGCCCTTTTCGCCGTCGCCCTCTCCGGGCTCTCCGGCTGGCTGATCATCCGTGCCAGCGAGCAGCCGCCCATCCTCTACCTGCTCACTGCGATCGTGGGCGTGCGCTTCTTCGGTATCGGCCGGGCCGCGCTGCGCTACCTTGAACGGCTGCTGCTGCACGACGCCGTGTTCGCTGCCCTGACCCGGCTCCGCGGCCGGCTCTGGGAATCGCTGAGCCGGCGGGCCCTGTCCCTGCGCCGGCTGCTGCAGGGCGGCAACGTCCTGGGCACCGTGGTGGATGACGTCGACACCGTCCGTGAATTGTTGCCCCGTGTGGTTCTGCCGCCGCTGACCGCCGTGGCCGTCGCAGCCGGCGCCGTCACCGGGATCGCCTTGCTGTTGCCGGCAGCACTCCCCGCCGTCGTTGCTGCTGCCCTGCTGAGCCTGGTGGCCGCCCCGGCCCTGGCACTCGCGGCGGACCGGATGTCCGCCGGCACCGAACAGCGGCTGCGCTCCGGCGTCCTCCGCCAGGTGGCAGCAGCCCTTGACGCCCGCGCCGACCTCCACGCCAACCACGTCGCCGCACCCGTACTCGCCGCCATCATCCGCGCCGACCGCTCCGCGACGGCCGCTTCCCAGCGGTCCGCGTGGGCCGAGGGTCTCGGCCAGGGGCTGACGGTACTGGCCTGCGGGACCGCTGCCCTGGCCAGCGCCGTGCTGGCCGCGCCGCTGGTCAGCAGCGGAGCGGCCGAGGCCTCAACGGTTGCGGTTGTTGTGCTGCTCCAGCTCGCGCTCGTCGAGCCCTACGCGGCCATCACGACGGCGGTCCGCCAGTACCCGGCGCTGCGTGCGGTCCTGGATCGCATCGGGGAAGCCGGCGTCCTCGACGCCGGCGCAGCGGCTGCCTCCAGCGGCCTGGTCCCCGTGGCCGGCCGGGCCGGGGGTAAGCCCGGGATCGAACTCAGGAACCTCGCGGCCGCTTGGCCCGGCGGCCCCGAGGTCTTCACCGGTGTGACCGCCACCGCCGAACCCGGGCGCTGGCTCGCCGTCACCGGGACCTCGGGTTCCGGAAAGTCCACCCTGCTCGCCGTCGTCCTCGGGTTCCTCCCCGCGGCGGGCGGCCACATCGGGCTCAGCGGGCGGGCCGCCTGGTGTCCGCAGGAGGCCCACCTCTTTGACTCGACCATCCGCGGCAACCTGCTGCTGGGGCTTCCGGACGACCGGCGCGGCGAATCATCGGACCCCGGGCTGGCGGACGCCCTGTCCGCGGTGGGCCTCGGACCGCTGATTGGCCGGCTGGAACACGGCCTGGACACCCGGATTGGACCCGGCGGGGCCTTCCTCAGCGGCGGTGAGCGGCAGCGTCTCGCCGTCGCCCGCACCCTCCTGACCGGAGCCGACGTGATTCTGCTCGACGAACCCACGGCCCATTTGGATGCGGAGTCCGGTGAGGCGATGCTGGCCGAGCTCCGGCACGGGCTGCGCAACCGGACAGTGGTCCTCGTAACGCACAATCCGGAGGACATTGCGGCGGAGGACGACCGGCTGGACCTGGACCTGGCGGCGGGACGTTCCACCCCGGCGTCGGGGCCCAATCGGCCAGCCCTGCTGGCACGGGGCTAGGCCGGAAGCTAGCCTGTTGCCATGAACGGACGCGCCGAGCCCCACACCAGCCTGGATCCCCGCCTTTCGTGGCGTGCTGCCGCGGATGCGGACCTTGAAGGCTGGGCGGCGCTCATCGCCCGCACCGCCGCCGTCGAACGGCCCGTCTGGTTCGAGTGCCGCGCCGATCTGGAACAGGTTCTTGGATCGCAGAAGAACCCGGCCGCCACGAACACTGTCCTCGGCACCGACGTTGAGGGTGTGGCCCGGGCCTATGCCCGGATCACGAAGAACCCGGACGGGGACAAAGCGGTGGGGTACGGCTGCGTTGATCCAGGCTGGCAGCGGAAAGGGATCGGCCGCGGGCTGCTGGGCTGGATGGAGGGCAGGGCCCGGTTGCGGTTTGCCGGGGATGGGAGGGCAGCAACCACGCCCAGGCTGCGGCTCCACTCGGAACAGCAGCACACCCACCAGGCGGCGCTGTTCGGAAGCGCCGGTTACCGGATCGTGCGGTATTACCACGAGATGCACCGGCCGCTTAGGGCTGGACTCCCGGAGGTGGTGCTGGACGATAGGTTCGAACTTGTGGGCTTCGGCCCCGAGCTGCGCGGGCCCGTGCGGCTGGCGCACAACGACGCCTTCCAGGACCACTGGGGCAGCGAGCCCCGGGATGAGGAGGGCTGGGGTCTTGTCGTTCACGATCCTCTGGCGCGGCCTGACCTGAGTGCGGTGGTCCTGGAGCGGGCCACCGGCAAGGTGGCCGGGTACCAGCTCGCCAGCCACGACCCGGTCATCGCAGCCTCGCGGGGTTTCACGGAGGGCTATACGGACCTTCTGGGCGTGCGGCGGGAGTTCCGGGGCCACGGATTGGCCCGGGCCCTGCTGGCGGATGCGATGCACCGCTTCGCCGCGGCGGGTATGGACATGGCCTCGCTCGACGTCGACTCCGAGAACCCCACCGGAGCCCTGGCCCTCTACGCCGCCATGGGCTATGCCGCAGTCAACACCAGCATGGCCTGGGACAAGGAGCTCTAGCCACGGGTCCCCACGCTAGCCATCCACATCGTGGAGGTGATGGACGACATCGTGCAGGAAGTACTGCGAGAACGTCAGGACGGTGAATTCCGAGCCGTTGCTGCGGGTACCTGTCCGGCCCCACTGATCCTCCGGAACCCGGCTGAAGGACGCGGCGATCTGCTCGCCTTCCGCGGTGAGTCCCGCGCTGACCTCGGCGGGATCGGCGTTGGCGTAGTCCTTCTCGACGGCGGTCGCGTCCTGGTCCCAGTCCAGGAACCGGGCATCCTCCTCGGCCAGCATCAGGTTCAGCCGGTGGTCGAACAGGCTGAAGACGTCCCGGACGTGGCAGGCGTACTCGAGCGCCGACCACGTGTCCGGGCCGGGGCGGGCCGCCGCATCCGGGCGCCGCAGCGCGACCCGCCAGCGGGGGAGCATGCTCGCCACGATCCCCGGCACTGTTGCGGGGGTCGCCGCTGACGCATCGAAACCGCACTCCGGGCAGGGCCGCTGCAGGACCCAGGTCCAATCCTTGACATCGGGAATGATAGGCATGGGAGCAGTCTAAGGGCAGTGCGTTCCGCTGCCCGCGAGGGCAGGGTGCGCAACTGGTCAGGACCTCAACGTATGTCCGTTTGCTCAACAGCTCCTCTCAAAGACGCTGGTCAGCAGGGCTCACTTTTTGGGTAATGCAAAGAAGGTCTCCGGGGACGAAAGCCGCGAACAGGGGCCCGCTTCTGCAGCCCCTGCCGGCAGGGGCTGCAGACCTCGAAGCCGAAGTCACAGGTGCCCGCGGCTTAGGCGCCGTTGCCCAGCCCGGGTCCGACCCGCCGGGGCGACGGTGCCGGTTGTTCACCGCCCGCGATTCAGCACAAATGGCCGCATTGCCCGGCTCCTTGACGGCCTTTTGTGGTGAACCGGCGAGCGGTAACGGCCATCTGTGGCGAACGGTGAGCGGCAACGGCCACTTGAGGCAAATGGGTGGGCGACAGGAAGGCCCGGCGACCAGGACGACCCCCGCGCCCGGCCACCCGGGCTCAAGAGGGCCTAGGCGTCCGGCGCCGGCGCAGGCTCCCAGGACATGCTCGGGCCGATCGCGTCGATGGCCTGGGACAGCGGAATGCCGGAGCCGTCGCGCCGGCCGTGTTCCCCGGGGAGGGAGCGGGCCACCCCGGCCTGGGAGGATGCCTTCGCGGGGCCGTGACCGGACCACGCCAGCAGCAGGGTGTCCTCACCCTTGAGGAAGCGGTGCGCCCTGACACCGGCCGTAGCGCGGCCCTTCGCCGGGTATTCGGCGAGGGCGGTGACCTTGGCGGCTCCCGGAGCGGTGCCCGGAAGCGCCCCCTCGGTGCCGGCGATGGTGACGACGACGGCGGCGGCGTCGGCCGGGCTGGCGGTGCCGAAGAACAGCACCCGGTCCCCGGCGGCAACTTTGATCCCGGCCATGCCGCCGGCGGTCCGGCCCTGCGGCCGGACGGCGGCGGAACTGAAGCGCAGCAACTGGGCCTGCCGCGTCACGAAGACGAGATCGACGTCGTCGGAACCCGCCGGGGCCACACCGACCACGGCATCCCTGTCCTTGAGCGCGATGACTTCCCAGTCCTCGCGGTTCAGCGGGTAATCCGGTTGCACGCGCTTGACCACCCCCTGCGCCGTGCCGATCGCCAGCACCTCATCCAGCGGGGCGAACGCCACGAGGGACTCGCCTTTGAGGAGGGTAATGAAGTCCTTGGCGGCCACGCCTCCCGCCATGTTCGGGGTGCCCGAGGTTGGCGGAAGCACGGGCATGTCCATCACCTGCAGCCGCAGCATCCGGCCCTGCGACGTGACAGCGGCGATCTCGCCGCGCGCTGAGGTCTTCAGCACCGACGTGAAGACATCGTGCCGGGTCCGCGGGCCGGACTCGGCGAGGCTGTCCTGGTTGGCGGTGCGCGCGATCTGACCCGAAACGGTCAGGATCGCCCAGCACGGGTCGTCCGCAATTTCCAGTGCCAGGGGCGCAGCCTTGCCCTTGGCGCCCGGCGCGGCGGCCAGGGCTGCGGCGACGGTAGGCGAAACAGCTTCTGACTCGAGCAGCACGGTCCGGCGCGGGGTGCCGTACTTCTCGGCGATCTCTGCCAGTTCGGCGGACACCAGGGCGCGGAGCCGTTCGCCCGAACCCAGGATGGCCTCAAGCTCGGCGATCTCGCGGCGCAGCTCGTCCTGCTCCTTCTCAAGTTCGATCCGGGAGTACTTGGTCAGCTGCCGGAGCCGGAGTTCCAGGATGTAGTTGGCCTGGATCTCGGAGAGGTCGTAGATGGACATCAGCCGGGTCCTGGCCGCGGCGGCCTCGTCCGAGGACCGGATGATCTGAATGACCTCGTCGATGTCCACGATCGCGATGAGCATGCCCTCCACCAGGTGCAAGCGGTCCTTCTTCTTGCCCAGGCGGAACGCGGTGCGGCGGCGCACCACAGTGATGCGGTGCTCCACATAAACGGAGAGCAGCTGCAGCAGTCCCAGGGTCTGCGGCTGGCCGTCGACCAGTGTGACGTTGTTGATGCCGAAGGAATCCTCCATCGGCGAGTAGCGGTACAGCTGCTGGAGCACGGCGTTCGGGTTGAAGCCGTTCTTGAGTTCGATGACGAGGCGCAGGCCGTGCTTGCGGTCGGTGAGGTCCACGATGTCGCTGATACCGGCGAGCTTCTTGCCGTTGACGGCGTCTTTAATCTTCTCGATCACCTTTTCCGGCCCCACCATGTACGGCAGTTCGGTGACCACCAGTCCGGTGCGGCGGGCCGAAAGCTGCTCGACTTCGACTTTGGCGCGGGTCTTGAAGGAGCCGCGTCCCGAGGCGTACGCGTCGCGGATGCCGTCCAACCCGACGATCCGTCCGCCCGTGGGCAAATCAGGGCCGGGGACGAACTTCATGATGTCTTCCAGCGTGGCGTCCGGGTGCTCGATCAGGTGCCGGGCGGCGGCGATGACCTCCACCAGGTTGTGCGGGGCCATGTTCGTGGCCATGCCGACGGCGATGCCGGTGGCGCCGTTGACCAGCAGGTTCGGGAAGGCCGCCGGCAGTACGTCGGGCTGGGTCAGCTGGTTGTCGTAGTTGGGCACGAAATCGACGACGTCCTCGTCGAGGTGGTCGGTCAGCGTCAGCGCGGCGGCAGCGAGGCGGGCTTCGGTGTACCGCGGCGCCGCGGGGCCGTCGTCGAGCGAGCCGAAGTTGCCGTGGCCGTCGATGAGCGGCAGCCGCAGCGAGAAGTCCTGCGCCATGCGCACCATCGCGTCGTAAATTGCGGTGTCACCATGGGGGTGCAGCTTGCCCATGACCTCGCCCACCACCCGGGCGCTCTTGACGTGGCCGCGGTCCGGCCGCAGGCCCATCTCGCTCATCATGTACAGGATGCGCCGCTGCACCGGTTTCAGGCCGTCGCGGGCGTCGGGCAGGGCGCGGGAGTAAATCACCGAATAGGCGTACTCGAGGAACGAACCTTCCATCTCCGACGTGACGTCGATGTCGACGATGTTCTCTACGAAATCCTGGCTGGCTTCCCCTGCCGGGGACGGGGTTTGGCGGCGGGCCATGAGGCTGGTGGGTCCTTCTGAGGGGGCAGAACGAAAACTGGCTGAGTTTATGACTAGGCTAAGCCTATGGTGGATCAGCCCGCGGACGGCGTATATCCGGAATATTGGGAAGCCGATGTTGTGCTGCGCGACGGCGGCACCGCGCATTTGCGTCCCATCCACCCCTCGGACGCCGACGCGGTCCAGGCCTTCCACGTCGGGCAGTCGCAGAAGTCCATCTACATGAGGTTCTTCGCGTTCAAGTCCAAACTCTCCGCGAAGGAACTCAAACGGTTCACCGAGGTGGATTACAAGGACCGGGTGGCGCTGGTGATCACCATCGGCGGGGAAATCATGGGGATCGGCCGCTACGACCGGCTCGACGACCCCGTGGAGGCCGAAGTCGCGTTCAACATCTCAGACGCGCACCAGGGCCGCGGCATCGGCTCGATCCTGCTCGAACACCTCGCCGCCGCCGCCCGCGAAAACGGAATCCGGAAGTTCAGTGCCGAGGTCCTGCCGGAAAACCGCAAAATGCTGATGGTCTTCTCTGACGCCGGGTACGACGTCAAACGCCATTTCGACGACGGCGTGGTCAGCCTCGAATTCAATATCGACCCCACGGACAAATCCCGCGCCGTGATGGAGTCCCGGGAACACCGTGCAGAAGCCCGCAGCATCCAGGAACTGCTCGCCCCGACCTCCGTAGCCGTCATCGGTGCCAGCCGCAAATGGGGCACCGTGGGCTACCAGCTGTTGGAGCACATCATTGAAGGCGGCTTCACCGGGCCGGTCTATGCGATCAATCCCGAAGCCTTTGAGCTCGCCGGGATGCTTTCTTTCGCCCGGCTGTCCGAGGTCCCGGGCCCCGTCAAGCTCGCCATCATCGCCGTCCCGTACGCCGAGGTCCCCAAAGTCGTGGAGGAATGCGGCGCCGCCGGCGTCAAGGGCATCGTGGTGGCCACCGCCGGGTTCGCGGATGACGGCGAGCGCGGCCTCGCCCGCCAGCGCGAGCTTGTCCGGCAAGCCCGTGCCAACGGCATGCGCGTGATCGGCCCCGCTTCCCTGGGCATCCTCAACACCGACCCGGCAGTGTCCCTGAACGCCTCGATGGCGCCCTCGCTGGCCCGCCGCGGAGGGTTGGGCCTGTTCAGCCAGTCCGCGGCGATCGGAGTCTCCCTCTACGCCGCCTCCAGCCGCCGCCGCGTCGGGCTCTCCACCTTCCTCTCGGCGGGGAACCGCGCTGATGTCTCCGGCAACGACATGATGCAGTTCTGGGAGGACGACGCCGCTACCACCGCCGTGGGGCTCTACCTGGAGTCGATCGGCAATCCGCGTAAATTCTCCCGCCTGGCCCGGCGGCTGGCACGGACCAAACCCGTCATCGTGGCCAAGTCCGGTGCCATGGGCCTCGGACTGCCGCCCGGCCACGCTGTCCGCACCACCATGGCGCCGCCGGAAGCCCTCGACGCGATGATGCGCCAGGCCGGCGTCATCGGCGTGGAAACCATCGAACAGCTCATGGACATCGCCCAGATCGTCTCAAGCCAGCCCCTGCCCACGGGACCCGGCATCGCGGTCTTCAGCAACTCGCGGGCGCTCGGCAAAGTCGTTGCGGACAGTGCAGCGGCGCAGGGACTTGGCGTTGAGCGCCTTGTCACCGACATAGACCTCGACGCCGGGATGTCCGTGGCCCTGCCCGCGCTGCGGCACAGTTTGCAAGAGGTCCTCACCGCCGATTCCGTCCACGCCGTCGTGGTTGCCCTGCTGCCGGCCCACGGCCTCACCGTGGAGAAAATCGCCGGGGTACTGGCCGAATGTTCCGTGGCGGCCGGTAAACCCGTGGTCGCGGCGTTCAGCGGTCTTCTGGACCCGTCCATTTACGTGGAGGGCATGGTCGGTGACGACGCGGGAACCACGGTTGTTCCCTGCTACTCCAACCCCGGCGCCGCGGTCGCAGCCCTGGGTGCTGTGGTCCGGTACGCGCAGTGGCTGGACCGGGACCAGGGACTGTTCGTGGAACCGGAGGGATGCGACGCCGACGGCACCCACGAGCTGCTCGAAGGGCTGCTGGAAACGGTGGGCGGTGAGCAGCTGGTTCGGCTGGACCCCGAGAAGGCCGCCGGCCTGCTCGCCCGTTACGGCATCCACGTGGTTCCGTCCGTCGGCTTCGAGACTGCCGAACAGGCCGTCGCGGCGGCGGACCGGCTGGGCTGGCCGGTGGCTCTGAAGACCACCGACCCTGCGCTGCGGCATCGCCTGGACCTGGGCGGGGTCCGGCTGGACATCCAGGACGCCGACTCGTTGCGGCGGAACGTGCAGGAGATGCGGAAGTCCTTGGAGCGCTACGGCTCGCCGTCGCTGGAAGTTCAGACCATGGCCCCGGTGGGGCAGGCGTGCACCTTCCGGGCCATCGAGGACCCGCTGCTGGGCCCGGTGGTGTCCTTCGGGCTGGCCGGCGACGCCGTGAACCTGCTGGAGGACTGGGCGCACCGGGTGCCTCCGCTCTCCGGCTCGGACCTGCACGACTTCATCCGGGCCCCGCGCGCCTCGCGGAAACTGTTCGGTTACCAGGGGCTTCCGGCCGTGGACGGGCGGGCCCTGGAAGACCTTGCTGCGCGGCTGGCCCGGCTCAAGGACAACCACCCGGAGATCGCCCTCGTCGACTTCAACCCCGTCCTCGCCGGACCGGAGGGGCTCGCCATCCTCGCGGCGGACGTCCGGATCGCCAACGCTGCCCAGCGCACCGACAGCGCCCGGCGCGCCATGCGCAACTGACGCTGCCGGACGGCGGGGCAGAGGCCCGGGGACCCGCACTCGGCAACGGTTAGCATGTGCCCAACCGATCTGTGAAAATGGAGAGCATGAGCTTTCAGACTCCAACACCCAAACACCCGGCGGCCGCCTCGGGGCGCCCGGGTGCGCACCCCCAGGGCCTGCATGACCACAGTGCGCAGGGTCAGAGCCTGGACGGAGCCCTCCAGCAAGCCGGTTTCTATCCGCCCCTCGTCGCCGACGTCGTCGCCGACGCCCTGGACGGGCGCGACTGTGTGGCCCACCTGGTGCACCTCGAGACGCACTTCGACCGTGCCGAGGTCCGACGCCACATCTCGGTACTGGTACTGACCGAGGACATGCTGGTCATTACCCACGTCGATGACCAGCAGCTCGACGAGGCCGGCGAACAGATCGTGGCACAGGTCTCCACGGAATCCGTGCCCGTGACGCAGATCCGCTCCGTGGTGCTCAGCTATGTGTACGCCCAGCCCCAGGACTACAAACCCTCGGACCCGGTCCGCGAACTCACCCTGTCCATCGCCTGGTCCGGTGGCCAGCGGCTCGACATGGGCCCGGCAAGCTGCGGCGACCCGCAATGCGAAGCGGACCACGGCTACAGTGGCAGCATCGTCCAAGAGGACATCGTGTTGCGGATCAGCGCCGAGGCCGACGGCCTGCAGGCCGTCCAGGACGCCAAGCTGTTCGCCCGCGCCCTCCGTGCCGTAAACACCGGGTCCTCCGCCCCGGTGCCGCATACGGCCCCGGGGCTCCCGCCCCGTCCGCGCATGGGCGTCTTCGGCAGCCGCGCCAGCCGCGGCCACCAGCGCTGAGATGACGCCGGTCGGCGTGCCCCAACCCCTGTCGTCCGCCGGGACCATTTCGGCGGGCCTGCCCGCGGCCCCGGCCTTCGGGAACCGTTCCATCGCCGAGGTCCTCACGAGCGCGGCGGCCAGCGTCGGCGTGCCCGGCTTCGACAACCGGCTGAACCTGGCCGCCGCCAAGCGCATCTGCGTCGTCCTCGCCGACGGGCTGGGACGCAACCTGCTGAAACAGAAATCCGCGCACACGCCCTTCCTGAGGTCGGTGATGCAATCCGGCCAGGGGCAGGTTCCCGTCTTCCTTGACTCAGCTTTCCCCTCCACCACCGCGGCGTCCCTGGCCAGCTTCGGCACCGGATTACCGTCCGGACAGCACGGCATGGTGGGCTACGACGTGCTGGACCCCGACCAGGACCGGGTGGTGAACATGCTGGGCGGCTGGGACGCCGGTGTGGATCCCGAACGCTGGCAGCCCTTTCCCACCGTCTTCCAGCGGGCCGCCGAGCACGTGGAGGTCACCACTGTCAGCCTTCCGCAGTTCAGTGACTCCGCAATGACCCGGGCGGCGCTACGCGGCGGCCGCTACGTTACCGCCACCACCTCACACGCCAGGACCGCGGCAGCGGCCGAGGCGATGGCCGGGGCCGGGCGGTCCCTGATGTACTTCTACGTCAACGAACTAGACAAGGCCGGGCACCGCCACGGCTGCCAGTCACCGCAGTGGGAGCACCAGCTCGAAGAACTCGACGCCACGGTCAAACGGCTCAGCTCCGCCTTGCCGGCGGGCACCACCATTCTGCTCACGGCCGATCACGGCATGCTCGACGTGCCGGCATCCCAGCGGATCGACTACTCCGCGGACCCCGCCCTCGTCGACGGCGTCCGCCACACCGCAGGCGAACCCCGCATGGTCCACCTGTACCTCGAGGAGCAGAACAATGAGGACGCGCAGGCGCGGCTGGCCGGGGCCTGGCAGGCCCGCTTTGGTGACCGGATCTGGGCCTTCACCCGGGGGGAAGCCATCGCCGCCGGGTTGTTCGGCGAAGTCCGGGCCGAGGTTGCTCCCCGGATCGGTGACGTGATGATCGCGGCCAAGGACGCAGTGGCCTTCTACGACACCCGGCGGACGCGGCCGACCGCCCTCGAGGTGGTGGGCCAGCACGGGTCGTTGACTAAGGCTGAGCGCGAAGTCCCGCTACTCTGCTTCCAGGCCGACGGCAAAAGGGCCCCACGCGCCTGATCCGGCGTGAAAAACCCCGAGCCTGGACGTCTTGAGGTGGCGGGCGCCTGTCAGTCCCCGCGGGCCCCGAAGACGATGTCGTCCCAGCTCGGAATGCTGGAGCGCTTCTGCTTCGCAGGCTGCCGTTCGGGCTGCTCGGCACCCCGGTCGTCCGGGGACCCCGCGGGTGCCTCACGAGGCTGCCGGCGGGCGGATCCGCCGCCGAGAAGCTCATCAAGACCCGGGCTGGAGGCCGGAATACGGCCGCCCGGTGTTTCGCGCCTGGGCTTCGCTTCCTGCCTCGGCGTTGGTTCCTGCTTACCGCTGGGACGCATCTGCGACGCGGCGATGGTGATCTCCCGGGTGTCGGTACTGACCCCGTCATGCAGTTTCAGGGCGTCATCCTCCGACTCCTGCTGGCGGGGAGCCAGCGAAAGCCTGGACATGATCGAGGGCCGGCCGTCGCGGCGGCGGTCCCAGGGATTGGCTGCGGGACGGGGCTCAATGTCCGCCGTCTCCTCGGATTCAGGTTCCGCTGTTTCCGCCGTGGACTCCTCAGGCACCGTGTCTGCCGGGAGCTCCGCGAGAATCTCAGCGGGCCTCGGGTGAGCCGCGGGTACGGCGTCGGTCAACAGCTTGGCGAGGGCGTCGTCGCCGTCCTCGTCCACGCCGAGGCGCTGCCCGCGGCGGGAGCGCAGCATGTCCAGTAACCCATCGGATTCCTGCTCCTGCTGGACGATCTGGAGCTGCGCGGTAGCGGTGCGCGCGGCAGCATCGGCGTCCGTTTCGAAATCAAAGGGACGGTCGTCGGACACAGCGGACAGCCTCCGGGCCGGGAGCGGGCCGTCGAGCGGTTCGAGTTCACTGAGTTGTTGCGCCCAGCGGTTCGCGTTCTGTAGGGATTTCCGGGCCGGGCTGAACGTCCACATGGCGGGCGGCTCCTCGCCGATGCCCGCCGGGCCGCCGGGCTGCGCCTCGAAGCGCGCCACGACGTTCCAGTTGCCGTCGGGGCGCCGCCAGGAGTCCCACTCGACGGTGGATGCATTGATGCCGTGCGCACTGAGCCGGTGGGCCACCATCTCGCCGAGCGACGCCGGGCGGTCACCGAACACGGAACGGTAGATGTCATGACCGGGGGCGGGGGCCGCCACTTCGACTTTTTGGGCCTGCCGGGCGACGTGTTCACGTTCGGCCAGCACCGGACCCTCATAGCGCTGGACTTTCGCCACCGGAATGCCGGACAGCTCGGCCACTTCCGCTGCCGTCGAGCCGCTGCGGATCCGCGCCTGGATATCGCGCGGGGACATCGCGATGGGCGCGGCAACAGCAGCTGCAGCGGACTTGGCCGCCGTCCGGCTGGCTGCCACCCGAAGTGCTTCATCGATTGGCAGCTGGAACATCTCGCCGCCGGCGCCGCTCAACAGGAGATGCTTCCCGTCGTCGTGGACGCCTACAAGCCGTAGATCCTGCATACAAATCCTCCACCCTGGCATTACTAACAAGCGAAAGTCTGCCATTGATGCGGACCGATTCCGGTCAGGAAAGCGGGCGCGCCGCAACTTTCCGCGTCTTGACGGGGCTTTTTGGCTTGCTGGGGACCCCCGGGGCTGCCGGAAACCGGAGACCGCGGCCGGCTCCCGGCGTCCGGGGCCGGACGCCACTGGTATTCACTGGGGGCTTAAGCAAAAATGACCCGACATTGGGCACAAAAACACAGTGTCCGGCGTTGTCACCGGTGAACCGCCCCCGGGGTCCCAGGGCTACCGCCTGCAGGGACCGCCCAGGGCCGGCGATCCAATCGAACAATCGCGGAGTGTGAGCAGGAAAATAATGGCGACAGACTACGATGCGCCGCGCAAAACGGAAGAGGACCTCGGCGAGGACTCCCTTGAGGTCATGAAAGGGGGGCGCACGGAAAAGCATTCCGCAGTGGTCGACGAGGACGAATCGGACCTGGCGGAGGGGTACGAACTTCCCGGTGCCGACTTGTCGGGAGAGGAGTTGCTGGTCCGCGTCCTCCCGGCGCAGGCCGACGAATTTACCTGCGCCTCCTGCTTCCTTGTCCGCCACCGTTCACAGATCGCCCGGGAAAAGAATGGCTTTAAATACTGCAGGGATTGCGAGGGCTAAGAGCTCAGCGCTGCAAGCAGCTCATCGGGGTGCCGTGTCGAGGCCAGCCAGTAGGGAGTGCGGTCGGAGGGATCGGTAATCTCGACGCGGACCACGGGGTCAATCCACCCCCGGATGCACATATAGGCCAAGCCGTTCAGGCGGGTGCCGCGTTCCGCCGTCGCCTCCTTGCTGCGGAACGCGGACGTGGCCCCCACGTAACGACGCTCGATGGTGGCCCGGCCGACGCGCAGTGTCGAGGCGGTAACCGTGATGGCGGGGGTCGAGATGACCAGCAGCACACCGATGATCACGAAGAGGACAACGGCGGCGATGATGCCCGCGGTCAGGCTGATGGGGGCGAACACGAGGATGCCCGCGCCTGACAGTCCCGCCGACACCAGCCAGATCCAGGCGTTCGGCCAAAGCTTCTCGCTGTAAATTACGGGGGCGTCGCTGGGGGTGCTGTTGGGGGCAGGCACGGCTGCACTGGATTCGGGCATAGGCCCAGCTTTCCACTTTTCCCGGGCTATTTCACCTTGGCGGCAGCGCCGGGCCCGGGCATCCCCGCCCGCTGGACGCAGCTAGGCCGATCTTCCCGGCGGGCGTTAGAGTGGGGGACTGTGACTGAAGAAACCGCAGCAGTGGAAGAGTACGGCGCCCCCACCCTCACGGTCCAGCTGAAGATGCTCGACGACGGCCTGGAACCGCCGTCGTATGCTCACCCCGGCGACGCCGGGGCGGACCTGCGCACCCGGGAGGACGTGGTGCTTGACCCGGGGGAGCGCCGGCTGGTCCCCACCGGTGTCTCCATCGCCCTGCCTGACGGCTTCGTGGCGCTGATCCACCCGCGGTCCGGGCTCGCCACCAAGCACGGACTCACCGTGGTGAACGCCCCCGGAACCGTCGACGCGGGCTACCGCGGGGAAATCGCGGTGACACTGTTGAACACAGACCGGCACGAGGCGATAGAACTCAAGCGCGGCGATAGAATTGCACAAATGGTTATCCAGCGTGTGGAGCACGCAGCGTTTCTCCCCGTCCAGGAGCTCAGCGGCTCAGCACGCGGCGAGGCAGGCTTCGGATCCACCGGCGGATTCGGCGTGCCGGTCTGACCGGAAGCAGGCGGGACCTGCAGTATTACCTGCAGGCGTATCGGCCGGCCCTCGCAGCTGCAGAACGATTGCAGAAGGTATCCGGCCGGGGACGCACTGCGTCCCGGCGGCACAAGATCACAACTTCGGCGGCAAAAGATTTCAACTAAGGAGACGAACCCATGGTTTTTGGGCGTGGCAGGAAAGCCAAGCAGGAACAGCTGACAGATCCCGGGGAAACCCTGGAGGCAGTTGCTGACGCTTCCGCCGACGATTCGGCCGGGGCCGCAACGGGTGTCCCTGTCAGGGGCGCGACCGGCCCCTTCGACGCCTCGGAAATCGAGGACCAGGACGGGTACGTGGACCTTGGCGCCCTCCTCATTGCCCCGGCGGAAGGCCTGCAGCTCCGGCTTGAGGTGGAGGAAGCCACCCAGCGCGTCGTCGCCGTCACCATGGACCTGGACGGCTCAAGCCTCCAGCTCCAGGCGTTCGCGGCGCCGCGCTCCGAAGGGCTGTGGGACGAAATCCGTGAACAGATCGGCCAGTCTGTCGGCAGTCAAGGCGGCCAGATCGAGCAGATTGAGGGCGGCTTCGGCACGGAACTGCTCGCCAAACTCCCGGCCAGCAGCGGCGACGGAAGTCACGGCTACCGGGTTGCCCGCTTCATCGGCGTCGACGGTCCGCGCTGGTTCCTTCGCGGCGTGTTCGGCGGCGAAGCCGCGGTGGACCGCGACGCAGCCGCCGGCCTCGAGGGGCTCTTCCGGCAGCTCGTGGTGGTACGTGGCGAAAGCCCCATGCCGCCGCGCGACTTGCTGCAACTCCACCTGCCCAAGGACAACGCCGTGCCCGCACCGCAGTCCGCCCCGGACCTGGACCAGCCCGAACGCGGACCGGAGATTACCCAGATTGGCTGATTCCCCCCGCCAGGACCCGGCCTCCTCGGTCTCGGTGAGAGGGCTGCCGGACCGCGGCCGCGTGCTGTGCCACGGCTATATTGAGTCGGTCACCTATCCGCCGGCGAGCAACATTGCTGCCTTTACCGCAGTCGTCGTCGATCACGACGCCCCGGTCAAGAAACGCGGAGCAACGGCCGCCGCCGGCACGCCGGGGGCCGCGCCCGCTGCCCCCGGGGCACGGCACCCCCGGTCCGCCGTTCCGAAAGACCGGCTCCGGGTGGTCTGGCTGGGACGCCGCCGCATTCCCGGCGTGGACGCCGGGACGGAACTTCGCCTGCAGGGCATGGTGACGGTACGCGACGGCCTGCCAACCATGTTCAATCCCCGCTATGAAATACTCTCCCGCCAGGAGGAGCAATGACCGTGCCCGAGAAGCCCGAGCCCACGGCAGCTGAACCGACCGTGGCGCAACTCGCCGCCGGCTACGCCGCCAAGGCCGGGCTGCACCGTTCACACAACGGCAACGTCGACGTCCTGAAAAGCGCCGGCGGCGTTCAGGGGATCGCGGAGAGCATCCTCCCGGGCCTGGTTTTCCTGGTCGCGTTCACGCTCACGCGCGAGCTGACAGTAGCTCTTGTGGCCTCCCTCGCCGTCGCCGCGGCCTTCACGGTGGTCCGGCTCGTCCAGCGCAAGCCCCTGACGCAGGCATTGGCCGGCATTGTAGGTGTCGGCCTGTCTGCGTGGCTTGCCAACACCACCGGCAAGGCTGAGGACTTTTACGTTCCGGGGTTCTTCACCAATGCCGCCTACATCGTGGCGATGGGGGCCTCCATCGCCTTCCGTTGGCCGTTCGCCGGATTGATTTTCGGCTTTGTCCGCAACGAGGGGCTGGATTGGCGGAAGGACCCGGCTCGGGTGCGGGCCTACCAGGTTGGTACAGGGGTGATCATTGCGGTCCTGGCCCTGCGGCTGCTGGTCCAGGTTCCGCTCTATTTCCTGGGCGAGCCCGGTTTCGCGGCCCTCGCTACGACCCGGCTCCTGATGGGCCCGCCGCTGTACATCCTGGGTATCTGGGTCGCCTGGCTGCTGACCCGGCCCGCTGTTCCGGACGCGCCCGCTGCGGGCGAAACACCGGCCTGAGCTAGCCGTCGAAGCCGTCGTCCGCGGTGACGGCGCGTCTGTCCTGGTCCTGCGCGTCCTCGCCGTGTGACTCCGGTGAGAGCAGGGCGCGCAGCTCATCCTCCGCGACGATCGTGGTGACGAAGAACAGCTCGTCGCCGCCGTCGATCACATCATCACGGCTCGGTGTGATCGGCGCCTGGTCCCGCAGGATGGCCACCAGGGTGGAATCCTCCGGCCACTGGATGTCGCCCACGGTCAGGCCGACCACATGCGAGTCGTGGGGAACCGTGAACTCGACCAGCGAGGACACGCCGGTCTGCAGGGTCAGCAGCCGGACGAGGTCGCCGATTTCCACCGCTTCCTCGACCAGGGCTGTCATGAGCTGGGGGGTGTTAACGGCGACGTCGACGCCCCAGGAGTCGTCGAACATCCAGTCATTCTTCGGGTTGTTGACCCGGCCCACCGTCCGGCCCACGCCGAACTCCGTCTTCGCCAGCAGCGAGACCACCAGGTTGACCTTGTCGTCGCCGGTTGCGGACACCACGACGTCGGCGTCCTCCAGTTTCGCGTCCTGCAGGGTGCTCAGCTCGCAGGCATCGCCCACGAGCCAGTGGGCGCCGCGGAGTCCGCTGCGCCCGATGACCTCAGGTTTGAGGTCGATCAGCAGGATCTCGTGTTTGTGGGCCAGCAGTTCGCGGGCAATCGATGAACCGACGCTGCCCGCCCCGACAATGACGACTTTCATTTAGGACTCCTTGGCGGGGGTTTTGGCGAGAATGTGGGCGACTTCGCTGCTGCGGTCCACGGCCAGCATGGCGTGGACGGTGTCCCCGTCCTGGTAGAGGGTGCCGGCCGCGGGCAGCATGCCCTCCCCGAACCGGGTCAGGTAGGCGACGCGGATCCCGGCGGCTTTTTCGATCGAGGTCACCGGATGGCCGATCCACTCAGCGTTCAAGTCCACCTCGGCGAGCACCAGCCGGCCTGACGGGTCCCGGTAGTCGCCGGCCAGGTGCTGCTCGGGCAGGATCCGACGGAGCACCTGGTCTGCGCTCCAGCGCACGGCGGCAACCGTGGGGATGCCCAGCCGCTGATAGATCTCCGCGCGGCCGGGGTCGTAGATCCTGGCGACGACGTGCGGGACATGGAAGGTTTCGCGGGCAACCCGGGTGGCCAGGATGTTGGAGTTATCGCCGCTGGAGACGGCGGCGAAGGCGTAGGCATCCGCCACGCCGGCCTGCTTCAGGGTCTCGCGGTCAAAGCCGACGCCGGTGACCTTACGTCCGGTAAAGCCGGTACGGAGCCGCCGGAACGCCCGGTCGTCCTGGTCGATGATGGCCACGGAGTGGCCCGCATCCTCGAGCGTGTGCGCCAGGGTTGCCCCCACGCGGCCGCAACCCATGATCACGAAGTGCGCCAACCGTGCCTCCTCAAGCGTTTTGTGTCTGCTGCTGCGTAAAACTCTACCGGCCACGGGGCGCCGCGGGACCAGCCCCGCGGCGGCCGTGCCGGGCGTCCGGGGGCCGGGGCGGGGCGGCTGCCCTGCCCCGTCATGACATCGGGTGCGAATGCGACTAGCTTTGTGGGGTGCCGACAATATTCAATGCCGTGAAGCGGGTGCTGGTAGGCAAGCCCTTCCGGAACGAGAGCATGGCCCACACCCTGCTTCCGAAGCGGATAGCGCTTCCCATCTTCGCCTCCGACGCCCTGTCTTCTGTGGCCTACGCGCCCGACGAAATCCTCCTGACCCTGGCTTTGTCCGGCGTTAGCGCCGTGGCGTTCTCGCCCTGGGTGGGATTGGCCGTGATGGTGGTGCTGCTGACCGTCGTCGCCTCCTACCGGCAGAACGTCCACGCCTACCCTTCCGGGGGCGGCGACTACGAGATCGCGAACGTGAACCTGGGTAAATATGCCGGGCTGACCGTCGCTTCCGCACTGCTGGTCGACTATGTGCTCACAGTTGCCGTGTCAATGTCCTCAGCCGCCACCTACCTCACCACTGCCGTGCCCTCACTGCACGGACAGCAGGCTGCCATCGCCACGATCGGCGTCGTGATCCTTGCCCTCGTGAACCTGCGCGGCATCAAGGAAGCCGGCAGCGTGTTCGCCGTCCCCACCTATATCTTCATGGCCTCCATCATCGGCATGACCGCCGTCGGCGTCTTCCAGGCCGCCACCGGCCAGTTGGGGGAGGCGCCGTCAGCGGCGTTCACCATAGTCCCCGCGGCAGGCTTCGATGAGGGCTTGGTCGGCCTCGCCGGGGCGTTTCTGCTGCTCCGGGCTTTCTCGTCGGGCGCCGCAGCGCTGACCGGCATTGAGGCGATCAGCAACGGCGTGCCGAACTTCCAGAAGCCCAAGAGCAAGAACGCCGCCACCACGCTGCTCCTGCTCGGCGTGATCGCGGCTTCCATGCTGGCCGGCATCATCTACCTGGCCAATGCCACCAAGGTGCACATCGTGCTGGATCCGGCCAAGGAATTCCTGCTGGACGGCAAGCCCCTGCCGGAGGGCTACATCCAGAGCCCGGCGATCAGCCAGATCGCGCAGACCATTTTCGGCCAGGGTTCCATCTTTTTCTTCCTTGTGGTTGCCGCTACCGGCGTGATCCTGGTGTTCGCCTCCAACACCGCTTTCAACGGCTTCCCGGTCCTCGGCTCGATCTTGGCCCAGGATGGCTACCTGCCGCGGCAGTTGCGGACCCGGGGTGACCGGCTGGCCTTCAGCAACGGTGTCCTGGCGCTGGCCGCCGGAGCCCTGGTGCTGATCATTGCCTTCAACGCAGACGTCACTAAACTGATCCAGCTCTACATCGTGGGTGTCTTCATTTCGTTCACAATCAGCCAGCTCGGCATGATCCGGCACTGGGGCCGGGAATTGAAGCTCGCCAAAGACCCGGCGCTAAGGCTGCGCATGGTCAAGTCACGCACCATCAACACCATCGGCTTCGGCATGACGGCGTTGGTCCTGGTGATCGTGCTGATCACCAAGTTCCAGCAGGGCGCCTGGATCGCGCTGCTGGCCATGTTCGTGCTGTTCCTGATCATGTGGAGCATCCGGGCACACTACGACAACGTGGCCAAGGAACTCGCCGTCGACGAGGACTCCTCGCCCCGGGCCCTGCCGACCCGCGTGCACGCCGTCCTGCTTGTCTCGCATGTGCGCAAGCCGGTGCTCCGGGCGCTGGCCTACGCCCGCGCGTCCCGGCCCTCGCGGCTGGACGCCATCACCGTGGACATCAGCAGCGAGGAGACCGAACAAACGGTCGAAGACTGGGAAAAGCTGGAGATCCCGGTACCGTTGACGGTGCTGGCCAGCCCGTTCCGCGAAACGGTGACGCCTATCATGGAGTACATCAAGAACATGCGCCGCGACTCGCCGCGCGACCTGATCGTCGTCTATATCCCCGAGTACGTCGTGGGTAAGTGGTGGGAGCAACTGGTGCACAACCAGACCGCGCTGCGCATCAAGACCCGGCTGCACTTCGAACCGGGCGTCATGGTTGCGAGCGTGCCGTGGCAGCTGAAATCCTCCGAAGAAGCCAAGAGACTGCAGGACATCCTATGAGTTCCGACACCCAGACCCAGCCCCACACCGAACTGATCGTCGACGTCGGTCCGGTCGCCCACGGCGGGCACTGTGTGGCCAGGCACGAGGGGCGCGTGGTGTTCGTCCGCCACGGCATCCCGGGCGAGAAGGTCCGGATCCGTTTGACCGAGTCCGGCGCCGACGCGAAATTCTGGCGCGGCGACGTCGTCGAAGTCCTGTCCGCATCGGAGGATCGGGTGGAGCACTTCTGGGACCTCGCGGATTCCGCACGCTCCTGGTCGCACCGGCACCCGCCTGTCGGCGGTGCCGAACTGGGCCACATCTCCCTCCAACGCCAGCGCAGCCTCAAGGCCGAGGTGCTGGCAGAGCAGCTGCACCGCCTGGCCGGAATCGAGAGCCAGGTAACGGTGGAGGCTGTGGGGGAGCCTGGCGTGGCGGGGGCGGCCGGACTCGGCTGGCGTACCCGCACCGGTTTCGCGGTGACCCCGGCCGGCAAGCTCGGCATGCACGCCCACCGCTCCGATCTGGTCCTGCCGGTGCGGGAGATGCCGCTGGCTGTCGACGGTATTAACGCCCTCCGGCTGTGGGACATGGATCTTCAGGGCATCGAGCGCATCGAGGTCGCAGCCCCGGCCAACGGTTCCCGCCCGCTGGTGCTCCTTGTCCCGGCCGCCGGTACGCGGGCCAAACGCCTCAGTGCGGTCCTGGCGCAACTGCCGGAGGACGTGTCGGTGGCCAGCTTCGATCCGGTCAAAGGCGAAGTGCTGCGGCTGCGCGGGCGCACGTACGTGCAGGAGGCCGCCGCCGGACACGAGTACCGTGTCACCGGCGACGGCTTCTGGCAGATCCACCGCAACGGCCCCGACACGCTGGTGGGAGCCGTGACCGGTTTTCTGCGGGAGGGCGGCTTCCTGGAACCGGGCGCCGCGGTAGCTGACCTCTATGCCGGGGCGGGTCTGTTCACGGCCCCGCTGGCCGACGCCGTCGGCGTCACCGGGTCGGTGCTGTCCGTCGAAGGCGCGCCCGGCACGAGCCGTGATGCCCGCAAAAACCTCCATGGCGCAACCCAGGTGGAGATCGTGCAGGGCCGGGTGGAACGGGTGTTGCGCGAGAAAGCGCGCAGGTTCGACGCAATCTTGCTGGATCCGCCGCGGGCAGGGGCCGGAAAGGCCGTGGTGAACCAGTTGACCGCGTCCGGACCCCGGGCCGTTGCGTACGTGTCCTGCGATCCGGCGTCCTTCGCCCGCGATGTGGGCTACTTCCAGCAATCCGGCTGGGACCTGGCGGGGCTGCGCGCCTTCGACCTTTATCCCCACACCCATCACATGGAGACTGTGGCGCTGCTGACTCCCCGGGGCTAAGGCCACTAGGATGGGCGGAGTAGTCCGACGTCGCGCTCCGTAATTACGGCTGACCTCCTGCACCCTGCACCGATCCTTGTGTGAACAAGGCTCAGCATTAGTTAGGCAGTCCTAACTAGCAAGGGGTCTGCGGCGCGACAAAGATGAAACTGTTGCGAGAGGAGTCCTGCGATGAGCATTGTGGACAGCTTCGGTTCAAAAGGCAAACTTAATGTAGCCGGTACCGAATACGAAATTTTCCGGTTGAACTCCGTTGAAGGTGCAGAAAACCTTCCGTTCAGCCTCAAGGTATTGCTTGAAAACCTGTTGAGGACCGAGGACGGCGCCAACATTACGGCCGATCACGTCCGAGCACTGGCCGGCTGGGACCCCAGCGCCGAGCCCGACACTGAAATCCAGTTCACGCCGGCGCGCGTGATCATGCAGGACTTCACTGGCGTGCCCTGCGTTGTGGACCTTGCCACCATGCGGGAAGCAGTGAAGGAACTTGGCGGTGACCCCAAGCGGGTCAATCCGCTGGCACCTGCCGAAATGGTGATCGACCACTCCGTGCAGATCGACGCCTTCGGCAACTCCGGCGCACTGGAGCGCAACATGGAGATCGAGTACCAGCGCAACGGCGAGCGGTACCAGTTCCTGCGGTGGGGCCAGACCGCGTTTGACGACTTCAAGGTCGTGCCGCCGGGAACAGGCATCGTGCACCAGGTCAACATTGAATACCTGGCCCGGACTGTCATGACCCGTGAAATTGACGGCGTGGTCCGTGCCTACCCGGACACCTGTGTCGGCACCGACTCGCACACCACCATGGTCAACGGCCTGGGCGTCCTGGGCTGGGGCGTCGGCGGTATCGAAGCAGAGGCAGCCATGCTGGGCCAGCCGGTCTCCATGCTGATCCCGCGCGTCGTGGGCTTCAAATTGACCGGATCCATTCCGGCCGGAGCCACCGCCACGGACGTTGTCCTGACCATCACCGAGCAGCTGCGCAAGCACGGCGTGGTGGGTAAATTTGTCGAGTTCTACGGTGAGGGCGTCGCGGCTGTGCCGCTGGCAAACCGCGCCACGATCGGCAACATGAGCCCGGAGTTCGGCTCCACCGCCGCCATGTTCCCCATTGACGACGTCACCCTCGACTACCTGCGCCTCACCGGCCGGTCCGACGAGAACGTGGCCCTCGTGGAGGCTTACGCGAAGGAACAGGGCCTCTGGCACGATCCTTCCAAGGAGATCACCTTCTCCGAGTACCTCGAGCTGGACCTGTCCACGGTTGTTCCGTCGATCTCCGGCCCGAAGCGCCCGCAGGACCGCATCATCCTGACCGAGTCCAAGGACCAGTTCCGCCAAGACCTGCGCAATTATGTGCAGGAAGACCTGGCCGGCGGCAGCCTGGACGAAGCGATCGACGAGAGCTTCCCGGCGTCGGATTCGCCGTCATTCACCGCTACCGCCACGCACCTGACGGATGAGGCGCCGCACTCCCACGGACCGAAGTCCAACGGGCGTCCGTCCAAGCCGGTGACCGTCAAAACCGCCGACGGCCGCGAGTTCGAGCTGGACCACGGTGCAGTGTCGATCGCCTCGATCACCTCCTGCACCAACACCTCCAACCCGTCCGTGATGCTGGCCGCCGCACTGCTGGCCCGCAACGCCGTCGACAAGGGCCTGACCTCGAAGCCGTGGGTCAAGACCTCCGTGGCCCCCGGGTCCAAGGTCGTCACCGACTACTACAACAAGTCGGGCCTGACCCCGTACCTGGAGAAGCTCGGCTTCTACATCGTCGGGTACGGCTGCGCGACCTGCATCGGCAACTCCGGCCCGCTCGACGCCGAAATCTCCGAGGCCATTCAGGCCAACGACCTTTCCGTCACGGCGGTGCTCTCCGGTAACCGCAACTTCGAAGGCCGGATCAACCCGGACGTGAAGATGAACTACCTGGCCTCCCCGCCGCTGGTCATCGCATACGCCCTGGCCGGCACCATGGACTTCGATTTCGAGAACGACGCTCTGGGACAGGACGAGGCCGGCAACGACGTCTTCCTGAGGGACATCTGGCCGAACCCGGTCGAGGTCCAGCAGGTCATCGACTCCTCGATCGACAAGGAAATGTTCGCCCGCGGCTACGAGGGCGTCTTCGAAGGCGACGACCGCTGGAAGGCACTTTCCACCCCGGCCGGCGACACCTTCGCGTGGGATCCGAAGTCCACGTACGTCCGGAAGCCCCCGTACTTCGACGGCATGAAAGCGCAGCCGGAACCCGTCAAGGACATCGCCGGCGCCCGCGTACTGCTGAAGCTCGGCGATTCCGTCACCACGGACCACATCTCACCGGCGGGTTCCTTCAAGTCGGACACTCCGGCCGGGCAGTACCTGCTGGCCAACGGTGTGGAGCGCAAGGACTTCAACTCCTACGGCTCACGCCGTGGCAACCACGAGGTCATGATCCGCGGAACGTTCGCGAACATCCGGATCAAGAACCAGATCCTCGACGGCGTTGAGGGCGGCTTCACCCGCGACTTCACCCAGGCTGACGGCCCCCAGGCCTACGTCTACGACGCCGCGCAGAACTACGAGGCCGCCGGCATCCCGCTGGTGGTGCTGGCGGGCAAGGAATACGGGTCCGGTTCGTCCCGTGACTGGGCAGCCAAGGGCACCGCGCTGCTGGGCGTGAAGGCTGTCGTGGCTGAAAGCTACGAACGCATCCACCGCTCCAACCTGATCGGCATGGGGGTTCTGCCCCTGCAGTACCCGGCCGGACAGAACGCTGCCAGCCTCGGGCTGACCGGCACGGAAACCTTCGCTGTCGAGGGCGTCACGGCGCTGAACGAAGGCACCACGCCGAAGACGCTTAAGGTCACCGCAACCGCCGAAGACGGCACCGTCACGTCCTTCGATGCCGTCCTGCGCATCGATACCCCGGGCGAGGCTGACTACTACCGCAACGGCGGCATCCTGCAGTACGTGCTGCGCCAGATCTCCGCCAACTAGCGGAAGTCACCTCCCGCAAGGGAGTAGCAAGTGCCAGGCAAACGCCCCGGCCGGTCCCTGACCGGCCGGGGCGTTTCTGTGCCGTCCGCGTTTCCGGCCGGGTCCGGGCGGTGTCCCGGCACCAGGGGTTCACTTGAGGCGTTAGAGTTAAACGGCATGTCTACCATCCGAAGGAGGGGCCGTTGGGACTCTTGGAGACCATCCGGAATCCGCAGGACCTGAGCAAGTTGTCCGAGGCGCAGCTGAATCAGCTGGCAGCCGAGGTCAGGGAATTCCTGATCGGCAACGTCTCCCAGACCGGCGGACACCTCGGACCGAACCTCGGCGTGGTGGAGCTGACCATCGCGGTACACCGGATCTTCGACTCTCCCCGCGACAGCATCGTCTTCGATACCGGGCACCAATCCTACGTACACAAGCTCCTCACCGGACGCCAGGACTTCAGCACCCTGCGTCAGCAGGGCGGCATGTCCGGCTACCCCGACCGTGCCGAGTCTGAGCACGACATCGTCGAAAGCTCACACGCCTCCTCCTCGCTCTCGTGGGCAGACGGAATCTCCCGTGCCCGGCGGCTGACCGGCGACGGGGACCGCTACGTGATCGCCGTCGTGGGTGACGGCGCCCTGACCGGCGGCATGGCGTGGGAGGCTCTCAACAACATTGCGGCGGACAAGAAGCGGCGTGTGGTGATTGTTGTGAACGACAACGGCCGCTCGTACGCCCCCACCGTGGGCGGTTTCGCCGACTACCTCGCCTCGCTGCGGCCCACCATCGACTCCTTCCGCGCGGCGCCGGCTTATGAGGGCACCCTGGATTGGTGGCGGCGGAAACTGCAGAACGGCGGACCCGCTGGCCAGTTCACCTACCGCAGCCTGCACGCCATGAAAAAAGGCGTCAAGGACTGGTGGGCCCCGCAAGGCATGTTCGAGGACCTCGGCATGAAATACATCGGGCCGGTGGACGGACACGACCTCCAGGCCATGGAGCACGCCCTGTCCACCGCCAAGACCTACGCGGGTCCCGTGATCGTGCACGCCATGACCGAAAAAGGCCATGGGTACGCGCCGGCCCGCGCCCACGAGGCTGACCAGTTCCATGCGGTCGGCATCATCGATCCGGAGACCGGCGAACCCGCCGATGCCGGCGGTGCAAAGTCGTGGACTGCCGTCTTCGCCGACGAGATCGCCGACATCGCGGATGAGCGCACGGACATCGTCGGCATTACCGGCGCCATGCTCATTCCGGTGGGACTGCACAAGTTCGCCGCACGGCATCCCGAACGGGTGTTCGACGTCGGCATCGCCGAGCAGCATGCCCTCACCTCGGCCGCTGGCATGGCTTTTGGTGGACTGCACCCCGTCGTCGCCGTCTATGCGACGTTCCTGAACCGCGCCTTCGACCAGCTTCTGATGGATGTGGCCCTGCACAAGGCTGGTGTCACTATCGTCCTGGACCGTGCCGGCGTCACCGGGCCCGACGGCGCCAGCCACCACGGCATGTGGGACATGGCCATGGTCCAGATAGTTCCCGGGCTGCACCTCGCCGCGCCCCGGGACGCCAGCCGGCTCCGCGAGGAGCTTCGCGAAGCCGTCGCCATCGAGGACGCCCCCACTGTGATCCGCTACTCCAAGGGCACGGTCGGCGCCGAGGTCGAGGCCATCGAACGGCTCAGCGACGGCGTCGACGTCCTCGCCCGCCGCCCGGCCGGCTCCACCCAGAACGACGTCCTGATTGTGAGCGTCGGCGCGATGTCCGAGCTCGCCCTCGACGTTTCGAACCGCCTGGGCGCCCAGGGCATCAGTTCCACGGTCGTGGATCCCCGCTGGCTGCTCCCGGTCCGGAAATCCATCGTCGCCCTCGCCTCCCACCACCGCCTGGTCATCTGCATCGAGGACGGGGTCCGCGCCGGCGGCGTCGGGTCCCGTATCCGGCAGGAAATGCGGGCCGCCGGGGTGGACACCGCCCTGAACGAGGTGGGCCTTCCGGTGGAGTTCCTTGACCACGGAACCCGCAGCCAGGTGCTCGAACGGGTCGGTTTGACCGCCCAGCAGATTACGCACGACGTCGTGGCGCAGGTATTGGGAACCAAAGTGCCGTTCGCGCGTCCCCTCCCGGGTCAGGAACACCCCAGCACCGGCAGCCTTCCCATTCTGTGAGGACCCCCAAGGACTTGGCTGCGGGCGACCTGGTGGTTTCCCGGAACCGGAAGTGGAACGGCAAGGCCCACTGGGTGGTACCCGGAACGTACCTCGGTGAGGACGAGCACGGCTGGTGGATCTTTCAGGGAGCCCATGAGTTCTGTTCCCGCCCGGGGGCGGCGTTCTACGCCGCATCAGACGCCGTGCTGTTGGTCCCCCGTTCGGGGGAGTATGTGGCCACTTTTTACGATGACGCCCATCCCGCAGGCGTCCAGGTCTACGTGGACCTGGCAACCGGCCACAGCTGGACCACGATCCGGGCCGGCGTCGCCGAGTTCCACCTGATTGACATGGATCTGGACGTCATCCGGACCGTGGACCGCGGAGTGTACGTGGATGATGAGGACGAGTTTGCCGAGCACCGGATCGACATGGACTACCCCGCTGACGTGGTGGACCGAATCACCGCGGCGTCGGACCAGCTTTACCAGGCCGTCAAGGCACAACAGCCACCCTTCGACGGTGCAGACCGCGAATGGTTCAGGAGAGGACGGGCATGAGCGGAATTATCCGGGTTTACAAACGCAACGACGAAGGAGTCCTGGAATTCAGGGAAGCCTGGTTCGACGAGGACTACAGCCAGTTCGTGATGAACCACGGCGTAGTGGGGCACCAGAGCAAGACTGACGAGACCGACGTCGCGGACGCTGCTGCCGCTGAGGGCCTGATGGATGCTTTCGCCGTGCAGTGCGCCGAGGACGGTTTCGCCGAAATTCCCGAGGAGGAGCAGTCCTGGGTGGTGGCCCAGTACGCCCTCAAGACCAAAGACGGCACAGACCGCGACCGCTACCTCGAGGAAAAAGCCAAGGACGCCTTGATCAGCCACCTGGCATGGCGCGGCCTCGGAATTGTGGACCGCAGCGAGTTCAGCGATGCCAAGCTCAACATCTTCATCCTCACCCCGGACATCAACAAGGCCGTCAACGCGATCAAGGTCTGCATCCGCGGCGAGGACCTGGACTTCACAAAATTGAGCATCGGCGCCGCCGCGTTCGGTGAAACGTCCTTCAAGCTCAAGCACTCACCGAAACCGGCTTCCGGCTTCACTTTGTAGCGGTACAGCCGTTATAGGCTGAATTCATGACTGAATACCGCCGCGTAGGAAAATCCGGACTGTCCGTCTCCGTTGTAGGACTTGGCTGCAACAACCTGGGGCGGGCCAATACGGCCACCGAGTCGCAGGCGGGGACCGACGCCGTCGTCCATGCGGCCCTGGACGCCGGGATCACGTTCTTTGACGTCGCCGACGCATACGGACGGGAGCCGGGCCTTAGCGAGTCGATGCTCGGCAAGGCCCTGAAGGGCCGCCGGGAGGACGCCGTGATCGGGACCAAGTTCGGCATGGACATGGGCGGCGGCAATGGAAACGACTTCGGCGCAAGGGGCTCCCGGCGCTACATCATCAAGGCCGCCGAGGCTTCATTGCGACGGCTCGGCACGGACTGGATCGACCTTTACCAGTTCCACACTCCCGATCCGCTGACCCCGATCGAGGAGACCCTTGCAGCGCTGGAGGAGCTCGTGACCAGCGGAAAGGTCCGCTACATCGGCCACTCCAACCGGGCCGGCTGGCAGATCGCCGAGGCCGAATTCGTGGCGCGCGCCCGCGGCGGAGCGCGTTTTGTGTCGTCCCAGAACCACTACAACCTGCTGGACCGCCGCGCCGAACTTGAGGTCACGCCCGCGGCCGAGGCGTACGGACTTGGCGTCCTGCCGTATTTTCCGTTGGCCAACGGCCTGCTGACCGGCAAGTACGCCAAGGACTCCGCGCCTGCGGGCTCACGGCTCAGCCACACCCGCACCAACCTGGTCCACGACGCCGACTGGGAGCAAATGGCTGCCTTCAGTGCCTTCGCCGCCGAGCGGGACCTGACCGAAATCCAGGTGGCCTTCTCCTGGCTCGCAGCCCAGCCCTCGGTCAGCAGCGTCATTGCCGGCGCCACCCGCCCCGAGCAGGTCCGGCAAAACGCTGCCGCCGTGGCCTGGGTTCCCACCGCCGCAGAACGCGCTGAGCTGGATGATCTCTTTCCCCGGACACCGAAGGTCGCGCTGTTCTAACCGCACCCATCCAGGGGTTATCGGCCGGCAGATCGTCAATGCAAAGGCGGCGGGGGGGTGGGTTTAGTAAAAACCCCCCCCCCCGCCGGAATTTGTTTTAAGGGGGGTGACGGGTGGCGGGGGGGCGCGCGCCCCGCGGGCCGGGACAAATTTAGCGTGTGACCG